>JAJNAU010000077.1 GCA_021462625.1 Shewanella sp.
GCATACTGCCCAGAGCCCTCTTGATTTATCCCGATAGACCTTCGATTGCTCTGATTGTCTTCACACCTTTAAATTCTCGCTGAGTGACTAAACTCCTATGCGGATTGGTATTACTGGCAAGGCTATCTTTTATCCCATTGTGCTGCCTGAGAATATTCAATGCGTTACGGTCCCGAGGGTCTGATAGGGTTTCCAGATGTTCCATAGGCGTCATTTGATTCAATCTGTTGATGACAAGAAAGATCAGATCACAACAGTGATGAAAAGTTCAATTTAAAGTGGGATCCTGGCCTGCCTTTACCTGAACTGAAAGGCAAAATCTTATATTGGGTTAAGCAAATCAGGGCCTGTCAGGAATGCCTGTTTACATGTTGTAGAAGGTGCCGCAGTGGCTCAGGTGGTAAATAGGTATCAGGTGCCTGTCGCAGTGAACCGGACTATGTCAGACAAGGTCGATGTCAATGCTCAGAAGTCCTATGAAGTGGTCAAAACGGTATTAGCTCACAATTCGGAGGCGATAGTGCTGGAGATGTTGGAAGCTTGATAAGGGTTATCCATAGAAAAGCGCCCACGGGCGCTTTTTTTAATTGTTTAACAACTGGTTAAGCGCTGGGGCGGGCTTAAAGCTCGGCTGGTTATAGCCGTCGATTTCGATGGCTTCGCCTGTGCGGGGATTGCGTCCGGTTTTGGGTAGGTGGTATCTCAGTTCAAAAGTGCCGAATTGCGGCAGGTAGATTTTTTCACCTTCGGACAACGCCTTGTGCAGTTGCTGCAAAATGTCATCCAGTTGCGGCTTGGTTTTGGCTTCGGAAGATTCCAGCTTGCGTGCCATGGCCTGAGCCAATTGTTTTTTGTTCATCGCCAATTTGCCCGTGAAAAACGGCAATTTATAACAGCTATGGCTGATAAAGCACACCTCTGAGCGTCTGACTGCACAATTCTCCAGCAAGCAATAAAATCTCTACCTGACTCATATCGCCTGGTTTTAAATATTGTTTTAGCTGCTGTTGCAGGAATAATGCTGCTTATTTTGTGAGTACTCCGAGCTTCTGCCATAATTAATGCTGTTGTTCCTGTCGCCGAACTCACTTCCGCCGGAGCCAAGATATGAGACTCACAGGTCTGTTGTTGACGACATTACTGCTTATCTCGCCGGTGCTCGCCGATGACAGAAGGGCGCTGGATTATTTTGAGCGCCACCTCAGGCTGCTGTCGCTGGCTGGAGATGACCCCAAATTCGCCGGCTATTACCAGCTTTACCTCAGTTCCAGTCAAAACGACAAACTCGCTCACTTCGACGACATTCTGATGGACATCAGCCTGTATTGGCAGCAACAGGGAGTGCAACTCACTTCTGCCACTGGTGACCGCCTGCAAAGGGTATTGGCGATAGAGCCAAGGGCCAGAGACTATCTTTGGGTGATAAATCGGGTTCGCTACCTGGACTGGCTGCAGGCAAGCAGTGACTGGCCACAATTGTCCCGGGATGTTTGGTTGAGACCCGGGGATCAGCATCCACAGGTCCGGATTTTGGCCGACAGATTGAAAGCGCTGGGAGATTTACATGAAAGCTGGCAGGGTGGCAGGCACTATGATGAAACGCTGAGACAAGCTGTGCTCAGATTTCAGCAACGACATGGCCTGGAGATGGATGCTGTGGTTGGCCCGCGAACTCAGACCTGGCTGAATATGGCGCCGGAAAGACGGGCGCAGTTGCTGGCACGAAATTTTATCGACAGGTTTAAATACCTGTCATCCCTCGGTGACAGATATCTGCTGGTGAATATTCCCGCCTATGAAATGCAGTTGGTGGATGATGGCCTGCTGAGACTTCATTCACGGGTGATTGTCGGCAGTCGTTACCGGCAGACACCTGTTATGCAAAGTCAGATCAGTAATCTGGTGATTAACCCCAGTTGGCGCGTACCCAGAAAGCTGACGTACCGAGATATCCGCCCCAAGATCCTCAATGACGGCAGCTATATTTCCACCAAAGGATTTGATGCATACGATTACCAGGGCAACAAGTTGGAGCATACCGCTGAAGAGTGGCAACAATTGGCCATGTCGCGCTTTCCCTACCGACTGGTACAAAGACCGGGTGAAGATAATGCTTTGGGGCGGTATAAATTCCATTTTGCCAACGACTTCAGCGTGTATCTGCACGACACCCCGGATAAGCACCTGTTTTCCCAAGCAGACAGGGCTTTGTCGTCCGGCTGTATTCGGGTGGAGCGGGTCGATGCGCTGGCCAACTGGATTGCGGCCAACCTGGTGACGGACAAACAGACTTGGGTAGAGTTGGTGAACGATCCCGGCTTGCAAACACAGTGGTTCGCCCTTGACGATGTACTGCCTATCCATCTGGTGTATTGGACGGCTTGGATGCAGGGGCCTGACAATGCTCAGTTCCGCAGTGATATCTACCGTAAACAGCCATCAGGCTCCACAGGCTTGTCTGCAGCAGCGTACACAAATACTCCCTAATTAGAGATATATTCCGCCCAAAAAGTATAATTTAGTGTAATTAACTTGCGAAAAAGCCTGCTTGTCGATAATTTGTGTGCCAGTTGTGGTGGAAAATTACTCGGGGTGTTGTTTGCAATCTGTTTGTCATTCCAGAAGAATGGCGCTTAAGTTTTTGGGAAGCGCCGCGTTATTTTCCGTCCTCCCCAGCCGTGCCCACGCCAGTCGCTCCACTACCGGCAGTCGCTTTTTAAATATGGTCAATCTGCATACCGGTGACAGGTATCAGGCTGACTACTGGCTAGATGGTGCCTATCAGCAGGGCGCGCTGGATAAATTCAACTACGTGTTGCGGGATCACAGGGACAACCTAGTGGCGCCTATCGATACCCGGGTATTTGATATTTTACATCGCTTACAGTTGAAACTGGCCAAAGACGGCGAATTTGAAATTCTCTCGGGTTATCGCTCTCCTCACACCAATGCCATGCTCGCTGCCCGCAGCAACGGTGTTGCCAAACACAGTTACCATATGAAAGGCATGGCGGTGGATATCCGCATGCCCGGAGTAAAACTGGCCAGCCTGCGGGATGCGGCAAAATCGCTCAAAGCCGGAGGGGTGGGGTACTACCCGGCCAGTGATTTTGTTCATATTGATTGCGGTCCTGTCAGGTATTGGTAGCGTTCCACTTGTATGGTGCATAGGGCTGTGCTAGTATTCGCGCGCTTTATTTGGGTCGGTATTGGTCGAAAATGCCGACACGTTTTTACATTTGACTTAAGTGAGAAACACAATGTCTTACACTATCGAAGCACAAACCCGTACTGACTTGGGGAAAGGTTCGAGCCGCCGCCTGCGTCGTGAGGGTAAAGTTCCAGCTATCATCTACGGTGTTGGCAAAGCAGCTGTATCTATTGCTTTCGAACACAAAGACATCATCAACATCCAGGCTAACGATGATTTCTACACTTCTGAACTGACCATCGTTCTGGACGGTAAAGAAGTTAAAGTTCGCGCTCAAGCTATGCAGCGTCACGTGTTCAAGCCTATGATCGAGCACGTTGATTTCGTATACGCTTAATACGAATTTCACAAAAAAGGCGCCTTGATGGCGCCTTTTTTGTCTTTGCAGCAAACCAGATACCTGCAGTATCAGGTTCACTTCTGTGCATATACAGTGAATAGCCCCAGCTTAGTCTGATCGCTAGGAACAACAGTTTTCCTGTTGCCAAGTCAAGCCATTCTGTCTCGATAATCGGCTTTAACTGGCTGAGGGTTGATGAGGTGACTTTCACTCTCACCAACCTGATGGCTGAGATCGGTCGATCAATTCAGATCAAAGCTGTAGTAAAGGTCCAGTGACTGATCCAGTGTGCCGGATACGGCTTCAAGGTACAGTCGGGTTAACAGATAATAGCGAACCGTTAGCTCATAACCCGGGTTGAATACCCCGATACCGTATTTCACCATGAGCCTGTCACCTATATAGCCGCTGATCGCCACTTTGCCGTCATCGTTGGCATCCAGTTGAATATCTGAAATGCCAATTTTTTCAGCCAGACTGGTGGCGGCATTGCCAATATTGCCAATGGCACCATCAGCTAACTGGTTACTCAGGGTCAGGGCGGCGCTCATCATCAATGCATCATTTTGCTGCTTACCGTTAAAGCCACTGCCTTTGATGATGTAAGACAGGATCTCGGCCTGCTCCATCGCCGGATTGGAAAACAGCGTGACCTGAGGTCTGGCAGGCGTTCCGGTCACACGGATCCCCGCCGTCACATCGCCATTTTCATCCTTGATGAGCCGCACGGCTTCAATATTCAGGTTGGGCTCGGCGACCGGTCCGACAAATTGCAGTTCGCCGGTACTGATTTGCAGTCGTTGTCCAAGGAAGCGATAAGCGCCATTCACTACCTGCACCTCGCCAAATAACAGTGGCGGGCGGGATGGTTGCTGTTGCAGTGTCAGCGTACCGGCCAGATTGCCACTGAGTCCCATACCGCTGATACTGACCTGGTCTGCCACCTTAATATTCAGATCCGCACTAATGGGATAGGGCTTGGATTTTACCGCCGCCTCGGAGATGGAGTCCTGAAATACTACGTCGGATGACAACGGCACGCCACCTGCTGCCATCTGCACTATTTTGATATCGCCGTCGGGTACTGTGATGTTGCCGGTCACATGGGTGGCATTGGGGCTCAGCGCTATGGTTAAATCCGGGGATACTCGGACGATGGCCACTGGCGGGGCAATCACCTCAAGATTGTCACCTTTGATGGTGACAGTGCCATTGGCCTTGCCCTGTTGCCAGTTCAGTTCGCCACCGAGCCGACCCATGCCTTTGCCCATTCGCCAATCTCCGCTCAGCGCCACCTGTTGACCACCAAAATTCACTGCCAGATTAACATCTTCCATCAGTGTTGGGTTGGCCGCTGCAGCAAATGAGCCTTTGCTCAGGGTCAATTTACCTTCGATCCTGGGCCGACTGAGACTGCCGGACAACGCAATGTCACTGGCAAGCTTACCGCTCAGGGTTTCGATTTGCGGCGTGAATACCTGTAAGCCTGCAAGTTGCAAGTGATCGATGCGGATATTGCCGCTGAGTTTTCTGTCTGGTTGAACACTGATCTGCAGCCTGCTGGACAGTGCTGCCAGGGAACCTGCATCTACCTCGGCATTGAGTGTCAGCAGGTCATCTTTCAGTAAACTCGCAACCTGGCCGCCATGGTATTCAACCGTGGCAGGAGGCTGTTCTTTGCGGGTGACAGTAATGCTGCCGGGCATCAGTTGTAGCAGTATGTTGGCACTGGGTCGGCTGCCGGGTTGCCAGAATATCCGGCTGTCGAGCATAACAGGTCCATGCCATTTCAGCTGGGGGGGCATCAAAGGCGCTGCAATGGCACCTGGATCGCCTTTAAAGCTGACTGCAGCCTGTCCTTTGTTGCCGATAAGCGCGGTTTCTTCCAGGCACAGTTGGTTGTCCTGACCGAGCAGACAGAAAGGGGATATCTGTCCTTTGTGCTGCGCGATGTTCCAGTTTACTGATACCGGTTTGTCCAGCTGCCATTGGCCCAGCAAGGTAGCCATATTCAATTTACTGATATCAGCGGCAAGATTTTGTTTTTTATCGTCATATTGGCTATCGATACGGGTGTCGAGATGCAGATCGCCCTGGGTCGTGAGTGATAATTGCTGCTGATTAAGATTGCCCTGACTCCGGAGCGTTAGGGTTTTGATAGTGTTAGCATCGAAACTCAGCGACTCACCGCCGACAGCCAGGTTGTAGTCATGCTGGCCGTGCAGATCCAGCCAGCCATTTATCGCCAGACGGGACACTTCAATATCGTTCAGCCCGACCTGGTTCATTTCACCATCCAGTGTCAGGCGGGGATCATCCTCTTTGCCTGTTACCTTTAAATCAGCCTTGATACTGCCTTTGGCATCCTTCATCCAGGGTGACAGATCCGGGACCATAAGCTGTCCGTTCAAGTCCCAGTTTTCTCCGGTGCTGCCATCAGCCGTCAGGCTCGCGCCCAGTGCACTGAGTTTGAGGGCATTGGCATCAAAATGTAGTTTGCTGTCAACGGACAGCCCGCCGGACAGATCCAAAGGATAGCCATCCAGTAAACCGTAGAGTAACAAGTTGGGTAGCCGGATTTGCCAGTCTTTGCCGCTGAGCTTACCGGCACTGACAATGTCTGCCGTGATCCTGCCTTTGGGCAGTGGGTTATCGCCAGGCAAAATGACCAGGCTCGGATCGAGTTGCTTGCCATTGAGGGCGACATTCCAGTCAAGCTGTAAGGGACGGTTCGCGTTGAGCAGGCCATAATCAATATTGCCGGACAGGTGCAAAGACGACTCACCAGCCACCAGTTGCAGGTGTTTCAGGGTGAGCTGCGAACCTGTGTGACTCAGCTCAGATGCGAATTGCGCCTGAGGATAATAAGGGGTCAGGATATCGCCGGATACCACAGCCGACTGTCGGATTAAATCGCCACTGGACTGCAGATTGAGCCTGCGTCCCTGATATTCAGGTGCATTCAGGGGCCACCTGAGGGCGTCGGCCGACAGCTCCAGCTGATAGGGCAGTTGTGGATTGGCCAGTGCAGCCCCGGCGGACAAGGTAAACTCTGTGTCTCCCTGACCCTGTGCCTGCAGTTTAAGATCGGCAAAATCGCCATGAATGTTGAGTTTAAGTGCTTCACGGCCGAGTCCTTTGAGCAGGCTATTTGGCTTAAGCTGCGCTTGAGCGCTGAGCGCCATGGGGTAATGCTCATCCAGTCGGATATTGCCCTTCAGCGACAAACTGCCCATCGTGTGAACCGCATGCAATTGCTGCACATGGATATCCGTCCCCAGATAGTCACCTTTCAGACTCAACTCGCTGAATTTGTCTGTACGGGTCCCTAGGATCAGCGTGCTTTCCTGTAGCTGCAGATCTTCAACAGTCACAGGTACCGGGTTGTATGCCTTGGGCAGGTGTGCCATGGCCCAGTCAGCTGCATCGTGTTGCTTTGTCGGGGTGGGGGGGGGCTGCTTACCGACTTTTTTGGGTGAATCGTCTAAGCCAAGGGGAATGTCAACCAATAGCCCTTTAGTATTGAGTTTGTGAACCCGGATCCCGGAAGTTGGCCAGTCTGCTGCTGCGCTGAGTGCATCAGCATTGAAATGCATGTCATTGACCCTGACTTTAACCTGTCTCAGGTCACTGTTATTTAGGCTGATGGTGAAGGGCAGTTCCAGCGGTGTATCGGGTGCTGAATCATCCGTCTCAGGTTTCGGCTTATCGCCGCCAGTGGACAGCAGATTGGTATCAATGTCCACGGACACCGAAGAAGCTGTCAGCTGGTTAACACACAGCTGCCTGTGCACTAGGCAGGCAGGAAACCAGGCCAGATGTAGATCAGTCGCATGGACATTAATGCCATCCATCGACCAGTGGGCTTCAGCCAGGGTCAAATCTTTATTCAGACGACCACTGTGATAACTGATCTCAAGATTGGGCACAAATGCATCGGCCAGCATGACCGATATTCTGCTGCCAAACGACGTGCCGATAAGCAGTGCCAGCACCACCAATAGCAGCAAGGGCAGATACACAATAACCCTTATACTGTTGCGCAATATACGCAGTGGCAAACTGCGGGGTTGACGCTGAGGCAGTATGGCTTTTTCCTGCGCCGCTGATGAGTGTTTGTCTGTCATCAGAGCACTGTCCCCATGGTCAGGTGAATGCGCCAGCTGCGATCATGGGTTTCGGTTTTATTCAGACCAAAACCAATATCCAACTTGATAGGGCCGACCGGAGAGATCCAGTGAATGCCCGGACCAACGGAGACAACTGGCTTGAACTTGTTCTTGTCAAAGGCGTTACCGGCATCAATAAAGGCGGCAATACGCCAACTGGGCGTCAGATAATATTGATATTCCAGGCTGCCCACGGCCAGATAGCGGCCCCCGATGACTTCTCTGAGGATCCCTTTCGGGGTGACCGTATCTATAGTTGGCCCCAGCTCCTGATAGCCATAGCCGCGGATACTGTTATCACCGCCGGCGAAGAAACGCAGTGAGGGAGGAACCAGTGCCAGATAGGCATCCGGGACCAGATTGATCCCCAAATCAAGGCGGGTGACGAATCTGTGTTTAGTGAGGAAGGTGTCCACCCACAGGTAACTGGCCTGCAATTTGGTCAGACGAATTTCGGAGCCCAGATTGGGGTCACCATACTGGAATGTGTAGGTGCTTCTGTGACCGGATTTGGGATCGAGACTGTTATCACCGCGAACGGTTTTCTGTATACCGGCACCGAACAGCACATAGCTGGGATCATAGTGTTCCTCCGATTGGGTGTAGGACTCCCGCAGTCCCTGTACCGAGTAACCGAGCAGCCAGTTGTTGACGATTTTTTGCTGACGCAGGAGCTCTACGAAGCTTTTGGTGGACTCCAGCTGACCAGTGGTATCAAAGTTGCTGGCTTTCGGGTCGTAAACCTGCACGACACCGTAGCTTTCTTTGACTAACCCAAGCTTGATTTGCAATTTGTCATCCAGCGGATGACTCAGGGGAATGGTATAGGTGCTTTGAAAGCGGTAGTTGTCCTGAGCCAGAGAGTCCCGTGACCATTCGATGGTGGTTTTCTGGCTGTGACCCAGACTGTTGACTTGGGGCGTGCGCCAGGTGATGCTGGCCTTGGGCTCGGGTTTGTTATCTGAGGTATTGCCAAGCTCCATACCCACACCTAGGTCAATGGTGTTGGCGGGTTTGGGTGTCAATTGCACACTGACCGGCACCTGAGTGTTTTTCGCCTGCTCGATTAGGGGCAGGACCTTGATATTGGAAAAATAACCGGTATCCAGCAGTTCCCGGTTGAGGTTGCCGACATGCTGAGTCGAATAGGGGGCATGGGGCTGGAACGGGATCAATTGCTCCAGCAGTGAAGATCGTAAATCTGAACCTTCAAAGTGAATGGCGCCAAAGTGATAACGACTGCCTGAATTCAGGTGCAGCATCACTGTTGCCTGGTTAAGATCCCGGTTAACTGTGATCCGCGAGGTCACATATCTGGCGTTGAAATAGCCCTGCGCCAGTGCCAATGCCTGCAACTGGGATTTGGCATCTTCATACACGCCTTGATTGAGAATATCACCGGGTAGCATCCTGATACTGCTTATCCACTTTTCAAATTCCGGAGAGTTACGCAGTTGCCCATCCACCTGTATGTCCACCCAAAGCAGGCGCACGGCAGGCCCGGGAGTGACATTGATACTCAGCAGCCAGGGCGCTTTATCGGTGCGTTCCAGATGCCGCTCAATCTCACCATGGTAGTAACCCATCGACTCCAGCGCTGCGGTAACATTGTCTTGCACACTGAACAGAAAGGCTCTTCGCTGGGCTTCAGTTTCCGGCAAACTGCCCAAATGGGCCGAGATATTTCGCGACAGCGCTTCGTCCACCCCGCTGATTGTCAGGGCGAGCAAGGGATCGGTTTTGCTCTTGGCCTGCACGGTCAGGGGCAGCAATAAGACCAGCAATAACAGCAGGTATGCAGGTCTGTTTGAAGTGCTCAGCATTGAGGTGTGGGAGTCCAACGATGGTAGTTGTAATATCTGCTTCTAATTGTTACCGCAATGTCATGTGCTGACAAGTAGGTGATTGCAATCAAACAAGTAAATGACTACAAAGAAATCTTTATCGTCGCGGCAGCGGCGATCCCTGCGCCCGGGAATGAACAAAAATTCATGCTGGGCCGAGTAACCAAGGAATAAATACAGTGAAAAAAACCGCCCTGTCCGTTGTCGCCCTGTTGACGCTCAGTACCCAGACGTTGGCCCAAGAGCCGCAAAAGCCCTTTGGCATCGCCATTCATGGCGGCGCGGGGACCATCTCCAAAGCTAATCTGACGCCTCAGCAGATTAAAGCCTATAAAGACAAGCTCAGACAGGCCGTCGAACAGGGACATGCGGTGCTGGCGTCCGGGGGGGATAGTCTTGAAGCGGTACGTGTTGCCATCAATGTGCTGGAGGACAGTCCGTTATTCAATGCTGGTAAAGGTGCTGTCTATACCTTTGATGGCGGGCATGAACTCGATGCCTCCATCATGGATGGCAAAACCCTGAATGCCGGTGCGGTGGCTGGCGTGAAACACATTAAGAACCCCATCAATCTGGCGCTGGATGTGTTGAATCATTCTTCCCATGTGATGCTCACCGGGGAGGGGGCGGAAGAGTTTGCCCTGACCCGTAATTACAGTCTGGTGGCTCAGGAATATTTTGATACCCAGGCGCGCTATGAACAGCTGTTAAAAGTCAGGCAGAAACTGGCCGAGCAGGAACCGGTCAGTCAAGACCATCAGGCCAGTTTGATGGCTCTGGATCTTGAGTACAAATTTGGTACTGTGGGAGCTGTGGCGCTGGATAAACACGGCAATCTGGCGGCTGGCACCTCTACCGGCGGCATGACGGCAAAACGCTATGGGCGTATTGGCGACTCGCCTGTTATCGGTGCCGGTACCTATGCGGAAAACAACGTCTGTGCAGTGTCGGCCACGGGCCATGGTGAATACTTCATCCGTTACCATGTGGCCGGGGATATCTGCGCCCGGGTCAAATATCAGGATAAGTCTATCATCCAGGCGGCAGATGAGGTAATTAATCAACGGCTTATCACCGCAGGAGGTAGCGGTGGTGTGATTGCCATCGACGGCCGCGGCAATATCGCCACGCCATTCAATACTGAAGGTATGTACCGAGCGACCATGCGCAACGATGAACCGGCTCAGGTGATGATCTGGAAGTCGATGTGATCCCGGCTGTCTTGGTTACACTTATAGTTGACTGAGTGAGTCAATATCGTCAGCCGGGGAGTGCCAGGGTGAATTCACCTTTACCAAAGGGCACGCCTGTAACCGTGACACCTTAACTGAGGGGGAGAGAGATGGATTCTATTAAAATTGGTGACCATATGGATAGACAGGCGGTACTGTTGCGCCCGGAAATGTCGATGGCTACGGCAGTTGAAAAGCTGATGACCCACAAAAACATAGGGGCTCCTGTGGTCGATGCCAAAGGTATGCTGGTGGGTTTTTTATCCGAGCAGGACTGTTTATCTGTGATGCTCAAAAGCAGCTATCACTGTGATTTGACGGCAAAGGTTGCTGATATCATGCGCACCGATGTGCTGTCAGTCAGCCCGCAGGAGAGTATGTTGAAACTGGCAGAGCAGATGCTGGGACTGAAACCCAAAATTTACCCTGTGGTGGATGAGGGCAAAGTGCTGGGCACCATCAGCCGCAGTAATGTGTTGAAGGCGATGAATCTGTATATGCAGCAGTGCTACCAGAGCCAGATCTGAAAAGCTATTATTGCAGTGAAAGTCCGCTGGATTGACCGCGGGCTTCATTATTGCCGCAATTTTCACCCGCGTATCGCACTGCGCCTGTGTTTGTGATACCAATTGGCGGCACAAGTTGTTAGGATCTCGCCACTTTGTGTTTGTAGTGGAATTTGGTTTTGCGTCCGGTTCTTCATCCCCTGTCCAGGGAATTTCTAGCCCAGTGTTTTCAACTTGATGTCTCTTATATCCGGCGTCGGCTGTTCCGGCTGAACAAAGAGGGCGATCCACAGAAAAAGGCCGCTGCGCTGGCTGCGCTTGAAGAGCGTGCCCAACTGGCGCTGGAAAAGGTCACAGAGCGTCTGCAAAATCGCCCTGAGATCAAGTATCCGGATAACCTGCCGGTATCGCAAAAGCGGGAAGAAATCGCCAGCGCCATTATGAATCATCAGGTGGTGATTGTAGCCGGTGAAACCGGCTCAGGTAAAACCACTCAGCTACCCAAGATCTGTCTGGATCTGGGCCTTGGCTCCCGCGGCCTGATTGGTCACACCCAGCCGCGGCGTCTGGCGGCGCGCTCTGTCGCTAGTCGGGTCGCGGAGGAGCTGAAAAGCCCGCTGGGTGAGGCGGTGGGCTTTAAGGTGCGTTTTGCCGATGCCATCAAACCGGACTCCTATATCAAGCTGATGACAGACGGTATCTTGCTGGCTGAACTGACTTCAGACAAGTTTCTCGATCAGTACGACACCATCATTATCGATGAGGCCCACGAGCGCAGCCTCAACATTGACTTTATTCTTGGCTATCTCAAGCAGGTGCTGCCCAAGCGCCCGGATCTCAAGGTGATCATCACCTCGGCGACTATCGACGTCGACAGATTCTCAAAACACTTCAATGATGCGCCTGTGATTGAAGTCTCCGGCCGCACCTATCCGGTGGAAACCCGTTATCGACCGCTTTTGCAGGAAAATGATGCCGATCTGGACCTGATGGACGGTATCTTCGCGGCGGTGGAAGAGCTGATGGCGGAAGATCCGGGTGATATCCTGATCTTTATGAATGGCGAGCGGGAGATCCGCGACACCGCCGAGCAGCTCAATCGCCGTAATTACCGGGATACTGAAGTGCTGCCTCTATACGCGCGTTTGTCTTACGGCGAGCAATCCCGGGTATTCCAAAGCCACGCAGGCCGTCGTATTGTACTCTCTACTAACGTGGCGGAAACCTCGCTCACCGTGCCGGGGATCCGTTATGTGATTGACCCGGGTACCGCCCGCATCAGCCGCTACAGTTACCGCACCAAGGTGCAGCGCCTGCCCATTGAGCCGGTATCTCAGGCCAGCGCCAACCAGCGACAGGGTCGGTGCGGCCGGGTGGGGCCGGGTATCTGTATCCGCCTGTATGACGAGCAGGACTTTTTAGGTCGCCCTGAATTTACCGATCCTGAGATCCTGCGCACCAACCTGGCATCGGTGATTTTGCAGATGCTCTCCATTGGTTTGGGCGACATCAGTGGGTTCCCTTTCATTCAGCCGCCGGATCCCCGCAACATCAAAGATGGCTTCCTGCTTTTGCAAGAGCTGCAGGCGGTTGAGAACCATAAGGGCAGGTTGCAACTGACTCAGCTTGGTCGTCAGCTGTCGCAAATCCCGGTGGATCCGCGTTTGGCCCGTATGGTGGTGGAAGCCAACAGCAAGGGGTGTCTGCATGAAGCGCTGGTGATCACCTCAGGTTTGTCGATTCAGAACCCGCGCGAGCGTCCACTGGATAAGAAGCAGGCCGCCGATGAGGCTCACAGCCGCTTTACCGACAAAGAATCGGATTTTGTTTCCTGGGTAAAACTCTGGGATCACTTAAAGAGTAAGCGCCATGAGCTGTCTGCCAGTCAGTTCCGCAAAAACTGTAAACAGGAATACCTAGCCTATTTGCGTGTGCGCGAGTGGCAGGATTTATATACCCAGCTGCGGCAGGCGGTGCACGACCTGAAGTGGAAGCTGAACGATACGCCTGCGGAATATGACAACCTGCATCAGGCGCTGCTGTCTGGTCTTTTGAGCCATGTGGGCTTTAAGCTGGAAAACAACGAATACCTAGGGGCCCGCAACCGTAAGTTCTTTGTATTCCCGGGTTCACCTTTAGCCAAAAAAGGCCCTAAGTGGATTATGGCCGCCGAGTTGACTGAAACCTCCCGTTTGTTTGCCCGCTGCTGCGCCAAAATCAACCCCGAGTGGCTGGAGTCGCTGGCTGCCCATCTGGTGAAGAAAAACCACAGCGAGCCACACTTTGAAGCCAAGCAGGGTAGTGTGGTGGCGTTCGAAAATCAGGTGCTCTATGGCCTGACCATAGTTAACCGTCGCCGGGTGCAGTTTGGCCCTATCGATCCCGTGGAAGCCAGAGCCATCTTTATTCGCAGCGCCCTGGCTGAAGGACAGCTGAAGACCAATGAGGTCTTCTTCCACCATAACCGTATGCTGCTGGAAGATGTTGAGGAGCTGGAGCACAAGTCCCGCCGCCGCGACATTCTGGTGGATGAAGATGTGCTGGTGGACTTTTACGATGAGCGTCTGCCTCAGGGTATCTACAACGCACCCAAGTTTATGCGCTGGTGGAAAGAGCAAAAGCGTAAGAATCCTGAGCTTTTAAACTTCGATCCAGAACTGCTGATGAAGCGCAGCGGCGACCATATCTCCGCATTGGATTTTCCCGATGACTGGCACAAGGGCAACCTTAAGCTGCCCCTGAGCTATCACTTTGAGCCGTCTGCCAATGATGATGGCGTCTCGGTACATGTGCCAGTTGCCCTGTTGAATCAGTTGGATGATGAAGGCTTTGATTGGCTGGTTCCCGGCCTGCGTGAAGAAAAGTGCGTCGCCCTGATTAAATCCCTGCCAAAGACGTTAAGACGTAATTTTGTGCCAGCGCCGGATTATGGTCGCGCGGCGGTGCAAGCGATGAAGCCTTTTGATACGAGCCTGATGGATGCCCTGTGCAAACAGTTGCTGAGGATGACGGGTACCCGTATCAGCCGCGAAGACTTTGACCTGACTCAGCTGGATAAACACCTGGTAATGAATTTCAAGGTGGAAGATGAAGAAGGGAAAGTGATAGACGAAGGCCGCGATATCAATAAGTTGAAAGACAAGTTGCAGGGGGTGGTGGCTAAGGCCATTCGCAATATTGCCGACAAGGGCATTGAGAAAGAAGCCATTACCGAGTGGAATTTTGGCAACCTGCCCAAGCAGTATCAGCAGCGCAAAGGCAATTATGAAGTGAAAGCTTTCCCGGCCCTGGTGGACAATAAAGACTCTGTTGCGATCAAATTATTTGATGATGAATATGAAGCGGAAAAAGTTCATCGTCAGGGTCTGCGCCGCCTGCTGCTGCTGAATATGCCATCGCCGGTAAAACACCTGCAGCAGGCACTGCCCAACAAAGCCAAGCTGGCCATGTACTTTAACCCCTTTGGACAGGTGCAGTGGCTGATTGACGATATTATTGATGCCGCGGTGCAGCAGCTTTTGGATGAAAAGCAGCTGGATATCCGCAATGAAGCTGACTTTGAGCTGGGCAAAGATTATGTCCGCGCCAGCCTGAATGAAACGGCAGAAGGTATCGCGCTTAAGGTCGAGCAGGTATTGACCTTGTACAATGCCATCAAGAAGCGCCTCAAGGGCAAGATCAGTTTTGATATCGCCTTTGCCATGAGCGATATCCAAACACAGCTCGATGCCCTGGTGTTCAAGGGCTTTGTGGCACAGACCGGCTGGCAACGTATGACAGATCTGGTGCGTTACCTAAAGGCCATTGAAAATCGTCTGGACAAACTGCCGGTAGACCCGGTGCGTGACCGCCTGCATATGCAGATTATTCAGAAGGTGCAGCAAGCGTTGGAAGCTCAGCGCGCCAAGGTGCCTAGAATGCAGCCCGTCCCTGAGCACCTGCTGCAGGCTCGCTGGCTGATTGAGGAGCTCAGAGTCTCCTTCTTCGCCCAAGTGTTGGGAACCAGCGCTCCAGTGTCTGAAAAGCGGGTAATGCAGCTTATCAACAGCTGATCTATTGCCACTGATTTGTAATAAAAGCCGGGGTGATTAGCTCCAATGCTGTTCACTTAGTATGTTTCCGTTACGTTTGAAAGAGAAAGATTGAACCACGAAGAAAAGCTTTTCTTTGCTATCCCTTGGTGTCCTCTGTGTAGCGAGCGAAGTGAGCGCTTCGTGGTGAACTGCTTTTCAAAAAC
>JAJNAU010000078.1 GCA_021462625.1 Shewanella sp.
TGTAGTTGTTCTACATGAATGAGCGTTAATGCAGTAGAAAGCGATGACAAACGCTGCCCGAAGGGCTCGGCTATACGCGCTTTACTCTTTGTTGCAAGGTATTTGCTTAGGCCCACTAGGCGGCATACCTTGCGTCGCGATTAAAGCGCGTCTAGAGCGAGCAAAATTCAACCATGAAAGGTCAACAGACCCTAGTTCATATTTAATAATTTTATTAAACCTCATCACATTACAAACTAGGCAACATTAGGGAAGGTGAGAATAAGTCCTGTGGGTACTCTGTAAGTAATGACAGCCTCTAGATGCGCCACGCAGCTCGACGTTAATGGCCTGAATCCTTAGCGAGAGTTGCAACCAAGCAGATAGGGCTGTTAGCCTCTCCCTTCGGGCTTTCGGGCAAACACGATTGCTGTGGTATTGTGCTTTGAAAGGCAACCCGCCTTGCTGCAGCTGAATACCTTGAACTCGAATTTGCCCGTAAGCCAGAGCGGTGCGAAGACTTGTTCGCACCTTCCTTAATAGTCATTTCAGCGGATACTCATTTTAACCGAAAGATTTTCTGATATTCTGATGCTCTGACCATACAACCGGGTAAAATCATGACTACAACAGCCTCTCATGAACAACAGATCCGCTACATCAGGACCTGGGATCTTTCCGTCCGCCTGTTTCACTGGATAAATGCACTGTGCATCATGGGGCTGAGTTTGCTGGGCTTGGTGATGATGTTCAAACCTGAGCTGGGCATATCAGGGCTGGATGCCAAAATAGGGCTGAAACAGGCTCATTCATTGGTGGGCTATGTGTTTGTCGCCAACCTGCTGCTGAGAATTCTGTGGGGCTTTGTCGGTACGAGGTTTGCGCGCTTTGGCGATATATTTAGGGGAGCCTATTCGCCCCGGGGCATTTCTGAGTATCTGAGTGAAACGCGCAGCGGCCACTCACCCCAGTATCTTGGCCACAACCCACTGGGTAAGCCTATGGTCGTGTGCCTGTTTGTGTTACTTGTCATCATGGGCGCAACAGGTTTGTTCCGTGCCGGGACAGATATTTACTTCCCGCCTTTTGGCAAAAGCATACAACGCTTTCTGGCTGCGCCTGATACCAATCCGGCGGATCTCAAACCCTATCTCGAGCCGGGTGTCGATAAGCAGCAACAGCAGGCACTTGCACCTTACAAGAAGTGGACGGGTAAAGCCCATGTCTGGGGTTTCTACCTGTTGATGGTCTTGGTTCTGCTGCATATAAGTGGCGCCATAATTACCGAGTGCCGCCATCAACCCGGTATTATTTCCGCGATGTTCTCAGGTAAAAAGCCCATTGCAGGCAAAGCAGCTGATGAGTAACAGTTAGCGATAGTGTGCTGACGTGCCGGCAGATTCTGCTGTCGCAGTAATTTCAAAGAAGGTCAAACAAAAACGTCGGCATCAAGCCAACGTTTTTGTTATTCGGTGCTGCGTAAATTACTTACGACCATCGTCATGACAGGCATCACAGGTAGGCTTCTGGCCTACATTCATGTCATGGATAGTGTGACAGTCCTGACACATCAGCATACCATCATGTGCCTTGTGGTTGTCATCCATTTCGGCCAGAGAACCGTGGCAGGATTGGCACTGTTCAAACTCGAACGCACCATCGGCAGATGCACTGGCACCGTCAGCGTGGCAGCTTTCACAACCACCCATTTCTGCGTGGAATTCAGCCAGAGTCTGATCTGCCGCGAAAGCAGAAGAAGACAGGACAACAGCAGCACCAAACAGTGCACTCAACAGGGATTTGCTCACTATATATTCTCCAAGGCAACCTGACCGGGCGAAAGTTCTCATGTCAGGCGACTTTCTACTCCTGGCCGGATAATCACATATTTAAAAGATACTTAATGACCCGTCAGGGTGGTATCAAACATTCCAAACGTCGCGATTTTAACTATTCGACATTTTGAAAAATGTGCCCCAGTTCATAAAAACAAACACTTACATGCAAGTTTAACAAGTGAGAAACCAATGCAACGATTGGTAGGGAGGTAAGCAAAAACAAAGGGAAGTCACATGCTTCCCTTTGTTGAAACAATCCGGCAATCAGGCCTGATGACGCAGCGCCTCAATACGCTTTTCCAGCGGTGGGTGGCTCATCAGCAGTTCAGCAACCGAGCGCTTGCCATTGATACCGAAGGCGGACATAGAAGCAGGCATACCACCAGCTTCCGGACCACTGCGCAGACGTTCCAGTGCTGCAATCATCTTCTCTTTACCGGCCAGACGCGCACCACCTTCGTCAGCGCGGTATTCGCGGATCCGAGAGAAATACGCCACGATGAAAGATGCCAGAATGCCGAACAGAATATCCAGTACGAAAACAACGCCCATATAGGCCAGCGTACCCAATCCCTCACCTTCTTCATTATTGCTGGAGATGAAGGTATTTATCGCCTGCGCCACCACCCGCGCTGCGAAAATCACAAAGGTGTTCACTACGCCCTGGATCAGGGTCAGCGTCACCATATCGCCATTGGCTACGTGGCTAACTTCGTGAGCCAGTACCGCCTCAACTTCATCCGGACTCATGCTGTACAGTAAACCGGTACTGACGGCGACCAGCGAGTTGTTTTTGCTTGGGCCGGTAGCAAAGGCATTCATTTCCGGTGAGTCATAAATCGCCACTTCAGGCATCGCGACACCCGCTCGCTGCGCCTGACGGGCTACCGTATCGACCAACCAGCGTTGCTGACCGTCCTGAGGGTGTTCAATTACCATTAATCCCATGGTTTTTTTCGCCATCCACTTGGACATCGCCAGCGAAATAAATGACCCGGAGAAACCAAAGATGGCAGCGAACACCAACAGGCCTCCCATGCTACTGGTGTTAACACCCAGCAGGGACATGACAATTGACGCCACCAGCAAAACCGCCAGGTTGGTGACAATCAACAAGAATACACGCTTCATTACAGCTCCTAGTAGAGCACACAAGTGCCAGAGTAATTTATTTCAGGAGATGGGGGCGACCGAAATGAATTTCAACTCCTGCCACCGCAACTATTTTCCTGTCAACAAGAATTTCCGATCAGTCTAGGAAGTTTTTATTAATACAAGCTTAAATCTGCCGGGTTCAACATGACTTAACGATGAGCGGGTGGGAGTGTTGAACCCGCCCTGACTTTGCTGCCATACTCACACTCCAACTAATCACAGCACCGAAATACAATGACAATTAACGCCCTGATGCTGAGCGCATCAAAAGAAGGCAACACACCTTACCTGTCCCATGCCCTGCCCTTTATTCAGCCACTGACCACGACCGCCAAACGCTGGTTGTTCATCCCCTTTGCCGGCGTCAGTCTGAGTTACGATGATTACCTTGAACGGGTACAGAAGGGGCTTGGCTCTCTGGATATCGACATTGGCAGTATTCACCAGTTTGGCGACCCGCATCAGGCGCTGGCACAGGCCGATGGCATCATGGTTGGCGGCGGCAACACCTTCCATCTGTTGCATGAGCTCTACCGCTATGATCTTGTCGATACCATTAAACAGGCGGTAGCCTCGGGCAAACCTTATATCGGCTGGAGCGCTGGCTCCAACATTACCGGTCAAAGCATCCGTACTACCAATGATATGCCGATAATTGAACCACCCAGCTTCAATGCACTGAATATACTGCCATTTCAGCTTAACCCCCATTACACCAATTATGTCCAGGCAGGACATAATGGTGAAACCCGGGCCCAACGCCTGAAGGAGTTCACCTGCGTGGCGCCGGATACCCCTGTAGTTGGCATCCAGGAAGGCAGCGCCCTGTGGCGTCGTGGTGATACACTGACATTAATGGGGACGAAGGAGGCTTTTCTGTTTAAAGGCGAGCTTCAGGAGATACCGCTACCGGCGGGCTGCGATCTGTCACATCTGCTGTAACACCCTGCTGGAAAAGCAGCGCAGCCTGATGGCGGCGTTTTTGATTCAGTGTCAGCCCGTGGATAACGGCGCAGGAAGACGGATAAACTGTGCTGCCAACTGTGGGGATACTTCCGGCAAAAAGGGAATTTCCCCCAGTAATGGCACATCCAGCAGCGCCTTGAGGCTGTCCAGATTTTCCTGGTAACGACTCATCTCAGGGTCAACGCAGTTCGCCACCCAACCTGCTACCTGCAAACCGTCAGCCTTGATGGCTTCCAGCGTCAACACAGCGTGATTCAGGCATCCCAGTTTCATTCCCACCACCAGGATCACCGGCACAGACAAATACTGAACCAACTCGGACATGTATCGTCCCTGCCCCAGCGGCAAACGCCAGCCTCCGGCGCCTTCTATCAGGCAAAAATCTGCTATTGCCATCTGAGTGAGATCCAGCGAGGACCTCAGGGATTCGGGACTGATATCCACTCCTTGCTCCTGCGCAGCGATATGAGGAGCGATGGCTGGCGAAAAAGCAAAAGGATTAACTATCTGATAAGCCGGCGTAAGGGTTGATGCTGACAGTAATGCTGAGGCATCAAAGTTACGCAAACCGTCCGCCGTCATTTCACAGCCCGAGGCCACAGGTTTAAGTCCCAAAGTACGGACCTGACGCCCGCTAGCAGTGACAACACCGGCTCTGTGCAACAGCGCGCAGGACACCAGGGTCTTGCCGCAATCAGTATCTGTGCCGGTCACAAAGTAGATCATTCAGCTTTCTCACTTAACCGCATCAACAAACAAAATTTGATAACTCAATGGCAGTCCGTCCTGCTCAAGCAAAGATTCAGCGTCCTGCTGCAGCTGTTGCCAGAAAGCCCGCCCCCGGAGACCAAAATGATGGCTGTGGGCATCGACATTCTGCGCCTTTTTCCCTTTAATTTCAATCACTGACGTGGATTCAGAAAGCCTTGCCGTGGCACCGATCCCCTTGAGGGAAAACAGCAGGGATTTAAGGCTGTCAAAATGCAATTTCAGGGTCTGGTTATCCAGCGTCATTCTCTGCCAGCGCGAACTCATCAGCTGCGCTTCGATCTCATGGGATGCCGGAAAGGTATTACGGCGCAAACCAAGTTTTGGCAATTCAGGCAAGCTGCCATCCACCACCAGCGCCAAACGACACCTGCCGCCGGGCTTGAGCACCCGGTGAATTTCAAGCAGCGCCAGATCCAATCGCGGACACCATTGCAACGCCAGATTGGAGTACAGGCAATCTATCGAATCATCCACCAGCGGCAGCGCCTGTGCATCGGCGCAAATGGCTGACTGCTGCGGAAAATAAACCTTAAGGGTGCGCAGCATCCCCGGGGCAATATCCAGTGCGATGACCCGTACTGGCGTCGCAAACTCAGTGCCCGGCCCGGCGCCGATGTCCACCAGCGTCCCCCATGGGGTAAAACCGGTTTGCAGCTGCTGCGCAGTTTTTCGTTGCAGATGGTTATGTTCACGGTAGTGGGCAGCGGCCCGGGAGAATTGATGTGCGATATTGTCACCCAAAGGGGGACTAACCTGGTGTCGCATTATGTCGCTGGCTCCGGATGGTTCTGTGGTAGCAGCAGCTCGCTCAGCACAGACACCAGATATTCGATGTCCTGCTGGGAATGCCGGGCGCTCAGGGTTATTCTTAATCGGGCACGACCCACCGGTACAGTCGGCGGACGGATCGCCCCGACCAGAATCCCTCTATCTCGCAGCGCACCGGCAAGTGCCATGACAGTGTCATTGTCGCCCACCAACAGCGGTTGAATAGGGGTACTGGATGGCAGCAAAGTGAGTCCGGCTTGATGGCACAAAGCACGAAACTGCCTGATATTGTCTTGCAATTGTTGCTGCCACAAAGGTGTATCCACCAGACTCAGTGCCGACAGCGCCAAACGTGCAGCGAGTGGAGATAAGGCGGTGGAATAGATATAGTGCCGGCAGTTGGCCACCATATAATCCACAACCAGTTGACTGCCAAGCAGTGCCGCTCCCTGACAACCCAGCGCCTTGCCAAAGGTCACCAGCTGCACATCGGCAAGATGGCTGTCACACGTCTGCCCATCCTCTCTGGGAATGGCAAAACCATGGGCATCATCGACAATCAGCCAGGCCCCCTGCTGATCGCAGATTTGTCTTAATTGAGCCAATGGAGCACTGTCACCATCCATGCTGAAAACGCTTTCGGTAATAAGCGCTGTCACCGCATACTTTTGCGCCATGGCCGCGGCACTTTGGGCATCATTGTGCAAAAAACGGCGCAGGCGCGCGCCACTGTCTCTAAGGCCGTCAATGATGGACGCATGCACCAGTTTATCGGTAAGCACAGTATCGGTGTCGGTGAACAGCGTTTTCATCAACGCCTGATTGGCGCTGAACCCCGAGCAAAACAGCAGTGCAGCCTCATGACCTGTCCGCTGGCACAATTGAGCCTCCAGCGCCTGATGAGCGTGACTGTAGCCACTGATCAGTGGTGATGCGCCACTGCCGCAGTCAACCTCAGCCAGTGCCTCTGCCGCCAACGTTTTTAGGGCCGCAGAGCTGGCCAAACCTAAATAGTCATTACCGGCAAAATCCAGCAGCGCTTGCGTGTGTATCTGCCGAGTTCGCAGTAATCCGGCACGTCGCTGCACAGCCAGTCCGTCACCAAGCCGCTGCGCCAGCCTAGTTAGACGATTCAATTACACCACCGACGCATCGTAAAACAAACTGTCAGCCTTATCCCGGCGGGCGGCAACCCGGTCAAGTATAGCCTTTTCCTGAGCAGGATCAGCAGCAACACCCTGCTCTACTTTCAAACCTAGACGCTTGAACAGCGCCATATCATCGTTTTCTTCTGGGTTTGGCGTGGTCAGCAATTTACAGCCATAGAAGATGGAGTTCGCACCGGCAAAGAAACACATGGCCTGCATTTCGTCACTCATTTTCTCGCGACCGGCAGATAAGCGAACCCGGGAGAGCGGCATCATGATGCGGGCAACCGCAATAGTGCGCACAAACTCCAGCGGATCCAAATCCTCCTGCTGTGCCAGCGGGGTACCGGCCACTTTCACCAACATATTGATAGGTACCGAATCAGGATGTTTCTCCATATTGGCCAGTTGTTGCAGCAAACCAGCACGATCATTCTGGGTTTCACCCATACCGACAATACCACCACTGCATACCTTCATCCCGGCAGCACGGACATTGTCCAGGGTATCCAGCCTGTCCTGATAGGTCCGGGTCGTAATGATGTCGCCGTAAAATTCCGGTGAGGTATCCAGATTGTGGTTGTAATAATCCAGCCCGGCCTCAGCCAATTCATCAGCCTGCCCGGGAGACAGCATACCCAGTGTCATGCAGGTTTCCATCCCCAGAGACTTCACCTCGCGCACCATAGTGATCAGGTAGGGCATATCTTTCTCTTTGGGGTTACGCCACGCCGCGCCCATACAGAAACGGGTGGCGCCGGCAGCTCTGGCATTGCGGGCTTCTTTTAGCACCAACTCCATTTCCAGCAGGCGTTCTTTTTCCAGCCCGGTATCGTAGCGGGCACTCTGGGGACAATACTTACAGTCCTCCGGACAGGCGCCGGTTTTGATGGACAACAGTCGGCTGACCTGAACTTCATTGGGATCAAAATGCTCTCGGTGAATACTGTGAGCCCGGAACAGCAGATCGTTCATCGGCAAGTTAAACAAGGTTCCAATTTCTTCCCGCGTCCAGTCATGGCGCAGCGCACTGTCAGTCATCTCAGCATTTCCCGGGTTGTTTTATCTTGGCTAGGATAGCTTTACCCCTTAGACTGTCAACTTTCCCGCTCCAACAAGGTTGACTGGAGGCTATTTTATGAACAACAGTTTCATCGACTACCCATTTGATCAACAACATATCTGGCATCCCTACACCTCCATGCACCATCCTCTATCCGTGTACGGGGTCGCTTCCGCCGGTGGGTGCGAACTGATCCTTGATGATGGGCGTCAACTTGTTGATGGTACCAGCTCTTGGTGGTCCTGTGTTCATGGCTATGGTCATCCGGCTCTGCTCGAGGCCATGCAAACTCAGCTGCACACCTTAAGTCATGTCATGTTCGGTGGAATTACCCACGAGCCCGCCATCGAACTGGCCAAACAGCTTATTGGCATGACTCCCAAACGTCTGACCAAGGTGTTTTACGCCGATTCCGGTTCGGTGGCCGTTGAAGTTGCCATTAAGATGGCACTGCAATACTGGCAGGGGCGCGGTAAACCCCAAAAACAGCAAATCATGACAATCAAACAGGGGTATCACGGCGATACCTTTGCGGCGATGAGTGTCTGCGATCCCGACAATGGCATGCACACTATGTTTGGCAGCTCTGTTACCCCTAGACTGTTCGCCCCGGCACCTCAGGCCGGATTTGACAAAGGTCTGTCAGCGCAGGATGCCAGCGCCTTAAGAGCCATGTTTGAGGCTCATCATCAGGAAAGTGCGGCACTGATCCTCGAGCCTGTTATGCAGGCAGCCGGGGCCATGAATTTCTACGCTCCTGAATATCTGGCACTGGTGCGTTGCCTGTGTGATGAATTTGATGTCCTGCTGATCGCCGATGAAATCGCTACCGGCTTTGGCCGGACAGGGAAACTCTTTGCCTGTGAACACGCCGGTATCGAGCCGGATCTCATGTGTTTGGGTAAGGCCCTGACCGGGGGCTGCATTAGTCTTGCAGTCACCCTGTGCAGCGATGAAGTGGCAGATGGTATAAGCAGCTCCCCGGCGGGAGTGTTTATGCACGGACCAACTTTTATGGCAAACCCGCTGGCGTGCGCCGCAGCCCGCGCCAGCATGGCATTGCTCCAACGGGGAGACTGGCAGGCTCAGGTTGCCGCTATTGAAGAGCAGATGCAAACAGAGTTGGCACCGGCCAGCATGCTCAGCACAGTGACGGATGTTCGGGTACTTGGGGCTGTGGGGGTCATTGAAATGCATGAACGGGTCAACACCGAACTGATGCAACAGGGCTTTGTCGAGCGTGGCGTGTGGGTTCGCCCCTTCGATCGCTACCTGTATATTATGCCGCCCTACTGCATTACTCCGGCGCAGCTGACCAAACTCACCTCCGCTATGGTGGAGTTGGCCTCCAGCGGATATACAGGACCAGGTAAACCGAGTCACGGTTGAAATTCTCCGGATAACACACCCAGTTTCATACGCTTGAGATTTCTACTGACTTAATAATCTTTCACAAACTTTTTTTGCCTATCCCAGTGGGTATAGTAGAGACCATCTGTCACTGTCCGGATCAGCACTGAGCCGGACAATATTATCGGGGATATCGATATGACACTGCTCTCCACGCTGGCTCAGCCAGGTGTGCTTTCCAACCCAACCTCTCACGTTGAATATCTGACGTTTTGCCTGTCTCCTAACATCACCGCGCCAACAGAGATAGCCGATGCGCTTGAGGCGCTTGGCGGCATCGAAAAGTCCATCAATCAAAAAGACCCGGATGCCGGATTGCAACTGACCATTGGGTTTTCAGCAAATGCTTGGCCAGTGCTGTTTGCAGACTATCCTGTGCCAGCAAATCTCCATCCATTCCTGGAAATGCGTAATGACGAGCGGCATTTTCCGGCGACTGCTGGGGATATTTTCGTCATGATCAAATCTTCTCGCATTGACCTGAATTTTCAGGCTGCGAAATACTTACGCAACGCCTTTGCCGGGCTGGCCGAGTTAACCGAAGACATCCAGGGTTATAAGTATCTGGACAACCGTGACATGATCGATTTCGTCGACGGCACGGAAAACCCTGTCGGGAATGAGCGAACCGAAGCCGTGCTGGTCACTGAGGATATTGAACTGCATCAGGGCGGCAGTTATCTGCATGTTCAGCGTTATGTTGACCATCAGGAGCTGTGGGACAACCAGAAGACCGAATATCAGGAGCAGGTGGTAGGTCGAACCAAAATGGATAATGTTGAGCTGGACGATGACGCCAAACCCGCCTGGGCCCATAATGCCAAAAGTAAGGTCGAAATTGACGGTGAAGAGATTAAGATGCTTCGTCAAAACCGACCTTATGGCAACGCGATGGAGCATGGCACCATGTTCGTTGGCTTCGCCGCAGACCCATCGATTATCGAAACTTCACTGAAACAGATGATCACCGCTGATGAAAACGGTCACTATGATCGCCTGCTGGATTTTGTCGAAGCGAAAACCGGTGCCCTCTATTTCATTCCATCCAAAACCTTCATTGGACAATTCGGGGCAGACTGACTCAAGACGCCCACAGCCTGTCGCCAATAAGTCAGGTAAACTGCCGGATAATGCAGGAAATGAATAAAACAAAGGAGCCTGCGGCTCCTTTGTTTTATTCGATAAAAATCTGGCTACCGAAGCAGTTAAAACTTAACTCCAAATTGCAAGGCACCGCCAAACGCGTCACCCTCACCAAACTCGGCGGCCAAATCTGCGGTGACTGTATCGAACGGGGAGATCCCCAAACCTACAGTGTAAAAGTCTTCATGCTTACCGCTGATGTCGTTACGGTAGCCTGCCCTTAACTGAATAAATCGAAATACATCGACCCGAGCACCAAGACGTGCCCATTGGCGGGGCTTCAGGAAGGCGTCTTCAGCACCGTTAAGGACGAATGACTTGTCTTTGATAAGGTCAACATCCAACTCCAGGGAAACACTCTTGATATCAACCGCGGCACCGGCGGTAACTGTTGGCTTGAGTGACAGCTTTTCCCCGGCGTTATTCTCGACATCACGGGAAATCAGGTTACGAACCACCAGCCCAACCATTGCCGGGCCAATCTGGGCATGGGCGCCGACGTCAAAGTTGAAGCCAGTAGTATCAGTCGTGTACTGTTCATCAAAATAATCATCACTGTCGTAATTACTGACATTGGTGAGACGCACATAGGAATCCAGGCGCTGTAGCTTGGGTGTCACGCCAACGGCAATCCCTCCTACTACTACAGGCACAGAAAACCGGGTTGCCAGACTGAAACTGATTTCTTTCACTGAAATGCCCTGGGCAAGGACCTTGGAGGCGATATCATTCTGGTCAAAATAACCTGAGATCAGCGTATTATTGATGAGTTGTTCATCAGACTGTACAAAACTGACGTCTCCTCTAGACCACGATTGATCACTAATGGTGATACCCCAAGCGAGGCTTTCAGACGGGCGGTAAAACGCCAGCTCAGCATTGCTCTGAACATCAAGGTTGTCATCATCCAGTGCTTTGAGGACGTCAATCAATGAGCGGGCATCCGCCACTGTGGCTGGATTGTTAGGATCTGGATGATTGATCAGATACTCATAATAATTCAGCTGATCCTGTGCTGCATCAACCCTGTCAATGGTGTCATTGTCATCGTTCAACTGAGCGCGTACGCCCAGCTTAAGATAGAAGTCATCGTTGTCAGCAAAACGGGTCAGCAATGCTGGGTTGAGGTTGGCGCGGGTAAAGTCTCCACTGGCAATACCTGCACCGGCAACACTGGCGCTGCGGGCGTCAACAAAGGCATCAGCCATCACTGAGGGCGACATCATCAACACTATCCATCCTGCCAAAGCTTTTCGGTTCATCATTTACTCCATTAAATGCCGGCCGCAACAGAGGAAATTGCAGCATTCTATAGTGGTTGACCACACTGAAAATAGTTCAGAATTGACGGAATTGCCTTGCCATAGCGCGAATTTTTTCAATACTCACATTGTGTTTATTGCGTTGAGCGCACAGTTTTTGATGTTCTGGATCCGTAGGTTCACCTATCAGTATCAGCCTAACTGTGTATCCCATAGCCTGGGCAGCCTTCTGGTAACAAAGATATTCCCACTGTGCCAAATTGGTGTTGTCACAGATCACCACAGGTAATCCCATGGCCAAGCCATCTATAAAGGCGGCCAAATTGCGCTGGTGATACTCACTCAGGCGTTGTTTGTTTAAAACATACTTATCGCCCTGATAAAAAAAGGAATCTGTAGAGCAGTAGCCCAGCTCCCTAATCTGCGAGGCAAGGTCAGGAGCGAGGCTTTCAAGATATTCATTTACCCAGTGTGACTTTCCGCTGCCGGGCAGGCCGCGCATGATGATGGCGAGTTTAGACAATTATAATTCTCCGGAAATATGCCTTCCCTGCAGAATTTGTTCGATCAGTTGTGGCATAAGTTCGCCCGCTTTACCTGTGAGGTGGAGCTGGAACTGACTGTCCCGCGCCGGAGGTGCAAGATTAACCTCCACAGTATGGGCGCCATGGTGATTGGCAGTGTCAACAAAACCCGCAGCAGGATACACAGTTCCCGAGGTCCCTATCGCGATAAACAGGTCACACTCTTCCAGGGCAAACTGGATGCGATCCAGGCCAAGTGGCATCTCACCAAACCACACAACATGGGGACGCAAACGTTGGCCCGGTATACAACAGGTACAGAGATGGTCCGGCCCAAAGGACTCAGTCAACAAAAATGTCTGGCCGGACTGAGGGCAGCGCCCTTTAACCAATTCCCCGTGCATATGGATCAAATTAAACGACCCAGCCCGTTCATGTAGATTGTCGATATTCTGGGTAATCAGCAAAAGCTCGCCATCAAATTCCTTCTCAAGCCTGGTCAGCGCCAGATGTGCCGGATTTGGCTCAACAGCGGCAGACAACAATTGCCGCCACCTTTCGTTATAAAAGGCTTCGACCAATTCCTGGTTTCTGGCGTAACCTTCAGGGGTTGCCACATCCTCTATGTGATGACTTTCCCACAAGCCATCCTGATCCCTGAACGTTCTTATGCCGGACTCAGCCGATATGCCAGCACCGGTCAACACCACAATGCGTTTGTACATGCTCCTCCTCCCCCCTGCCGCCCCGACTCCCGGAGTCCTATATTCATGTGTCTGCAACTACCGCATAACCTTACTAAAAGTAGGCCTGATCATGCCATAGCTTTGATAAATTTCACCCAACACAGGTAAATTAAGAACTGATTCGTACTCAAAGGTTTAAGTTTTAAAGTCGACCCCCTATAATGGCTGTCAATATACGAAAGGTGAACCCTTGGGTTCTGCAATCAAGAGACAAATAATGACAGATGGAAATCAAGCGCTAAAAAAAGCGGGACTGAAAATTACCTTACCACGAGTCAAAATTCTGGAACTGATGCAAGAACCGGAAAATCAACATATCAGTGCAGAAGATCTGTATAAAAAGTTGCTCGACATAGGGGAAGAAATTGGCTTGGCAACCGTATACCGGGTGCTCAATCAATTTGATGATGCCGGTATAGTTTCCCGTCATCATTTTGAAAGTGGAAAAGCCGTATTTGAGCTGTCAACTCAACATCACCATGATCACTTGGTTTGTCTGACTTGCGGCAAAGTCATTGAGTTCAACGATGAAGTTATCGAAAGCCGGCAGCAGGAAATTGCCCGCAAGCATAATATCAAACTGACCAACCACAGCTTGTATCTCTACGGCGTCTGTACCAAGGACAATTGCGAACACGCCGGTACCTGAGTCTGGTATTATCTTCCAAAAGCTCCATTATCCATTAGGGTAACATCATTCAGCAACCGAGAGATCGATGAAGGGGTCAAGACCTTAACTGTTTGGTGTTACCGTTAGGGGCTTCCTGCATTGAGTCGCCAAAAAGCATGCGACTCAGGCATAGCCCCCGTTTAGCCAACCCTGCAACTGCCACCTTATATCTGATAACGAGCCGTTTGTAATGCTCAGTGAGGATGAATAGGTGTCAGATCAGGTTTGAACCAGTACAGCTCAGTTACAGCCAGCGCTTCATTCGGAAGAACAAATAAGTTCCTACAGCGCTGGCTAACATCAACAGCAATGCCAACGGGTATCCATACTCCCACTTCAACTCCGGCATATTCTCGAAGTTCATCCCATAACTGCTGGCAATCACGGTCGGAGGCAGAAAGACGACGGCGGCAACCGAAAATATTTTGATAATCTTGTTTTGTTGCAGACCGGTAAAGCCCATCGCAGCATCGAGCAAAAAATTCAACTTGTCGAAAATGAACTGGCTGTGAGGCATCAAAGACTCGATATCCGCCAACATCTCGCGCAGCTCTTTCATCTCATCATCTGACAGATTTCGACGGTAATATCGCTGGATATAGCGCAATGAGCGTTGAGTGTCGAGCAAACTGAGACGGATCTTGCCGTTGGAGTCTTCCTGCAAGGTGATCATCTTAAATACTTCATCCAGCTCATCACTTTCAAACACTTCACGACCGACATTATCCAATACGGTATACACGTCCTCAATCAAATCAGAGAGATAATCCACTTTAAGAGTAAACAGCTCAATAAACAGATCCGTGGGAGAGTTGACGTCCAGTCGCCCCAGTCTAAGGTAATTACGCAGCAACCGAATAAGACCGATGTCTTCTTCCCGCATGGTGATCAGAAACTGCTCCCGCAGGTTAAAGGACACGTTGACCGCCCTCACTTCCTGGCCAACACGCTGAGGAAACAAGCTGTTGATATGCAGACCATCGCTGTTTTGATAAAAACGAGCCGACGCCTCAATCTCATTCATACCTTCTTCATCGGGTAACTCTTCTTCCGAGAAGTTGGCCAGCCATTCTCGCTCATCATCTTCAGGCTTATAAAGATCAAGCCATATCGTGGCCGGCGGCAGACTATCATCGACATTCAATTCGCGAATAGACAACTGACGGTTTTCATAGACATATGCTGTGATCATATAACCTCCGGGGGAAGGGGAAAGTCCGGCGAAAAAAAATTGGCCGAATACTGAAATATCTTATAGCCGAATAATTACTGGGCAGACACGGTCACCGACTGCTGGTCTGACACCCGAATCAACAAACCATCAATCGTAGCCAGTCGATTCCCTTCTATATCTTTTCTTCTTACCTTAAACGTCTCTGAATGCCCGGTCGATGGCGTTGAAATAGTGACTGTGACGACTTGATATCCATAATACCAATGCCAGACACTGACCCCTAACCCCACGGCCAACAGCAAAGACAACAATCCTATAATGCCGTATCGCTTCAACACAGACTGACCTGTAATCATTGTCTGCCTGCTTTGTTTTACCCCTCTTTTACGGGTAAGAAAATGCCAGGCGATGATCAATACCATCAGGGTCAACAATATCTTGGTCAGCAAGGGAAACTCCGGACATTACAATAAACTGCCCTATTCTATCCCCTATCGCCTGAAAAGCCGAACCCTGATTCAGAGGATTTCACTTTGAATCACAATGAGTTCGGATTCACATCGCTCTATAAACAAAAAAACGAGTCCCAATTTTAGGGTCTGTAGACCTTAGGGAAGGTGTGCTTGTCACTACTCACCAGAGGCAGGGCGGGAATCCACTATGCCACTACATGGTCAGCTGTTTTACTAGGGTCTGTTGACCTTTGAAGATGGTTTTTGCAGCACTTTGTCGTTGTTTTATACAAATCAACGCGATTGTGCTGTAGTTGTTCTACATAACTGAGCGTTAATGCAGTAGAAAGCGACGACAAACGCTGCTCGAAGGGCTCGGCTATACGCGCTTTACTCTTTG
>JAJNAU010000079.1 GCA_021462625.1 Shewanella sp.
TGAGCGTTAATGCAGTAGAAAGCGACGACAAACGCTGCCCGAAGGGCTCGGCTATACGCGCTTTACTCTTTGTTGCAAGGTATTTGCTTAAGCCCCTAGGCGGCACACCTTGCGTCGCGATTAAAGCGCGTCTAGAACGAGCAAAATTCAACCATGAAAGGTCAACAGAACCTAGATAATTATCGAAATTCCAGCTAATTTGTTTATCAGGGATAACAAGTTAGGGCAGATATGGACGCTTCTCAACTCTATCACATGCTGGTATTCGCCACGGTTGTGGAGCAAGGCTCCTTCACCAAAGCCGCCGACAAACTTGGCGTCAGCCGCTCGATGGTCAGCCAGCACCTGAAAAAGCTGGAAACCCGGCTGGATAACCGTTTACTGGAGCGGACCACCCGCAAGGTCTACATGACTGAAGCCGGACGCAGGTTTTACCAATACTGCGCCGAACTGCTGCAACTGGCAGAGCAGGCACAGCAAGCAGGTTTTCCCGCCAATGCCGACCTGCAGGGCAGCCTGAAAATCTGTCTCCCCAATGCACTTGGACAGAGCCAAATATTACCCCGTCTTGGTGAGTTTTGCCGTCAGTATCCTAAACTCAAAATCAACCTGAAGCTTGAAGATATGCGCCTCAATCTGGAGGAGCATCATATCGATCTGGCGGTATATACCGGACAAGCCAGAGGTGCCTGCAGCATTCAGGCAGATGGTCAATGGCAACACCTCAAACTGGCAGATTACCAGGAGGTCCTGGTGGCCTCTCCCGAGTATATTGCCGATCATGGCCGCCCTGCCCATCCCGACAATCTGGAGCTACACAGCTGGATTTGTGCCGGTCATCATTTAAGGCCCCGACCGCTGGTGCTGACCAACAGCGACGGTCAGGAATTTCGTATTCGCGTGGCGCCCCACCAGGTCTGTAACCAGACAATCGGCATATTGCCAATGGTTATACAGGGACTGGGTGTCGCCCCGATAGCCGAACCGCTGGTGCGTGATGAGCTGGCAGCGGGCCGTCTCGAAAGATTATTGCCCGACTATCATCTGCAAGCAGGTGGGATTTTCCTTACTCACAGATTTGAAGAGGGTATGCCTCCCAAAGTCCGCGCCTTTGCCAAGTTTCTCAGCCAAAAAGTGTACAGCTGATAAGCCAGGACTCGAGGAGCCATCCTTATCAAGTCAACCAGGCTCAGTTCCTCATGCCGCCCGGGACAGCAAATTGCGGGCTTTTTTCAGATCCAAAAACTGCTTCCATTTCACCACCTCAGGTGGCAATTCGGGGGCTGTGCCGGTAAATCCCGCCGCAGCAATAAGATCTTTAATGGGTACCTGATGCCCCCGGCACACAAAAACACCCCGGACATGGACAATACAATGCAGCCCACGCTCAGACACAAAGCGCTGCTCAATATAGAAATATTTGTCATCCCATCCGACAACTTTGCTCTCAACATCAAAATGTTGCAAAGGCTTAATGTCACGGATATAGGTAAACTCCGAGGCATTGACTATCGGCATCCACCCCCGCTTCAGGAAGGCTTTGAGCAAACCCATCTCAGCCAGCATATAAGTACGGGCCAAATCCATAAAGGAGGGATAGCGGGAATTGGTCAGGTGCATATTGATGTCACAGTCGGTGGGCAAGGCCCGGTAACGGATCACGCTGGTCCCCAGAAAGCCAATACGCCGACAGTGCCGCACTCGCCAGATAAACAACCATAACATCCTAAAAATCAGATTCATTCCCTTACTACTTAGCAGCTGTTAATCAACAATACCCTATGTCAACAGAACCTAAGGTTACCAGAGGTCATACCAGATAAAAAGCGTGGATTCGATCACAGCATAAGGGATTATCGGGACGTAACTGCTGACGTCAGCACCACAAAGCTGGCTTGCTGCTCAGCCGATGCCTGACGGCCATAACTGATCAACAAGTCATCCCGCCCATCACCATTGATATCATCTGCCAACAGTAGATCGCCTTTTTGGGGCAGCGGCAGTCTGACTTTGTTGCTGCGGCTGACAAACATTCCTGCTCCTGCTCTACCCGGGAATATTGTCAAATGCTGCTCATCGCCCGACAGCAGCAGATCTTTAAAACCATCACCATTGATATCTGCCAGCAGAATCACAGGCTCTCCGGTTTCACCGGATGAAAAGGAAAAGTTCAGCTCAACCGTATCAGCAAAACCCGGCTTTTTACTGTATTGATCGGCATTGTTCAGTTTGAACAGATACACATCCTCATCGATGCTGCCGGACAGCAGCGCACTTATTACCTGTGAGAGACTGATGTCAAATCCCGCTACCAGCACCTCCTGTCGCCTATCACCATCCAGATCGACGAACTCAATTCCGGTCAGGGTACCTTCGCCGCTGATCACTGTGTCCGCTTCACGGCCAAATCCCAGCCGCCCACCCCGCTGACGACCATAGTAGATCTCATAGTCATTGACCCGGTTCAGTACGCCTGAGCTGCGGGCATAACGCACCACCAGATCACTGATGCCATCAGCATTCACATCTTCAATATGCTCGACAAAACGATGCACCAGCTTGCTCTGATCCGGCTCCTCGCCCCAGGCATCCCGTTGCCACCACCATTCCAGCCCATTTATCGGTTGGCTGACCGCCAGATAATCAGGCAGTGGTACATAACTGCCGGAAGCCTGCTGAAAGAACACCTGCAGGTCCCCTTCCCCGACTCTGAGCAGATCCGCCAAACCATCAAAATTGGCATCAACGCTATAGAGCCTTGGCTGCACATATCTGGCACCATTGGGGTACAACACCATATGCGGAGTAATAGGCAGTTGCTGAACACGGGCCGCACCCTCGAGGCCGACATTAGCAAGCACAGTCACACCCTCAAGCCCCTGGACAAGCAGCTCTGGCAGCGGATTGTCATCCAGCGCATACACCAGACCGCCCCGGACAATAAAATCTGCGCGGGATTGTAACGACATTGAGGACAGTGACAGCATTGGCTCAAAGCTGTGTTTATCCCCCGCCAATGCATTGGGATTCAATCGATACAGTTGCTTATTGGACAGAAAAAACACCTGTCCGACATCATGGACTTTTGGATCTGGCTGATAAATATCAAAACGATAGATATCAGGCGGGATAGCGACCTTGCCCTGCAAAAGGTAGATGCCCGGGCGGGAAGCATCACTTTGCGCAAAAATCGCCAGCCACTTGTGCTGCAGTTCATCGACGCCGATGACCAGCAGCTCTTTCCCGGGCACAGGTAACAGCTCAACGGGCGCGACGTTGTGGGTCAGTTTAAAAGGAACACTCAGGATCTGTTCATCAAAACTCATATCGGCTTTCGCATGAGCCAACGAAGAAAACGACCACAGTAAGAGCAGGCAACATACAAAAGGCAGCAAGGGCATAAACAACATCCTGTCGAATTAAGCTAAGTTTCAATCTACCCAGCCATACAACGAAAATAAACAGTTACTTGGTAACAATTTCCCAAGGTAACCATACAAAAAAAGCGGCCGAAGCCGCTTTTTCCTTTGAATCACCGGATCAGCACATCAGGCTGCGATACCTGAATGACGGAGCAAGGCATCGATTTGGGGCTCGCGGCCACGGAATCGTACAAACAGTTCCATCGGCTCTTGGCTGCCTCCCATTTCCAGGATGTTATGCAGGAAGTCAGCACCGGTTTGCGGGTTGAAAATGCCTTCTTCTTCAAAGCGAGAGAAGGCATCGGCAGACAGTACTTCAGCCCACTTGTAGCTGTAGTAACCCGCCGCATAGCCACCGGCAAAAATATGGCTGAAACCATGCTGGAAACGGTTGAAATCGACTACCGGCACCACGGTTACCTGGCCGCGAACTTCATCCAGGGTGTCCTGAATGCGAGCGCCCAACTCAGGGTTGTATTCCAGATGAATACGGAAATCGAACAGTGCAAACTCCAGCTGGCGCAGCATTATCATGCCGGACTGGAAGTTCTTGGCCGCCAACATCTTATCCAGCATTTCCCTGGGCAGAGGGTCACCGGTTTCATAATGGCCGGAGATTTCTGCCAGCGCTTCTTCAGACCAGCACCAGTTCTCCATAAACTGACTTGGCAGCTCTACTGCATCCCATGGGACACCGTTAATACCAGAGACACCGGCGACATCGATACGGGTCAGCATATGGTGGATACCATGGCCAAACTCATGGAACAAAGTGGTCACTTCATCATGGGTAAAGAGTGCCGGTTTACCATCCACCGGACCGTTGAAATTACAGGTCAGGTAGGCCACTGGTTGCTGCAGGCCATGGCTGGTGGCACGGCGCACCCGACATTCGTCCATCCAGGCACCACCGCGCTTGCCGCTGCGGGCATAGAGATCCAGGTAGAAACTGCCACGATGCTCGCCCTGAGCATCATAGATATGGAAGAAGCGGACATCTGGATGCCAACGGTCAAACTCCTTCTGCTCTTCGATTTTCAGATCAAAGAGACGGGAAACCGTATAAAACAGGCCTGAAAGAACGCGATCTTCCGGGAAGTAGGGACGCAGAGTTTCCTGAGAAATCTGATACTTATGTTGCTGCAGCTGCTCTGCATAATAGCCGATATCCCAGGGTGCCAGTTCATCCACACCAAATTCAGCTTTGGCAAAAGCCTTAAGCTCAGCCAGCTCAGCCTCACCCTGCTTTTTGGAGCGCAGTGCCAGTTCATTGAGGAATGACATCACCTGCGCCGGAGATTGGGCCATTTTGGTGGCCAGCGACTTATCGGCATAGCTGTCAAAGCCCAGCAGGTTCGCCAGTTCATGACGTAGCGCCATAATTTCATTCATCACCTCTGAGTTATCAAACTCACCGGCGTTGGGCCCCACATCAGATGCCCGAGTAACATAGGCGGTGTACATCTCCTGACGCAGCGCACGGTTTTCGCTGTAGCTCATCACAGGCAGATAAGAAGGGAAATCCAGAGTGAACAGCCAGCCCTCTTTCTCTTTAGCCTGAGCCATCGCTTTAGCCGCGGCTTTGGCAGAATCAGGCAGACCGGCCAGCTCGGCTTCATCTGTAATCAACTTTTCCCAGGCGTGGGTGGCATCCAGCACATTGTTGGAGAAGGTGCTGGTCAGTTCTGACAGGCGCTTGACGATTTCGCCATAACGCGTTTTTTGCTCATCCTCAAGGCCAATACCGGACAACTCGAAATCACGCAGACTGTGTTCAATGTAGGTTTGCTGCGCCTGGCTCAGGGTGGCAAATTCGGCAGACTCATGCAGCTCTTTATAAGCCTGATACAGGCCCTGATGCTGGCCAACCCAGGTACCATAGTCGGACAAGAGCGGCAGGCAGGCATCGTGGGCGGCACGCCATTCGTCGGTGCTGAGCACTGAGTTTATATGGGACACAGGCGACCAGATTTTATTCAGGGCATCGTCCACTTCATCCAGAGGCATCACCAGGTTATCCCAGGTATAGCCCTGGCCACGGGCAGTAACCTCTTCGACCTTATTGCGGCAATCTTGAATGGCCTTTTCGACAGCCTCTTGGATATGTTCCGATTTAATTTGGGAAAACAGCGGTAGCTCGGTATTGCTCAGCAAAGGATTGGTCATGGAAGTCCCTCAAGTATTGAAATAGTCTCGTGCACATTCGAACGTCTTAATCGTGTCCGCAAAAATCAGAGTACGTTTAAATATAGATAAGGGCCACTCGAGAATTATTCAAGCCCATAACGCAGTTACCTACCCACCTGAAACCAGGCTCCTCGTCAGTGAAAGCATCGGGACGTGGCGAGCCCTGTTGCCAGTGACTAAACTCAAACCGATGCTGTATCTGAATTAAAGGGATGGGCAAATGCAAAGGACTCTGCGTGCTGCTGCGGCAGTCTTCAGTATCACAACAAGCTTGGGAACCAACGCGGCCCCACTCAGTGACGAAACTGTCATTGAATGGGAAAGCAGCTATGTTCAACAGGGCAAACGTTTCGACCACGATGCCGGTCGATATTGGGCGCTATTAAGCGCTTTCTGGCAACAGGCATCCCTCTACACTGAGCTGAACCGGCGTGATAGCGGCAACGATACTGAAGCATCGGAACTGGGGCTGCATTTGTATCACGCCTTTGAAGACACGGACATTCGTCACCACTACGGTGACGCCAATCTGGTGCCAGAAGGTTCAGATATCACCCAGGGTGGGTTGTTTCTTATCTGGGAATTTGGGTAATGACAACTCACCATAGCTGGCTGCTTGGTCTGGGATTATTGTTGGTCACCATACCGGCCAGCCCCGCCACAAAAGATCCTCTGCCGCTGGATACAGTCCTTGACGCCAATGGCGACCCCATCGCCATTCCACAGCGCCCCCGGAGCGCACTGGAACTCCCGTCCCCTGAGTTTATGCCGCCATCGCCAACACCGAAAAAAAACCCCAAAGTGAGATCCCGGACAACCCAAAAACTTAACCGCAAACAACAACTAGCTAATCGCGATTCCGTCGCCAATGACCCGACCTGTCGCTGGCTGGATCAAAGATTAAAACAACTGGAGTCCGCCCAAAAACAGAAATATGGTTATCAGCAGGATGAATACTCCGTCAGATTTAAGGAATGGCAATGCCTCAAGTGCGGTGCAGAAGGCCCGGGCAGAGGCGATCACGACAAATGCCAGACCAGATAGTCCCAAGTCCTAATCTGAATCCACCAAGGAAATCTACCTCGCAGGAAAACCAATTAAGGCTGTCACTCATTGACAGTTTTTGGCAGTATTCGGCTCAATAATAAGCAAACCAGCGGCTAAGGAAGGCGCGGATCAGTCCGGTACGATCTCAGTACAGGCTTTCCCTCCTCAAAGGCAAGGCATAGTTCGCAACATACGCCCCTGGTAAACATGGAGACCGAAATGACACAACACTTTGATTATATTTGTCTGGGAGCTGGCAGCGGCGGTATCGCCTCCGCCAACCGCGCCGCTTTGCGTGGCGCAAAGGTATTGCTGATCGAGGCTAAACAGCTGGGAGGCACCTGCGTTAACGTGGGCTGTGTACCCAAGAAAGTGATGTGGTACGGCGCTCAGGTGGCCGAGGCCATGAACCTGTACGCCAAAGATTATGGTTTCGATGTCACCATCAACAAATTCAACTGGCAGACGCTGATTGCCAGCCGCAGCGCCTATATCAACCGTATCCACGGCGCTTACGAGCGCGGCCTTGACAATAACAAAGTCACCGTGGTGAACGGCTATGGCCGTTTTGTGGATAACCACACCATTGAGGTTAATGGCGAGCAATATACTGCCGAGCATATTCTGATCGCCACCGGTGGCCGTCCCAGTATCCCGGATATTCCGGGCGCAGAATATGGTATCGACTCAGACCGCTTCTTCGAGCTGACCGAGCAGCCCAGGCGCATGGCGGTAGTGGGGGCCGGTTACATTGCGGTGGAGATCGCCGGTGTGATGCACGCCCTGGGCACAGAGACTCATCTGTTTGTGCGTAAACATGCGCCGCTGCGCAGTTTCGACCCTATGTTGGTTGAGGCTCTGACCGGCTCTATGGCGCAAGAAGGCCCGACGCTGCACACCTTCAGTATTCCCAAAGCAGTCGTGAAAAATGCCGATGGCAGCCTGACCCTGATCCTAGACAATGGTGAAAGCTATGATGTGGATTGCTTGATCTGGGCTATCGGTCGTGAACCGGCAACCGACAAAATCGGTCTGGAAAACACCGATGTGAGAATGGACGAGCGGGGCTTTATTTTTGTCGATGCCCAGCAGAACACCTCAGCTAAAGGCATCTACTGTGTCGGCGACATCATGGTCGGCGGCATTGAGCTGACGCCTGTTGCAGTGAAAGCCGGTCGTCTGCTGTCAGAGCGCCTGTTCAACAATATGACAGATGCCACCATGGACTATGCATATGTGCCAACAGTGGTATTCAGCCACCCACCTATCGGTACGATGGGACTGACCGAACCTCAGGCCAAAGAGCAGTATGGCGAAGATAATGTGAAGGTTTACACCTCTACCTTTGCCTCCATGTACACTGCAGTCACTGCGCATCGTCAGGAGTGTAAGTTTAAGCTGGTATGTGCCGGTGACAATGAGCAGGTGGTGGGTATTCACGGTATCGGCTTTGGCATGGATGAAATTCTGCAGGGCTTCGGCGTCGCCATCAAGATGGGCGCAACCAAGGCTGACTTTGACGCTGTTGTCGCCATCCACCCAACCGGCGCGGAAGAGTTTGTTACCATGAGGTAGGGTAGCCGGGTAACCCCCCGTTACAGCACTGATACTTAATTTGCCACAATTTTATTTACCATAAAAAGTCAGGCCGCTTATTCAGCGGCCTGTTTTCATTACATGTTAACCTGCTCCACCAGCCAAGTGATTAGTTGATGCGGGTATTGACCCTGGTTCGTCTGTACCATCGCCGCGACATGATACACATTGCCAGTGGCAGACAAGCGCAGCATATACAGGGATCTCATTTCACACAGATTCATAGACAGGTAACTAACTCTGGGAGCTTAATAGCAGGCAAGGCATGGGTGTTAATGTAGAATGGCGCTAGGTTCCACGACATTGCCAATACTCTATGTCATCTGATTTGAAAATATTGCCTCTCAACTCCCCCCATGAGCCTCAAAGCGGTTGGTTGGTGCTTGCCAGCAAACTTTGTGGCATCAATGCTCGGTGGTTTACCCCTGAATACTGGCAGCGGCAGCAGGCCGTAGTGGGCACTTCAACAGGTCGCTACACCACCTGGTTTGTTCACTATCAGCCCACTCAGGCCAATGAGCACTGGGTGCTGCGTCATTACTGGCGCGGCGGGCTGATGGCCAAATTGTCCAAAGACACCTATTTGTTCACCGGTCTTGCCTATACCCGCCCCACCGCTGAGCTGAAGCTGCTCAATATCCTGTACCAGGAAGGCTTTCCGGTTCCCCGACCGATTGCCGCCTGCGTTCAAAAACGGGGATTGTGCTATAGCGGCGATATTCTGATTGAACGGATTGAAGGTGCCCGGGACCTGGTAGCCATACTGACCGAACGGAAAATGAGTCAGCAGGAGTGGCTGTCACTGGGACAGTGCATAGCCCGTTTCCACAACCGTGGCGTTTACCATGCGGACTTGAATGCCAAAAATATTCTGTTGTCTCCCAAAGGGTTCCACCTCATAGACTTCGATCGGGGTGCCATCCGCGCGGTGGCTCACCACTGGCAGGCGGAGAATCTGGACCGACTGCACAGATCCTTCAAAAAAGAGCAGGGGAAATGCCCACATCTGGCCTTTACCGAAGCCGATTGGATGGCACTATTGAAAGGTTATAACGCCACCAACACCGCCAATGCCAGAGTTAGCCGTCACTGAGCACTGAAGGAATAACGGCTTACACCTGATTAAGCAGTGACTCGACCAAAGTATACTGGCGAGTCAGTGCACCCCGGTTACGCTCGAGTACCGCTATTCCGCCTTCGCCGGCCGCAGCTCTGGCAGGTTCGTTTGATGCCAGCTCAGCCACCCTGAGTGCCAGCGCAGCGGCATCCTTCACCACGCAAAGATTGCCTGCCTGCTGCAACATACCGGTAATTTCCAGAAAGTCCCTGTGGTTGGGACCCATAATCACAGGCAACCCCAGGGCAGCAGCTTCCAGTGGATTGTGGCCGCCATTGGGGATCAGGGTCCCACCGACAAAGGCAAAATCTGCCGCCGCGTACCATTGCAGCAACTCTCCCATGGTATCGCCCAGCAGTACCTGAGTTTCCCTGGTGACTGCCATTCCCTCACTGCGACGCACAACGGTCAGGCCGGAGTCGGCCAGCACCTGCGCGGCACTGGCAAATTGCTCCGGGTGTCTGGGCACCATAATCAGCAGCGCCTGCGGAAAGTGATCCAGCAAAGCTTTGTGAGCCGTTATCACGGCGGCAAACTCCCCGGGATGCACGCTGCCGGCCACCCACACTGGTGCATCGGCTTTGTGCCAATCGCTTCGCATGACCTGCGATCCCGGTTGTAATTGTGGGTCCAGCGGTAAATCGAATTTAAGACTGCCACACACCAGAACTTTGTCAGGCGCTACACCCAATTCAATAAAACGGTCCGCTTCAGCCTGAGTCTGCACCGCGAGGCAGTCCAGCTTTGCCAGCATGGGGCGGCTGAGTGACGGCCATTTCTGATACTGAGCAAAAGATTTGGCCGACAGGCGGCCATTGGCTAATATTATGCGGGCGCCCTGTTCGGCCGCATAATGAATAACATTTGGCCACAGCTCAGTTTCCATAATGACGCACACCTGAGGCTGTACTTGGCGGACAAAACGCCCGATACAGCATGGAAGGTCAAAGGGCAGGTACAGATGCTGCACCCGCCCGGCGGCCAGCTCACCCGCGAAGGCTTTAGCCACCTCAGCAGAGCCTGTTGGGCTGGAGGTAGTGATGGTGATCGTCAGCTCAGGATGGGTTGCCAGTAATCGTCGGATAAGCGGCAGCGCTGCCAGGGTTTCTCCCATGGATACAGAGTGCAGCAGCATGTCGGTGGCGCGTACCTTATGCAGGCCGAAGCGCTCTGACCAGCGCAGCCGGTATTCGGGGCTTTTGCGGGCACGCAGCAGCAAGTACAACAACAACAAGGGGCTGAGCAGCGTCACGAGAATTGAATAACCAATACGGTTCATGGAGTTGCCGTTAGATTCGGTTTTGCCTGATGAATTGCGGCAATGCTAACATAAATCTTCATTCTGGCATCTGCTGTGCCCATTCAGGTGTCAAACAAAGAGACCCCACAGGTTATGAAGACCCGCGACAAAATCATTTTAGCCAGCCTTGAACTGTTCAATGAACAGGGTGAACGCACCATCACGACCAATCATATCGCGGCTCACCTGGGGATCAGCCCGGGTAACCTCTACTACCACTTCCGCAACAAGGAAGACATTATCCGCTCCATCTTCAGCCAATACGAACAGCATCTGGAATCCGGCTTTCAGCCTTATCGGGATGGCCCGGTCACTGTTGAACTGCTGATTGGCTACTTCGATGCCATGTTTTACACCATGTGGCAGTTTCGCTTTATGTATGCCAACCTGGCAGACATTCTCGCTCGGGATGAAGCCTTGAAAAGCCGCTATTTGAAAGCGCAACAGAAGGTACTGGAGCGCTGCGGGCATGTACTGAAGCAACTGTGTGCCGATGGCTTCCTTACCATAGAGCAGGACAAAATCCTCGACCTGGCCGATACCATCAAGATGATTGTCAGCTCCTGGATTGGCTATCAGTTGACCCAATCCAGTATCGCTTCCATCACCAAGGCCAATCTGTATGAGGGGCTGCTGAGGGTACTGCTGATCTTTCGCGGCTATGCCACGCCCAGTTCACTGGATACCTTCACCCGACTGGAATCCCACTATATGTTACTGGCCCGGGCGGCTTGAATCCTGATAAAACCGGGCGTTTGTTTGCCCCTTTCTCCTGCGTTATCGGTTTCTCATGTAGAACAACTACACCACAATCGCGTTGCTTTGTATAAAAAACGACAAAAAGCTGCAAAAACCATCTTCAAAGGTCAACAGACCCTAGAATTAAGGTTAAAATGCGTGCAACTCCAGGCTCGATGAACTCTCAGCAAAAGGCTCATCGGCGCTGAAATAATTAATCCTACAAAGGAGACCGAAAGGTGGCTTCTGACCAATTCTACCAACAGATCACGCAACAACTGGCAAACGTAAAAGCCGAAGGCCTGTACAAGAGTGAGCGGGTTATCGCCTCAGCGCAGCAAACTGCCATTGAAGTAAACCAAAAAGAAGTGATTAACTTCTGCGCCAACAACTACCTAGGCCTGGCCAATCACCCCGAACTGATCGCCGCCGCCAAAACAGGCCTCGACAGCCATGGTTTTGGCATGGCGTCAGTGCGTTTTATCTGTGGTACTCAGGATATCCACAAGCAACTGGAAGCCAGCCTGAGTGAGTTCCTCGGCATGGAAGATACCATTCTTTACTCCTCCTGCTTCGATGCCAACGCCGGTCTGTTTGAAACCCTGCTTGGCCCTGAAGATGCCATTGTCTCTGATGCCCTGAATCATGCCTCCATTATCGACGGTGTGCGCCTGTGTAAGGCCATGCGTTTCCGCTATGCAAACAATGATATGGCTGATTTGGAAGCACAACTGATAGCTGCCCGCGAGGCTGGCGCCCGTCATATTCTGATCGCCACTGACGGTGTGTTCTCAATGGATGGCGTGATTGCCAACCTTAAAGGCGTATGCGATCTGGCCGACCGATACGGCGCGCTGGTGATGGTGGACGACTCCCACGCTGTAGGCTTTGTAGGTCATAAAGGCCGCGGTACCCACGAGTATTGTGAAATGATGGAACGGGTGGATATCATCACTGGTACGCTGGGCAAGGCGCTGGGCGGTGCATCCGGTGGCTTTACCTCAGGCAAGAAGGAAGTGATTGACTGGTTGCGTCAACGCTCCCGTCCTTACCTGTTCTCCAACTCTCTGGCTCCAGCCATTGTTAGTGCTTCTATCACGGTGCTGGAAATGCTCAAGGATGGCCAGGCTCTGCGCGACCAAGTTAAGGAAAACAGCCGCTACTTCCGCCAAAAGATGTCTGCCGCAGGCTTTACCCTGGCAGGGGCTGATCACGCTATTATTCCTGTAATGATTGGCGACGCCAAACTGGCCGGTGACTTTGCCAACCGCCTGCTGCAAGAGAACATCTATGTGATTGGTTTCTCCTTCCCGGTCGTGCCCAAGGGACAGGCCCGCATCCGTACTCAGATGTCCGCCGCCCATACCCGTGAGCAGCTGGATCGCGCCATTGAGGCCTTTATCCGCATCGGCCGCGAAATGCAGATTATTTCGGAGTAACAACACCATGAAAGCACTAAGCAAACTGAAAGCCGAAGAAGGCATCTGGATGGTGGATGCTCCCCTGCCGGAAGTGGGCCACAACGATTTGCTGATCAAAATCCGCAAAACCGCCATCTGCGGCACCGATATGCACATTTACAACTGGGATGAGTGGTCACAAAAGACCATCCCGGTTCCCATGATTGTCGGCCACGAGTATGTGGGTGAAGTGGTGGGCATGGGTCAGGAAGTACGTGATTTCAAGGTGGGCGACCGGGTTTCCGGTGAAGGTCATATTACCTGTGGATACTGCCGCAACTGCCGTGCCGGTCGCACTCATCTGTGCCGCAATACCTCTGGCGTAGGCGTAACCCGTCAGGGCTCTTTTGCCGAGTATCTGGTGATCCCGGCTTTCAACACTTTCAAGATCCCAGATGATATCAGTGATGATCTGGCGTCTATCTTCGACCCCTTCGGCAATGCCGTGCACACTGCACTGTCATTCGACCTGGTGGGTGAAGATGTACTGATCACCGGTGCAGGCCCCATCGGCATTATGGCCGCAGCCATCTGTCGTCATGTAGGCGCCCGCCATGTGGTGATCACCGATGTGAATGAATATCGTCTGGAACTGGCCCGCAAGATGGGGGCTACCCGCGCGGTTAACGTGGCCAAGGAAGATCTCAAAGGGGTTATGAAAGAGCTCGGTATGACCGAAGGCTTCGATGTTGGTCTGGAAATGTCCGGCGTACCGTCAGCCTTCCATGCCATGCTGGATGCCATAAACCATGGCGGCAAGATCGCTATGCTGGGTATCCCCGGCGGTGAGATGGCCATCGATTGGAGTAAGGTGATTTTCAAGGGACTGATTATCAAGGGTGTCTATGGCCGCGAGATGTTCGAGACCTGGTACAAGATGGCAAGCCTGATCCAGTCCGGTCTGGATATTTCTCCTGTCATTACCCATCATTACAAGGTCGACCAGTTTCAACAGGGCTTCGATGCCATGGGATCCGGTCAGTCAGGCAAAGTCATCCTCGACTGGCAAAACTGACCCGTTAACGACTGTTAACATTTGCGGGCTGTATTCCTACAGCCCGCTATTGCACACTTACCGCAATCCAATCTTTACAGGAAGACCTTATGTCCAGCTTTCAGCATCTGAGCGTCGCTGAGCTCAAAACTAAAATCCATGCCGGCGAATCACTGCAACTTGTTGATATCCGTGATGCTGCCAGCTTTGCTGCCGGACACATTCCCGGTGCATTTAATCTTAATAATGACAACCTTGCTGACTATATCCGTGACGCAGACATGGATCAGCCACTGGTAGTGATCTGCTACCACGGCATCAGTAGTCAGGGCGCATCAACCTATCTGGTTGAGCAGGGATTTGATCAGGTGTTCAGCCTCGATGGCGGCTTCCAGAGCTGGCAGGACAATCGCTGACAGCGTAATCTCAGAGAGAACAGACTATGCAGGAATTTGGCCGCCTTCCCAACATGCGCGCCGCCCAGGCACTGGTGGACTACCTCAAAGGTCAGGGCATTGACTGCCGCACTGAATATCTGCAGCAGGGAGTGGCGCTGTTTGTTGTCGATCCTGCGCAATTCAGCCTCGCAGAGCAGGAGTTTCATTACTTTATCGCCCACCCGAGCGACCCGAAGTACCTTGCGGCTTCCTGGGATCATGGCAGCATTGATACCTGCCTGGACTATGGTCAGCCCTCAGCACAATTGCTGACCCAGTTCTTCACCGGTGGCGGGCCTTTGACCCTGCTGGTGTTTTTCAGCTGTGTATTGATTTTTATCGGCTGGAATGTTGGCTATGCAGAGTCCCTGTTTGCCGCACTGGGTTTCTTTGGCGTAACGCCAAGCGCCACTTTGGGTGAAGTCTGGCGGGTATTCACGCCATCACTTATCCATTTCAGCGCCCTGCATATCATCTTCAACCTACTGTGGTGGTGGTATCTGGGCGGAAAAATCGAAAACCGCTTAGGCATAGCTACCCTGGCAATTCTGCTGCTGGTTGGCGGGACCCTGCCTAATGTATTGCAGTACTTTATCAGCGGCCCGGGCTTTGGCGGCCTGTCCGGCGTGGTCTATGCGCTGGCTGGCTACACCTGGATCATGGGGGTGCGCAAACCTCAGTCCGGCATAGGCCTACCCTCAGCCTTGATGGGCTTCATGATGCTATGGCTGGTGCTGGGCTTTACTGACCTTTTTGGTCTGTCCATTGCCAATGGCGCCCATATTGGGGGATTGATTGTCGGCCTGTTGCAGGGCTTATACGACAGCCGTAAACGCTAGGGTCTGTTGACCTTTCATGGTTGAATTTTGCTCGTTCTAGACGCGCTTTAATCGCGACGCAAGGTGTGCCGCCTAGGGTTCTAAGCAAATACCTTGCAACAGAGAGT
>JAJNAU010000080.1 GCA_021462625.1 Shewanella sp.
AGCGTTAATGCAGTAGAAAGCGACGACAAACGCTGCCCGAAGGGCTCGGCTATACGCGCTTTACTCTTTGTTGCAAGGTATTTGCTTAGGCCCCTAGGCGGCACACCTTGCGTCGCGATTAAAGCGCGTCTAGAGCGAGCAAAATTCAACCATGAAAGGTCAACAGACCCTAATACTTTAGGGCTTTCGAGGGCGACAGAGACTCTCTCAATAGCAATAGAATTCAGCTGAGATAAAGTGATAAGGCTAAACATCAACAAGGACGGAGATAACAACCAAATGAAGTATCTAGTTGCGTTAGTTTTTACAGTGCTTGTTGCACTCTCCACGCTGGCAGCTTCTGGCGACGAGAGGCCCACACAGCACCTTAAGGCGCCGGATGTCACCAATATGCAGGATGCTAAAGATATCTTCCTTGAAATGAATCATGAGCTGATGGAGATGCCCAACATAGGCATGCAACAGGCAGCTGAAATCCACATTCTTACTTATACCCTGGAGAAAAGCGTCGCCTATTTTGCTGACAACTTAACAGGTGATAAGCAGTCGCTGGCCAAGCAAATGGTTGTGGTGGTTGAAGAGATCCACCTGACGTCAGAGCGCAATCGCATTGACGCACTGAAGCAGCATCTGAATGGGTATTCAGAGCTAGTCGATCAGTTTCTGTTTGGGTTTTAACAGGCAGCAATAGGAGGACTCATGGCCGCTATAAATCAATCCATGCATTTGAATGCAGATTTTTCTCAGCGAGTGATCATTCGCCCGGATGATTACCGATGGCAGCCCTCACCTATGCCCGGAGTTGAGCGCATGATGCTGGATCGCATTGGTGATGAAGTGGCCCGCGCCACCAGCATAGTGCGCTATGCCGCCAACAGCGAGTTCAGCCCTCACCAACATGGTGGCGGTGAAGAGTTTTTGGTATTGGATGGGGTATTTTCCGACGAGCATGGTGACTACCCCAAAGGCACCTATGTGCGTAACCCCATAGGCACAGGCCACCAACCTAAAATTGGTGCACAAGGCGCGACCATTCTGGTTAAGCTGCATCAGTGCGACTCAAGAGATATCGAGCAAAAGGTGATTGATACCGACAAACTCCCCTGGCAACCCGGCATGGTATCTGGTCTGTCAGTTAAATCCCTGCACCAGTTTGAAACGGAACAGGTGGCATTGGTGAAGTGGGAACCCAATACTCAATTCAACCAACATCGCCATTGGGGTGGCGAGGAGATCTTCGTTATCGAAGGCGTGTTTCATGATGAACATGGCAGCTACCCAGCCGGAACCTGGCTGCGCAGCCCACACCTAAGTCAACACACCCCATTCACCCAGGAAGAAGGCGCACTCATTCTAGTTAAAGTCGGGCATTTGCCAGATTAAGCGCAGCAAACTGTTTATGCCCTTTCAGCGGCCAGAAAAGCCTGCAAATTGTTGGTGTGAAACCTTGCCGACAATGCAATCAGAACGGAAAACTGGTCGCAACATCTGAAGGTATAAATTTCACAGTGATCGCTTCTGTGGCAAAACCGTCAAAAGGTTTCAGCCCCTGAGCGTAGCAGCGCTACGTGATGGAGTGAAACCTTGCCGACAATGCAATCAGAACGGAAAACTGGTCGCAACATCTGAAGGTATAAATTTCACAGTGATCGCTTCTGTGGCAAAGCCATCAAAAGGTTTCAGCCCCTGAGCGTAGCAGCGCTACGTGATGGAGTGAAACCTTGCCGACAATGCCGCCACAGAAGTGAGCACGAAGAAATTCAGTAGTCGAAGCCGGACTGGGCGGCGATACCATGATCAAACCCATGCTTAACGCACTTCACCTCACTCACGGTATCTGCCATCTCAATTAACTGCCGGTGACAATTACGCCCGGTGATGATCACATGCTGATGTTTGGGTCTATGCTGAAGTGCCTTGATCACCCGCTCCAGCGGTAGGTAGTGATAACTCACCATATAAGTGAGTTCGTCGAGCAGCACCAGATTGATGCTGTCGTTTTTAAGAAATTGCTCGGCCTGTTCCCAGGTTGCCAATGCAGCGGCAGTATCAACCTCTCTGTCCTGCGTCTCCCAGGTAAAGCCGGTCGCCATTACGGCAAACGACACGCCCGCACCCTCAAGCAGATTACGCTCGCCACAGTCCCAGTTGCCCTTGATAAACTGCGCCACGGCGGCTTGCTGACCGTGGCCAACGGCGCGTGCTACTGTACCGAATCCCGCGGTGGTTTTGCCCTTGCCATCGCCGCTAATCACCATCAGCACACCCCGCTGAATTTGGGCATTGGCAACCCTGGCATCGACGGCGGCTTTCACTTTTTGCTGACGGGCTTTATGCCGACTGGCCTTATTGACTTCTTGTTGTGGTAACTCTGACATTTGGTTGAATCACGACTCCCTGAATACTGATAGCTGCCGATTATCCGGCAGCCTCTTCCTGATAAGCCTGCTGCGTGGCCAGAATACTGTTGAGCAGTTTGATATCCAGATGTTGTGCCAGCACATCCGCCAGACGATTGAGCTGCTGCTCTGTGAGATCGTCTATGTTGATACAGGCCTGTTCGCTGCGACATCCAGCCCAGCGCAGAATGGCAGCAGTCGCCTCGGGAGCATCAAACAGCCCGTGCAGATAAGTCCCCAGGATCTGGTCATCCTCTGACAGCACTCCGTCATCCACCAGCAAACCATCACCACGATGCAGGCTGCTTACGCTGTCTTCTTCTGCCAGCGCCCGCTGCCAGGTCAGGGGAGCTTCCCCGGGCCTGAGTTTATGGGTGTAGCCACAGTGAATTTCATAACCTTTGACAGCCAATTGCTGACCATTAAGCCGCAAAGTACCTGTGACATTGTGCACCTGTTTTTGCGGCTTAAGCTCAGTCACCACTGACAACAGCTCCAGTCCCTCACTGCAGCCGACCTGACCTTCTACGCCGTTGGGGTCATCCACCTCCAGCCCAAGCATCTGATAACCACCACAAATGCCTATCAGTTTGCCGCCATAGCGCAGGTGTCGCCGAATGTGCTCATCCCACCCCTTGTCTTTGAGTGTCTGCAAATCGTCCCGAACACTTTTGGATCCGGGCAGAATAATAAGATCTGCAGCAGGCGCGTCAGCCGCGCAAGTAGATGTAGGCAGGTAACTTAAGTCGATATCGGGATGCAAACTCAATGGTCCGAAATCCGTGTGATTGCTGATCTGGGGATGCACCAACACCTGTATCCGGAAGCTGCGATCCGCCACGTTTGCCGGTGCAGAATCATCCAGTGCGTCCTCGGCGTCCAGTCGCAACCCTTCTATGAAGGGTAATACGCCAATTACCGGTTTACCGGTGCGTTCCTCAAGCCAATCCAGCCCGGGCTGCAGTAAGCTGATGTCACCACGGAATTTGTTGATAACAAACCCCTTTACCCGCGCCCGCTCGGATTCACTGAGCAGTTCCAATGTGCCAACCAGCTGAGCAAACACCCCGCCTTTGTCGATATCGGCGATCAGAATAACAGGACAGTCCACCGCCTCGGCGAATCCCATATTGGCGATATCGCCGTCCCGCAGATTGATCTCGGCCGGACTGCCGGCGCCCTCAACGAAAATCAACTGAAAACGGGATCTCAGGCGTTGCCAAGAATCCAGCACCACTTCCATGGCTTTGGAGTTGTATTCGCTGCGGTCCTTACCGAAAAAGGTTGCCGCCTCCAGTTGAGTCAGAGCTTTCCCCTGAAAAATGACCTGTGGCACAGTATCGCTCGAAGGTTTAAGCAGCACGGGGTTAAAATCTGAATGAGGTGGTTGAAAACAGGCGGCAGCCTGCAGGGCCTGCGCCCGACCAATTTCACCACCGTCAAGTGTGACAGCACTGTTGAGTGCCATGTTCTGGGGTTTAAAGGGTGCAATCTTTTGTGGATGATGACGCGAGTATAGCCGGCACAATCCGGCGACTAAGATAGACTTGCCAACATCTGATGCAGTACCCTGCACCATCAATGCCTGTTTTCCAGACGCCAATCCTGGCGACGTTGTTTTCCCCATACTATTATCCTTTCAAATCCAGTGGCAATCCGGCCACTACCAACGTCACCCTGTCCGCTACTGCAGCCAGCGACTGGTTCATTCTCCCAGCTTCATCGACAAACTGTCGACTCAACTCTCCTAACGGTACTATACCTAAGCCCACCCCATTGCTAGGGTCTGTTGACCTTTCATGGTTGAATTTTGCTCGCTCTAGACGCGCTTTAATCGCGACGCAAGGTGTGCCGCCTAGTGGGCCTAAGCAAATACCTTGCAACAAAGAGTAAAGCGCGTATAGCCGAGCCCTTCGGGCAGCGTTTGTCGTCGCTTTCTACTGCATTAACGCTCATTTGTGTAGAACAACTACACCACAGTCGCGTTGCTTTGTATAAAACAACGACAAAGTGCTGCAAAAACCATCTTCAAAGGTCAACAGACCCTAACCAGTAATATTTCGCCTGGCAGAGACTTCACTGACGAGCTGCGCGATTTTCCGGCTCACAGCGGCTTGCCAATCCATGTCACACAGGGCTGGCTCATGGTACACTTCTGCTTCGACGCATAAAAGCCCTGTCAGCCAAAGCGTCAGGCAATCCACCAACAGTACCTGTCAGGGATAGACAGTTGCTGCAGCGCTGTTACCAGTTGAGTACCCACTTCATGCGTCTGCCATGGCAAAGCTGAATCCAGTCTGTCCTGCTGATCCGCTGTTGCGTCTCCTCATCCAGCGCCTGCGCCGTCGCCAGATAGTGGCACTCATAACCTTTAGCGGCAAACTCAGCGGCGCAGTGCTCGGCAAACCGGCTTTTACCGCTGCGGGCACCGCCCACAATCAAATGTATCACCCTGCAGCTCCTGTTCACAATGCCGCCAGCACCAGATATAGGACTCAGTGAACATCAAACTCGCGGCTACAGCGCGACTCAAAGTATGACCAAGGGCCAGCCCGATTGCCATGAAATTTACTGAGTTTTGCGCAAGCTCAGTAAGCAGTTGCCACTTCAGCAGCAATCGACACACCATGGGCGGCTATACCGTGGTCAGCCGCAAACACCAACATCACAGGACGGGCGATTTCCAGCCGCTTGGTTTGTTGAATTCTCGCCAGTTGTCGTGCCAGTACCTCAAGTTCTCCCAGGGCGCCGGGTGGTTTGGTTTTTTGGTCACTCGTCGCCTGAATAACAGCATTCCTGTCGTTGCTGAAATAATGGATATTGTAATTATTCATGTACCAGCCGACGCCGACGGCGTAACAGGGTTAGGAAAAACAAGCTGCCCACAGCCGAGGTAATCACTCCAACAGGGAGCTCCTGATTGCTGAGCAGGGTTCTGGCTAATACATCCACCCATACCATAAACACGCCTCCGGCCAGCGCGGTCAGCAGCAATGACTGACCAGAGGGCAATAACATTCTGACGATGTGGGGAACCAGCAACCCAACAAAACCGATGCCGCCGCAACTGGCAACCAGAATCGCGGTCATCACAGAGCACAGCAATAAAATCGCCAGTCGCAGTCTGGGCACGGGAACCCCCAGAGTATGGGCAGTTTCATCGCCGCCCTGCAGTGCCAACAATGATCGGCGCAGCCCCAGCAATATCAGTAACCCAAACAGAACCACCAGCGCCGGCAGCCATAACCCGGACCAGCTCGCCCGGGCGAAACTGCCCAGAGTCCAGAACAGTACGGCAGCGGCCGCCTGCGGCTCAGAGAAATACAGCAGCAGACTGCCAAACGCCGCAAACATAAAAGAAGTAGCCACGCCGGACAGCAGGATACGCTCAATCTGATGGCTGGCGCCACCACCACTGAGTGCCAGCACCAGCATAACCGACAGCCCGGCCCCCAGCAGCGCCCCAACGGGCAGACTCAAATGCGCAAGCCAGGGCCCCATCATGCTGCCAAAACCGGCACCGGCCAGCGTCATGACACAAATCGCACCAAAAGAAGCGCCGGAGGAAATACCAAATAGATAGGGGTCAGCTAGCGGATTACGGGTTGCCAGTTGCAATACCGCCCCCGCCAGCGCAAGACCAGCCCCGGCAATCAGGGCCAGCAAAATACGGGGCATACGCAGTTCCATTACTATGCGGCTAATCACCCCCTGCCCATCGCCACGCAGCGCATCCCAGATCTGCACGGGTGACAAGCTCACGGCGCCAAAGCAGGCTGCCAGCCATGGCGTCAACAGCGCAAACAGCACAAATGCCATCAGCAGCACTTTCTGGCTATCGGACGCCTGTGTCCAGCTATTGCCCATGCCCATCTCCTGAGTGGTAACCATAGAAGTAGGAGATCAACGGCTTACCATGTTGTGGATGGGCACTGACCCGGCAGCAGACACCGAACACCCGGGCGATTGTCTCCTCGGTCAGCACCTGCTGCGGCTCGCCTTCAGCGACCAAACGGCCACCATCCAGCAGCAACAGACGATCGCACAGCGCACTGGCCAGATTCAAATCGTGAATGGAGGCAATCACACTGATCCCCAGGCTTTGCACCAACTCGAGAATTTGGATTTGATAACGGATATCCAGATGATTGGTAGGTTCATCAAGAATGAGCAGTTGCGGTTGTTGCACAATGGCGCGAGCGATGAGTGCCCTTTGTTTTTCACCGCCTGACAACAGACTGAAAGGGCGCCAGGCAAACTTGCTCAAGCCCACCGTGGCGAGCGCCTCATTGACATGTCGGCGGTCTGCTGCGCTGTCAAACTCCAGCCAGCCCTTGTGGGGCGTCAACCCCATGGCAACCAGCTCACGCACACTGACATCCAGTCCGGCGGGGGTATCCTGCTGCACCACAGACACCCGCCTGGCAAACTCGCGGGCCGGAATCGCGCTGCAATCTATGCCATCAAGGCGAACAAGCCCGGTATCCGGACGCAAAAACCGATACAGGCAACGCAACAGTGAGGATTTGCCGGCCCCATTGGGACCAATCAGACCAATCATTTTGCCGGCAGGGACGCTAAAGCCGATGTCGTCCAGCAAACGCTGACCGCCAACAGACCAGCTCAGGCCATCTACCGTCAATACCGGACTAGGCGGCAACTGGGTTTGCATGTCGCCCTTTGCCTGTCTCTGTCTGCTGCTTGTGATTATTCACTTTTGCTCCTTCCGGGTAGCCCCGCCCGGGGGTAAATTCAAAAACCGATACACTGACAACAGGGACAGGGTTAATCGGGAAGGTGATCGGTATCCTGACTCTGACTCGCGGTGAGTCACTACAGTTGCGGGTACAGTCCGGGCTTCTCCCGGCTGCCGATCTTTGCAGTCTTGCTGCTTATGGGGACGACCAAATTGAGAACCTTCTCAGTCCCTGGCATGAGGACAATTTCGCATTATGCTGTTTTTTAGACTTAATAGCACCAGCAGCAACGAAGCTGTATAAAAGATTCCTGTTTTAGCCCGGCCAGTGCAATCTGGCCCAGTTACGGCCATCATGGCGCAGCACTGTCACCTCCATGGCCGCCGCTTAAGGCAGGGCTCTTTTTGTTTTTGAAAAGCAGTTCACCACGAAGCGCTCACTTCGCTCGCTACACAGAGGACACGAAGGGATAGCAAAGAAAAGCTTTTCTTCGTGGTCTTCGTGGTCTTCGTGGTCTTCGTGGTCTTCGTGGTTCAATCTTTCTCTTTCAAACGTAACGGAAACATACTAAGTGAACAGCATTGCGCCTGTTGCTTAAGGTCCAGAATGTGGGCCATCAACACCCGCATCACCCCGGCATGACACACCACCCACACGGGCTTATCTGTGTGGCTCGCCGGCGGCGCAAGCCAAGCATCACACACCTGTTCAAATGCTCCTGTCACCCGCTGCTCAAAGACCTGCATGGTTTCGCCCGCTGGCGCAGGATTGCCCCCTTCACAGGCGCTATGACGCAGGGAAATCAAATGGATATCGGGATTTTTGACACTCATATATTGGCTCCTTGTTTGAGCCTGATGGTTGAGCTATCCGCCAGGTAAAGTGGATAATATTCCATCATCGACTTGCCCTGTCCAATCAAGGTTGAGTACTATGGACGTCTACACGTTTAAATGTCCAAAGCAAAGTTGTTGATGACAGCACGGCCCGACGCACAGGGGCAATACAGACCGCCAGATAAACAGGCGGCACAGCGCACAGGAAGTACAGCATGGCAAGCCCTACACCTCATACCGTTAAGTCCAGTCAGACGATTTTTAACACACTGACCCAGGCACTGGCCGACCGCATTTTAATCCTTGATGGCGCCATGGGCACCATGATCCAGCAGCATAAACTGCAGGAGGCAGACTACCGGGGAACGCGTTTTGCCGACTGGCACTGTGATGTAAAAGGCAACAATGACCTGCTGGTACTGACTCAGCCAGAGATTATCAAAGCTATCCACCGCGCTTATCTTGAAGCCGGTGCTGATATCATTGAAACCAATACCTTTAACGCCACCACTATCGCCATGGCCGACTATGATATGCAGGCCCTGTCTGCAGAGATCAACCGGATCGGCGCCCGCATTGCCCGTGAAGTGGCCGACGAAATAACGGCTAAAACCGGCATTCCCCGTTATGTTGCCGGTGTACTGGGCCCCACCAACCGCACCTGCTCCATCAGCCCGGATGTCAACAACCCCGGCTTTCGTAATGTGCACTTTGATGATTTAGTCGCGGCTTACACCGAGTCCACCCAGGCACTGATTGAAGGTGGCGCAGATATCATTCTGGTGGAAACCATCTTCGATACTCTCAATGCCAAGGCGGCGCTGTTTGCCATAGATCAGGTATTTGAAACCCTGGGCTTCAAACTGCCGGTGATGATCTCAGCCACCATTACCGATGCTTCTGGCCGCACCCTCACCGGCCAGACCACAGAAGCCTTTTATAATTCGCTGCGCCATATCAAACCCATCAGCATGGGACTTAACTGTGCACTGGGGCCCAAGGAGCTGCGCCCCTATGTAGAGGAGCTTAACCGCATCAGCGAATGCGCCGTCTCGGCTCACCCCAACGCCGGTCTGCCCAATGAGTTTGGTGGCTATGATGAAACACCTGAGGATATGGCCGGGGTCATCAAACAGTGGGCCGATACCGGCATGCTGAATATTGTCGGCGGCTGCTGCGGTACTACCCCGGATCACATTCGGGTGATCCGTAAAGCTGTTGAGTCCTGCGCGCCGCGCGTTGCCCCGAATGTGCCGGTCGCCTGTCGTCTGGCGGGTCTTGAACCCTGCACCATAGCAGTCGACTCTTTGTTTGTGAACGTGGGCGAGCGCACTAATGTCACCGGCTCGGCTCGCTTTTTGAAACTCATCAAAGAGGGCCATTACGAAACCGCGCTGGAGGTAGCGCGGGATCAGGTAGAAAACGGCGCACAGATCATCGACATCAATATGGATGAAGGCATGCTCGATGGGGTGGAAGTGATGACCACCTTCCTCAACCTGATTGCCTCCGAGCCGGATATCAGCCGGGTGCCTGTGATGATCGACTCCTCCAAGTGGGAGGTGCTGGAGGCCGGGCTTAAGTGCCTTCAGGGCAAGGGCATTGTCAACTCCATCTCCCTGAAAGAGGGCGATGCCAAGTTTATCGAGCAGGCCAAACTCGTCCGCCGCTATGGCGCCGCCACTATCGTGATGGCTTTTGATGAACAGGGCCAGGCCGACACCAGGGCGCGCAAGGTGGAGATCTGTACCCGCGCCTATCGGATTCTGGTGGATCAGGTGGGCTTCCCGCCGGAAGATATCATCTTCGATCCCAATATCTTTGCGGTGGCCACAGGGATTGAAGAGCACGACAACTATGCGGTGGACTTTATTGAAGCCACCGCCGAGATTAAGCGCATAACGCCCCACGCCATGATCTCCGGCGGCGTGTCCAATGTGTCTTTCTCCTTCCGCGGCAATAATCCGGTGCGCGAGGCGATCCATGCGGTATTCCTGTACCACGCCATCAAGGCCGGCATGGATATGGGCATTGTCAATGCCGGCCAGCTGGCGATTTACGATGATATCGATGCCGAGCTGAAAGAAAAGGTTGAAGCCGTGGTGCTTAACCTGCCCTGCCCGGTGGCAGATTCTTCCAATACCGAGCAACTGCTGGAGATCGCTGAAAAGTTCAGAGGTGATGGCAGCGCGGGTCCTAAAAAAGAGGACCTTGCCTGGCGCGAGTGGCCGGTCAACAAGCGTCTAGCGCATGCACTGGTCAAAGGCATTACCGAATACATAGATACGGATACTGAAGAGGCCCGTCAGCAGGCAAGCCGCCCGCTGGATGTCATTGAAGGCTCGCTGATGGATGGCATGAATGTGGTAGGCGATCTGTTTGGTTCAGGCAAGATGTTCCTGCCTCAGGTAGTAAAGTCCGCCCGAGTGATGAAAAAAGCTGTGGCCTATCTCAAACCATACATAGAGGCGGAAAAGGTAGAAGGTCAGAGCAATGGCAAGGTGCTGATGGTGACGGTTAAAGGCGATGTGCATGATATCGGCAAGAATATTGTCGGCGTGGTACTGGCCTGTAACGGCTATGAGGTGATAGATCTCGGCGTTATGGTGCCGGTGGAGAAAATCATCGAAGTCGCCAAAGCTGAAAAGGTGGACATTATCGGCATGTCTGGCCTCATCACCCCCAGTTTGGATGAGATGGTGCACAACGTCAAAGCCTTCGAGCGTGAGGGCCTAACCCTGCCCGCCATTATCGGCGGCGCCACCTGCTCTAAAATCCATACTGCAGTCAAGATTGCGCCCCACTATCCCCACGGCGCCATCTATATTCCCGATGCGTCCCGCGCCGTGCCCATGGTCAGCAAGCTGATTAACAATGAAACCCGCAGGCCCACCATAGATGACATCTATGTCGAATACGACGAGATGCGGCAAAAGCGCCTGTCACAGGAGAGGCGCAAGGAAATTGTCTCCATCGAGGCCGCGCGGGAAAACCGCTGCCAGCTGGACTGGCAAACTCATACGCCATTCAAGCCAAAACAGTTGGGCATTCAGGTGTTTGAGGATTATCCGCTGACAGACTTGGTAGATCGCATCGACTGGACGCCATTCTTCCGCGCCTGGGAGCTGCACGGTCACTTCCCCAAAATTCTCGACGATAAGGTAGTGGGTAGAGAGGCCCGCAAGTTGTACGCCGATGGCCAGAAGATGCTGCAGACCATCATTGAGGAAAAGTGGCTGACCGCCAAAGGCGTTATTGGCCTGTTCCCGGCCAATACGGTTAACCATGATGATATTGAGTTTTACACCGATGAGACCCGCGCTGAAGTGCTGCTGACTATCCACCATCTGCGCATGCAGGTGGCGCGGATCAGCAACGACAACTTCTGTCTGGCAGATTTTGTCGCCCCCAAAGACTCAGGCGTAGCCGATTATGCCGGTGGCTTTGCCGTGACTGCAGGGCATGGTATCGATGCGCATCTGACGCGCTTTGAGGCCAACCACGACGACTACAGCGCCATTATGCTCAAGGTGCTGGCCGACCGTCTGGCCGAAGCCTTCGCCGAGCGCATGCACGAGCGGGTACGTAAGGAGTTCTGGGGCTACGCTGCCGATGAAAGCCTGGATAACGTGCAACTTATCCGCGAAAAATACAAGGGCATTCGCCCGGCGCCCGGCTACCCCGCCTGCCCGGATCACACAGAGAAAGGCCTGCTGTGGGAGCTGCTCAAGCCCGATGAGTGTATCGATTTAAAGATCACCGAAAGCTATGCCATGTACCCCACCGCCGCAGTATCCGGCTGGTACTTCGCCCACCCCAAATCCCGCTACTTTGGCGTCACCAATGTGGCCAGAGATCAGGTGGAGGACTATGCCGCCCGCAAAACCATGAGCGTGGCCGAGGTGGAGAAGTGGCTGGCACCCGTCCTTGATTATGATCCTGAGTAAGTTGGTCTAAGTAGTCAGGTGGGCTTACGCTTACGCGGTGTAAGGTCGGCCTGACGGCCGAAGGGAGTCGTGATGTTCAACGCCACAGTTGGCTTGGACTTTGATTAACCTCCACTCTGGATAAGAAACCGCGTAATTTATTGATTTAAGGGAGGTGCGAATAAGTCCCGTGGGAGCTCTGCCACTGATGACAGCCCTTAGATGTGCGACGCAGCTCAACCTTAATGGCCTGAGTCCTTAGCGAGAGTGGCAACCAAGCAGATAGGACTGTCAGCCTCGCCCTTCGGGGCTTGTAGGCAAACACGATTGCTGTGGTATTGCGCTTTGAAAGGCAACCCGCCTTGCTGCAGCTGAATATCTTGAACTTGAATTTGCCCGTCAGCCAGATCGGTGCGAGGACTTGTTCGCACCTTCCCTAACGCGGGTCTTGCTGCGCAACTGTTTGAGGCGTGTCGCAATGGAGACTGAAAACCGGCACCAAATGTATTTGTATTCGATTTTTGTGCGCTTCGCCCTATTACAGCGCCGGACACGTTGAAACTTTGGATTCACTCGCTATATTATCCGGCCGATACGAAGGATTGTATTGCGGATAGTTGGTTAAGCAGTTGAACTTCTGTAAACAATTCATTTACCTGAGTCACCTCCCCCACTTCGCCAAATCGATCTTACAAAACAAAGAACATTCCCTGCGCTGTCAACAAGCAAGAGACCTCTGAATGACGCTGGAACTATTTACCGAAATACTCGGTTGGACCTCGGTCGCTTTTTATATCTCCATTACCATTTTCAACTCAATGAAATTTACCCGCTTTGCGGCCTTCGGCTCGGCGGCGAACGATATCCTGTGGGCATTTCTGATGGGGTGGTGGCCCAAGGCGATCCTCAATTTGTCGGTGGCCTCCCTCAATACTTTTCGTTATGCCAAGGATTTTACCCAGGCAAGCAACAGGGTAATTATTGCTCTGGGCGCTCTGATGGCTGCGGGGATCAGCTATATCTCTTATGTTGCAGTGACGGTCTTCATCGCTGAGCCGACACTGGCAGTGGCGCTGCAGTTTGTTGATTTGGGCATTATTTTGTTGGCCATGTATATGACGACGCTGCGCAACTATCGCATTCTAATGCTGTTATCCGGTTTTGTGGGTATGGCCGCTTACTATGGCAATACCCAGATGATGATTATCAAGGCGCTGGTGATTGGCATCATGACCTTTAAGCTGCTGTACGATAAAACCGAACACCAGGCCACTCAGGGCGCTGTGGTGGACAGCGATGAGCAAACCGCTTGATTTGTCTCGCGAAACGAATAAAAGCACCTTACTGAATAAAACACCTCACTGAAGTATTTTTTGCTTTCTGGGCCTGCGCTTATGTCGCTGCCCGGGCAACTGGGTTATTTGGGCTTGTTTTCAGAGATCCACAGCTTGATGGTGCCTTTGACTACAACCACATCGTTGGCGTCATAGGCGGTGACCGCCACATCCATGTCACCGGGCTGCCAGTCGTGAAGTTCGACCTCGGCCACGCAGCGGATATCCGAACCGGCCTTGGCAGTGTAATCCAGCGTCATGCCTTTGGGGATCCAGCGTAGATGTGGCGGAATAGAGGCTTCAGCCATGGCGCCCATGGCGATTTCCAGCCCGTTGCAAATGGCAATAACATGTACTGTGCCTATGTGGTTTTCCACCTTGCGGCGTTTTTTGATGATGCATTCACAGTGATGGGGATAGAGTTTGGTGATCAGCGGCCTGACGCTGCCAAAATACGGTGCCATCCGGCAAATCGCCAGCGAAAACAACTTATTGCCCATGGGCCAATGCTGTAGTTTCTGGTAAAGATCCAGGGTTTTATTTCTATGGCTGTGGGGCATGCCATGTTCCTTCTGGCGGCAATTCTAGTCGGATGAGTTTAACACCGGGATAACAGGTTAACTAGATCACAATACCTATGCGGATTTTGTAAGTCCCATAAGTTACGTATAATCCGGCCTTTCGTGGGGCTGATATCGACCTCTTCGTCTACTTAAGCGACAAGGACACACAGTGAAATACCTGCTGACTTATTTCAAAGGCCTGGCCATGGGGGCAGCGGATGTGGTACCCGGGGTTTCCGGTGGTACCATCGCCTTTATCACCGGCATTCTTGATACCTTGCTGGACAGCATCCGCCGCATCAATCCCAGCCTGTGGAGTGTTATCCGTAAAGAGGGTGTCAAGGCGGCCTTCCTGCACATAAACGGCCCATTTTTGCTGTGTTTATTCGGCGGTATCCTCACCAGCATTGTGAGTCTGGCAAAACTCATCACTTACCTGCTAGCCCATCACCCCATCCCGGTCTGGTCGTTTTTCTTTGGCCTGATCCTGATTTCAGTGGTGCACATGCTCAAGCAGGTAAAAGGCTTTACCTTTGGCCGCTTGGCACTGTTTTTTACCGGCATGGCGGCGGCCTATGTGATCACCATTCTGAATCCGGTATCTGTGGAGCCTTCGCTTATCAATATTCTGTTCGGTGGCGCCATCGCTATCTGCGCTATGATACTGCCCGGTATTTCCGGTAGCTTTATTCTACTGCTGCTTGGTCTGTATGCCCCTGTTATCGGCGCGGTCAAAGCCTTTGATATGACCATTATCGCTACCTTCGCAGTGGGCGCGATATTCGGCCTGCTGACCTTCAGCCATGCGCTGTCAGCACTGCTGCGAAACTTCCATGATGCCACTCTGGTATTCCTTACCGGTTTGATGATGGGCACCTTGGGCAAGATCTGGCCCTGGAAGGAAGTACTCAGCTGGCGCATCAACTCCAAAGGTGAGCAGGTGCCTCTGCTGGAGCAAAACCTGCTGCCATGGAATTACCAGCAGGTGGTCGGCCAACCCTCTCAACTCATGCTGGCCGTGGTTTGCCTGCTCGCTGGTATTGGCATAGTGGTGGCGCTAGAATACTTCGGCGACAGGCTGAAAGCCGCCGACTAATCCGTTATCGATACGACTCACATCAGACGCCCTTTTGCTGAATACAAAAGGGGGTTTTTCTTATTTGAGAAGGTGCGAACTAGGGTCTGTTGACCTTTCATGGTTGAATTTTGCTCGCTCTAGACGCGCTTTAATCGCGACGCAAGGTACGCCGCCTAGTGGGCCTAAGC
>JAJNAU010000081.1 GCA_021462625.1 Shewanella sp.
TGAGCGCTTCGTGGTGAACTGCTTTTCAAAAACAAAAACAGCCCTGCTTTAGCAGAGCTCTTTTTATATTCGCCTTAACTGAACGGTATTGGCAGCCCACTGAGCTTGCTGATGATGCAACTTGAGGTAATGAACCTGACCGACGAGCAGTACTGGCTGTTTGTGGCGCTGCGTTTGGGTGGCATGCTGCTGTCGGCGCAGGCGTCTAGTTGTCACTGAGTCAGGAAAGGAGAGTGTCAGAAAAAAGGGCCGGTTAATCTGCTCCAATGAAGCGGTGTTCAGTAAACCCCCTGAGCCTTCATGGCCTGGGCCACTTTAACAAAACCGCCCACATTGGCACCCAGTTCATAGTTGATATGGTCATCTTCACGACCATACTGCTCACAGGTGGCGTGAATGGAGTACATGATATCTTTCAGGCGCAGATCGACTTCTTCACGGCTCCAGCTCAAGCGCAGGGCATTCTGGCTCATCTCCAGACCCGAGGTGGCCACGCCACCGGCGTTGGCGGCCTTGCCCGGGGCGAACAGCACTTTGGCTTCGTGGAACAGGGCAATGGCTTTGGTGGTGCTTGGCATGTTGGCGCCTTCGGCCACAATGCGCACGCCGTTGGCAATTAACTGCTGGGCGTGTGCTTCGCTCAGTTCGTTTTGAGTCGCGCAAGGCAGAGCCACTTCAACCGCGAACTGCCATGGCGTGCCGCCCGAGATGTATTGCAGTCCAAGATCTTGGGCATAGTCGGACACCCGGCCTCGATGCTTGTTTTTGATTTCCATCAGTTTTGCAAGCTTCTCAGGGGTAAAGCCTTCAGCATCGTACACCACACCGGCTGAGTCAGATGCTGTCACTACCTTGCCACCCATTTCTATGGCTTTTTCAATGGCGTACTGGGCCACGTTGCCTGAGCCGGAAACGGCGATGGTCTTGCCTACCAGAGTTTCGCTTTTAGCCTTCAGCATGGCTTCCACGAAGTAGAGCAGACCATAACCTGTGGCCTCAGGGCGAATAAGGCTACCGCCGAAGGACTGACCTTTACCGGTGAACACGCACTCGGTGCTGTTGTTCAGTTTCTTCATCATGCCGGCCATGTAACCCACCTCGCGGGCGCCCACGCCGATATCACCTGCGGGGATATCGGTATCGGCACCGAGATGACGGTAAAGCTCCAGCATCAGCGCCTGACAGAAGCGCATCACTTCGCCTTCGCTCTTACCTTTGGGGTCGAAATCACTGCCACCTTTACCGCCACCCATGGGCAGGCTAGTCAGGGCATTTTTGAAGGTCTGCTCAAAGGCCAGGAACTTGAGCACTGACTGGTTCACCGAAGGGTGGAAACGCATACCACCTTTATATGGGCCAATGGCCGAGTTGTGCTGAATGCGGAAAGCCCGGTTGACCTGCACTTTCCCTTGATCATCCACCCAGGAGACGCGAAATTGGATAAGCCGCTCCGGCTCCACCAAACGCTCCAGAATACCGGCATCCAGATATTCAGGGTGAGCCTGGACATAAGGCCAGATAGAGGTGAGCACTTCGCGCACAGCCTGTAAGAATTCGGGTTGGTGAGGGTCACGGTTGGTGATTGTGGCAAGAAAGCTGTCGAGAGTCATCTCTGTGCTCATTAAAGGCTCCTGTGGGATTGCAAAGGTGGAAAATGTGCTTATGATGGGGCCAGCCCTTGGTGGGGAAAGCCTGAGCGTTTTGTCAGTGATTTATAGCAGAAATCACTGGCAACTCAAGATGACACTTCTCCTAAACGTATCAGTTATCAATATACTTAAAAATAGTTAAGAAAACCAAAGCCTGTAGAGAATTCGTCAATAAAACCCCGTCAGCATTCATCAATTCAGTTATGCATACGTATGCATTTTATAGCCAATGTGTAATTAATTGATTTTAAATATTAGGGTCTGTTGACCTTTGAAGATGTTTTTTGCAGCACTTTGTCGTTGTTTTATACAAAGCAACGCGATTGTAGTGTAGTGTTCTACACAAATGAGCGTTAATGCAGTAGAAAGCGACGACAAACGTTGCCCGAAGGGCTCGGTTATACGCGCTTTACTCTTTGTTGCAAGGTATTTGCTTAGGCCCCTAGGCGGCACACCTTGCGTCGCGATTAAAGCGCGTCTAGAACGAGCAAAATTCAACCATGAAAGGTCAACAGACCCTAATTTATTGCATATCAGGAGCATGGGTAGGGGCATGAGTCTGTTTTTTGCCGGGCTTCACTGCCAGTCTGTGCCTCCTTCAGGTATCTGTCCACGAAATGATTTATCACTCGAAGAGCACGCACGAGACTTATTCGCATCTTCCCCAGCAGTTGCTCTTTTCTACTGCGTTATCGGCTTATTCAGGTAAAAAACTACATTTCAACGCCTTTGCCTTGTATAAAGAACCCACAAACTGCAGCCAAAACAGCCTGAAAAGGTCAACAGCCCCGATGTCTTTGATGATATAGCCGGTCACTGCTTAACCTGATGCTGTAGCAGCCCATTGTAAGCGGATTGAAAGAGCCTTACGGCCTGCGCGTCAGATGAAGACATACCATAGTGGAAACAAAACGGGAACTCTGAGTGTTTACACCAAGTAGAGCATAGGGTTACCGCTGAACACTAAGCAGTTGTGCCTGCATCACAGGGAGGCCCGGGGTTGGCTCTGGGTATGAATCTTTTTTGAGCAATTTTGCAGCAGACCGCTTGACATATTATGTCCTGCGGTTAATCTTGAAAAAAATAAGACATATTATGTCAACAAGGACAACCAATGAACATTCACAGCATTGCAGACCATCTGGGAAAACTGGGAGATAACTCCAGCACTGGCTTGAAATTTGACTGTTTCCCTGTTTCCGGCGATGTGGATGTATTACAGGTCAATATCGAAGGCCGCGAAGAGATCCCTGTGTTCGTCTCTGTCACCGACAATCAGGTGCTGTGCATCAGCTACCTGTGGGGAGAGGAGGAAGTCAGGCAGGAAAAGCGCATGGAGATGTTTGAAACCATGCTGGAGCTGAACATTCCCATGCCACTGTGTGCGTTTGCCAAAATCGATAACAAATATGTGGTGTACGGTGCGCTCTCTATCCTGTCCAGCATGACTGAAATTGAGCATGAATTATCTCTCTTGTCCGACAACTGTTTGGAGGTCATCGATGAGATGGCCGACTACCTGAAATAAGGAGCCGGAATTATGGGCATTTTAAACAAGATACTGACGGCGTTTCGCGGTGGTGCCAATGAACTTGGTCAAGGCATAGTGGATGCCAATTCCACCCGGATTTTCGAGCAGGAGATCCGCGATGCCGAGAAACACCTGAGCCAGGCCAAGCGAGATCTGACCGATGTGATGGCCAAGGAGATGCAGGCCGCCCGTGAAATCGACCGTCTCAAACGCACCATTGCAGAGCACGAAGGCTACGCTTCCCAGGCGCTGGATCAGGGCAATGAGGCGCTGGCAATGGAAGTGGCGGAGAAAGTCGCCGGGCTGGAGCAGGAACTGAGTGAACAGCAAAACGCCAACGACAGCTTCGCTGCCCACGCCATTCGCCTGAAAAATCTGGTGAAAAAGACCGAACGCCAGGTAGCAGATTATAAGCGTCAGCTCAGCATGGTGAAAACCACAGAAAGCGTACAGAAGGCCACGGCAACCATCACGGACTCCTTCACCAGCAGCAACTCGAAGTTACTCAACGCCAAGGATTCGCTGGAACGCATTAAAGCCCGCCAGCAGCAATTTGATGATCGCCTCAAAGCGGCCGAATCGCTGGATGCCGATGGCAGTGACAAGTCGTTGCAGGAAAAACTGGCCGTCGCTGGTATCGGTGAGCAAAAGACCACCGCAAATTCAGTGCTTGACCGCATCAAGGCCAAGAAGCAAACAAACAATCATTGAGCGAGTCCCGATCTGCCTGCAGCCCTCTGCTGACCTTTTTAGGTTTGATACCAATCCGCATAGGAGTTAACTCACTCAGCGAGAAAGAAAAGGCCTGAAGGCAATCGGAACCATTGAATGTTTATCGGGATAAATCACCTATTGTTTTTAAAGATAGGTGCTGGGCAGCATCCGTGCCTTTTAAACTCTCCCTATGGGAGCGTGTCAGCCACAGGATTACTTGACCAAATCGTCTCGCCATAGAGCCACTATCTCGTCACCCATTTGGCTTGTACTTGAATGGCTGGCATTGCTCTGAGGAGAGTAATCTTCAATGCGGATTGGGGTCAGTTGAGGAGCAGGATGATGGGATTTGTGGACAAAATTTTCGGCAACAAGCCCAAATCGTTCGGTCGGATGCTTGTTCATTCCAGTAAGCTTAATGTGGGAGATATGCTCAGTCTGGATAACCGCTTTGCCCTGTCCTGCCTGACAGACATTAGAGACTTCCGGCCCGGAGCATCGCAATCGTCATGAGCAAAACGCCCCATTTATTACCAGAGAGTTGGCAAGCCAACCAAAAGGCGGCCAAAGCCACTCAGGTCGCCTTTGATCTGGATGAAAGATTTCAATACTCCATCCGCAAAGCTGCACTGGATGCCGGTGTCAGTCCATCGGACCAAATTCGCACTATTCTGGGATTGCCTGTCTCCACCCGCCCCAAACGCCCAAGATTAACTGTATCACTGAGCGATGCCGACTATGCTGCACTGGCAGAAAAATACAATCTGCCGCCGGACGCGCAGTTGGAGATAAAGCGTCAGGTGCTGGATGAACTTATCCGGTTTGCCGCTGAAGATTGATATCTGTGGGGCCAGCCTATTATGCTGTCCTACTTCAGGAAGTCAGCAAAGTGAACGCAGATGAGTGAACAAAAGGAATTGAGGATCAGGCAGCTTGAGATGCCCACCCCCATCGACTTAGCGATGATGGTGTTGTCGTTGGTGTCAGTCATATTGGTGATCGTCCTGGCATTCACCAAACTCAACCCCCAAACCCATGAACTGGTGCTGTTTATCGACACCAGTATCTGCATTATCTTTCTGAGCAACTTCTTCATTGGCATGTTCAAAGCCCGGGACAAGTGGTTTTACATCAAGCACCACTGGATAGACTTTGTGGCCAGCATCCCCGCTGTTGAAGCACTGCGGCTGATGCGACTGTTTCAGATCCTGCGGGTGATCCGCTTAATTCGGGTGACCCGCTCGCTAGTCATCCCGCTGCTGCGTCAACGCAAGCAAACCACACTGGCCAGTTTGCTGCTGGCGCTGGTGCTTATCCTGTCGCTGTCGTCAATACTGATCCTGATCGTTGAAGGCGGTGTAAAAGGCGCCAATATTCAAACCGCTCAGGATGCCATTTGGTGGACGCTGGTCACCATCTCGACCGTCGGCTACGGCGACTTTTATCCCGTTACCACAGCCGGACATGTGGTGGGTACCCTAGTTATCGTCTGTGGCGTCAGCTTCTTTGGGGTGATCTCAGGTTTTATGGCATCGGTATTTGTCGCACCTGAGCAGCAGGAGAATGCCGATGAACAGAAAAAAGAGATGCGCCAGGAAGTGGAAAATGTACTTAAGCGCATGGAGCAAAACCAATACCGGATTCTGGCGGAGCTGGATGAAGTCAAAGCTGAACTGAGCAAACTGAAGGGCGGGCGCTGATCCCTGTCCGCCCAACTCAGGCGCTGTTGCACAACCGCTCTATAGCTCAGCCCGGTAATTCAGATCAGTAAACAGTGTGGTGTAATAGGTGAAATCAGCCTGCATTGCACTGCTGTCTCCGCTCTGAGTGTTATTGCCTCAGGTCACTGTGGCGCCGCTGTATTGCGGGCGAAAAAAAGCAGTAAGGAGCCTTCAACGTCATTAAATCAGCCTTCAGCAGTCAACGCGACTAACCCGCTATCGACGCCAGTAGGGAGTCATGGCCTGGGCAGATTTTCTGGAAAAATCCAGTGCCAATATCAGACTCTGACGTTTATTGCTCAGCCAATCATGTAATTCAGCATCTGTTTCCTGACTCATTTCATCCAGCACTGAGTACCCGGCCAATGCCCTAATACCATGGTACAAGTCACGCCAGGGTGCCCGGAAACTATCGCGGGAAGCCACTGGATATAATTCACCATAGGCGAACCCCACCAGAATAGCTTCATCCAGAGTTTGAGCAGCTGACAGGAAATCATTCTCAGACAAGGAGTTATCCGGCGGCATCAATTCCAGAATGCGCTGCCACGACAGCTCCTGCATACGGTCAGCCATCTGTTTTAAATGCTGTTTGGGCAAGGTGATCAGTCCGTTGCTCAGATCGAGCAGCAATCGCACAACGGCCAGTTGCAGTTGCCCATATTGAGGCTGTTGCTGCAGCTTTAGCAGATGCCCTCCTAGATCGCACTTCGCCAGGCGTTGCGAAGCCTTAGACTCAAATACTTCAGCCTGTTCATGCCTGGCGAGCAATTGATCTTCGATGATCACAGCTAGGCTAAGTGCGTCATCAAGAAACCTCATCCCGGATTCTATGGTCAGGAAGCCGCTATTGTACGCTTCATTCCAGAGTTCAAAATGATGCAGTGTCATCTTCAGCAAACGAATGATACTGCGCAGACGCTGCCAGTACCCGGCACATTGCAAAGGCACATCGGCAGATTGAGTGATAGCCTGCTCCAGCAATTGCCAACGTTCAATGCAGGTCTCCAGCAGAGTTTGCAAACCGCTGCGCACATCATGGCTGCTGTCCAGTGCAACATAAGAAATCGCATCCAGCGGCAGTGGACGGGCGCCTGATGCCAGTTGATAGCCACGCTGCGCTTTACTGGCTTTGCCCAATCGCACTGGAAGCCAATGGGCCACGGTTTGCGCCAGCTTTAGCAAAGCGGCCACATCGCCGGCCAGCAGTTCAAACTCCAACTCGCAGATGGCTTGGTGATGCTCCCCGGCACATATCCAGCCGATATCGAGCGCAATCTCCACCATGCTGTTGCCAACATAGACATGCCAAAGCTGACGGCTGAAGTCGGTATCGAAGAAACACACCAGCTGTTGCTGCAGAGCATCCAGATCGGCACCCACAGGCCAGATGTCCGCCGGGAATAATTTCAGGGCCGGACTACCGGCTTGTATGTCTATGTTGTACTCTGATCGGGAATGGATACCGCCAACAACCTGTCCGGCTGTTTTGATAGTTTGTTCGCGCCGTTCGCCCTCCTCTCTCACTCTGAGCCCCATGCCCCAGCGGCGAAGCTGCAGGTCCTGGGTATCAAAATAGCGGTTGGTGAGCTGTTTGGTCGGCAATGCCTTTGCGTGTTCCAAGCTATTGAGTTTTTCAGTCAGCAGCTGGCGAGCGGCAGGGTTAAAGAAGAGCTTGAGTTCGATTTCTGCGGCCATGGATAGACGGGTTACTTAGTAATCAAAGGTTCATTAAGATGTCATTACTTATTCAGTAATGTCATATTGCTGTCACAAAAGGTCTCTAGGATTCGCACCCAGAGTTAATTTATAACTCGTTAGCATAAATACTGTGCTTTGGTACAAAAAAACACAGTTTCATTCCGCGGACGCATGGGGTAACATTCGCCCGCTTTTTCCACTTAGGGAATAACCTAAATAGGTACACGGCTATGCCAGTAAACTCTATTTTGGGCGTGTTTGCAAAATCGCCAATCAAGCCTCTAGAAAAGCACATTGACAAAGTATACGATTGCGCATCAATACTTGTCCCATTTTTCGAAGCAACTATCGCAGGTGACTGGGGTAGTGCCGTCGCACAGAGAAAGCAAATCAGTCAACTGGAACGCGAAGCCGACGCACTCAAGCGTGAAATCCGTTTAAACCTGCCCAGCGGGCTATTTATGCCGGTAGAACGTACTGATTTGCTAGAACTGGTGACTCAACAGGATAAAATCGCCAATAAAGCAAAAGACATCTCTGGCCGGGTAATCGGTCGTGAACTGCTTATTCCGGTAGCCATCCAAGGCCCCTTCATTGCCTATTTGACTCGCTGTCTTGACGCGGTTGAACTGGCCAAGCAAGCCATCAACGAGCTGGACGATCTGTTGGAAACAGGTTTCCGCGGTCGTGAGGTTGAATTGGTAGAAAAGATGATCAGTCAACTCGATGCCATCGAGGAAGATACTGATGATCTGCAAATTCAGGTACGTCGTCAGCTGTTTGCCATGGAAGCTGAACTCAACCCTGTCGATGTAATGTTCCTTTATAAGATTATTGAGTGGGTAGGCGACCTGGCTGATCTGGCCGAGCGCGTAGGTTCACGCCTGGAGCTGATGCTGGCTCGCGTCTGATAACAAGGTTTTCAAGGTAACAACATGGTTGATGTATTAGTAACCCAAGGCTCGCTATTAATTGGGATGGCGGCTCTGTTTGGATTTTTGATGGCTTGGGGTATCGGTGCCAACGATGTGGCTAATGCCATGGGTACCTCAGTAGGTTCCAACGCCATTACCATCAAACAAGCGATCATCATCGCGATGATCTTCGAATTTGCCGGTGCCTATCTGGCCGGTGGTGAAGTAACCACCACTATCCGTAAAGGCATTATCGATTCAGCTTACTTCTTGCCACATCCAGAATTGCTGGTATATGGCATGATCTCTGCGTTGCTGGCAGCCGGTATCTGGTTGATCGTAGCTTCCGCACTGGGCTGGCCTGTCTCTACCACTCACTCTATCATCGGCGCCATCATTGGCTTCGCGGCAGTGGGTGTAGGTCCTGACGCAGTAGCCTGGAGCAAGGTAGGCGGTATCGTTGGTTCCTGGGTTGTGACGCCTGCAATCTCTGGTTTCATTGCCTTTATTATCTTCCAGAGCGTTCAGAAGTTGATCTTCAACACCAGTGACCCTCTGGCTAATGCCAAACGCTATGTGCCTTTCTACATGGGGCTGGCAGGCTTCATCATGTCTCTGGTAACCATTACTAAGGGTTTGAAGCACGTTGGTCTACACCTGAGCACCAACGAAGCTTACCTGCTGTCTCTGGCTATCGCTGTTGCCGTAGGTATTCTGGGTAAAATTGCTATCGGTCGTCTGAAGATGTCCGGTGTTGCCGGTACCGGCAGCGACACTCAGTTTGGCGATGTAGAAAAAGTATTCGCCATCCTGATGGTAGTAACCGCATGTTGTATGGCATTTGCTCACGGCTCTAACGACGTAGCCAACGCCATTGGCCCTCTGGCTGCAGTAGTATCTGTAGTGGAAGCCGGTGGTGAAATCTCTTCCAAGTCTGCTCTGGCCTGGTGGATTCTGCCTCTGGGTGCTTTCGGTATCGTATTCGGTCTGGCTATCTTCGGTAAGCGCGTGATGCAGACCATTGGTAAGAACATCACTCACCTGACTCCCAGCCGCGGTTTCGCTGCTGAGCTGGCTGCTGCTTCTACCGTGGTTATTGCTTCCGGTACCGGCCTGCCAATCTCCACCACTCAAACTCTGGTGGGTGCGGTATTGGGTGTCGGTATGGCTCGCGGTATCGCAGCAATCAACATAGGTGTGGTGCGTAACATTGTAGTGTCCTGGGTAGTAACCCTGCCTGCCGGTGCTGGCCTGTCGATCATATTCTTCTACATGATCAGAGGCGCGTTCCAATAAATCGCGATAAATTACGCAGTTACAAGAGGGAAGTCATACGACTTCCCTCTTGCAATAGCGCTGCTGAATCCCTAGCATGTGGGGGCAATTCCAATAAACAGAGAATACCTTAGTGTTAAGATTGCTCGCGTTGGTCACCATATTGCTGGCCTCTCCAAATCTGTTGGCGGCATCGCAGAACCGCTATATTTCAGAAGACATCTATGTATTCATCCACGGTGGTCCAGGTACTCAGTACCGTATTATTGGCAGCGTGGAAGCCGGGCGAACCGTGACTCTACTGGGTGAGACCCAAGGTGATTATTCAAAAGTACTCGACCACAAAGGCAGAGAAGGATGGGTCAAAACAGACCAACTGCAATCCCGCCCTTCTTTCCGGGTTGTTGTACCTGAGCTGAAAGATAAGCTTGCCGACGTAGAACAACAGCTGAAGGAAACCCGCAGTAGCGATGAAGCGCAAAGCCTGAATCTGGCTCATTCAGTGGACAAGATCAGCCGCCTGGAGAGCCAACTTGCCCAGATGACTCAGGAACGGGATCAGGCCAATACAAAGCTGAATTCTCTGCTGGAAGATCAGGATTATGAGATGTGGCGTCAGGGTGGCATGATTGCCGGCGCAGGCATACTGCTGGGCCTACTGATCGCTTATTTGCCCCGTCCACAGCGACGCAACAGAAATCGTTGGATGAACTGATCTTCAAGATAAACACCACTTCTTGGTGGTGTTTTATTTTCTAAGCCCTTTAAAAGCAGTTATCAAACGATTGCCGTACTTACCGGTACTCACATATTCATTGGCATCCAGATACTGTAGATAACAACCTGTCACCGCCATCCGCAAATTCTGCAGTGTCAGCCCCATTACCAATGTTTTGGGCAATGCCAGAACCAAACTCACCAGCGTCAGCAGGTAACAAATCATCAACCAAGCCACCATGATAGGTGTGCGCAGAAATTTCTTCAATGTCAGCATGTCGACCTCTTTAATAATATTTATCTGTTACATGCTACCCCTTTCTTTCGCGACCTTCAGTGAATTTGGATTCATACAATAACCACTGTATCCAAATATTTACAAACCACCCACCACTCAGACTCAAGCTTGAAACACGGGTCGTGCCGCAGGTCACAGTTTCATAGTATAATTTTCCGGTCACGACACAATATTGTATGCAAAACGTAAAACACATTGATTACATTGCCGTTTTGGCAAATTTTCTGATAGTGATGGATACTTTTCTATGTTTAAAGCGAGCGAAGTACTGGAAGGGCGTTTTGATAATGCCAGTCTGGATGAGCTGTTCACGGCAATAACCAATAACTACATAGTGGACGAAGAAGCGTATCTGAAAGAGCTTCTCCCCATGGTACCGGCCGGCGATGAAGTCATCCGCAGAGTCACAGCATCGGCCCACCAGCTGGTCAGCAACGTGCGTCAGTTTGAGAAAAAAGGCCTGACGGTCGGTATTGATGCTTTTTTGCAGCAATACAGTCTGAGCACCCAGGAAGGCATTATCCTGATGTGTCTGGCTGAAGCCCTGCTAAGGATCCCGGATGCCGCAACTGCCGATGCGCTTATTGAAGATAAGCTCTCCGGCGCCCAGTGGGACAAGCACCTCAAGCAAAGCGACTCCATGTTGGTTAATGCTTCCACTTGGGGCCTGATGCTGACCGGTAAAGTGGTCAAGCTGGATAAGAAAATCGACGGCACCCCCAGCAGCATGCTCAATCGCCTGGTCAACAAGATGGGTGAGCCGGTGATCCGTCAGGCCATGTACGCCGCCATGAAAATCATGGGGCGCCAGTTCGTGCTTGGGCGCAATATTCAGGAAGCCCTGAAAAACAGCGAAGAGGCCAGGGAGCTTGGCTATACCCACAGTTACGACATGCTGGGTGAAGCGGCGCTGACCGCTGCCGATGCCAGCAAGTATTTCAACGATTATGCCAGCGCTATCCGCGAACTGGGCATGCACAGTTACGATACCCGTCACTCCCCCAGACCTACTATCTCCATCAAGTTGTCGGCCCTGCATCCACGCTATGAAGTGGCCAATGAAGACAGAGTACTGACTGAACTTTATGCCACAGTTGTTGAGCTGACTAAACTGGCTCGCTCGGTGGATATTGGCATCTCCATTGACGCCGAAGAGGTCGACAGGCTCGAGCTGTCTCTCAGGTTATTCCAAAAGCTCTACAGCTCCGAAGAAGCCAAAGGCTGGGGGCTGCTGGGAATTGTGGTGCAGGCATACTCCAAGCGCTGCCTGCCGGTGCTGCTGTGGCTCACCCGTCTGGCCCGTGAGCAGGGCGATGAAATCCCGGTACGGCTGGTGAAAGGGGCCTACTGGGACAGCGAAATCAAATGGGCCCAGATTGCCGGTGAAGGCGGTTATCCCCTGTATACCCGCAAGGCCGCCACCGATGTCTGTTATCTGGCCTGTGCCCGCTATTTACTGAGCGATGCCACCCGCGGTGCTATCTACCCTCAGTTTGCCAGTCATAATGCCCAGACTGTGGCCGCGATTGTCGATATGGCAGGGAACCGTCAATATGAATTCCAGCGCCTGCATGGCATGGGGCAGGAACTCTATGACACCTTCCTGAAAGACAATCCCAATACCCTGGTGCGTATCTACGCGCCGGTTGGTGCCCACAAAGAGTTGCTGCCTTATTTGGTACGCCGGCTGCTGGAAAACGGTGCCAACACTTCCTTTGTGCATAAACTGGTGGATCCAAAGACTCCGATTGAGAGTCTGATTGAGCATCCAGTGGTCAAGCTAAGCAGCTATAACACCCTATCCAACAACAAGATCGTCAAACCAGGCGACATTTTTGGCGCAGAGCGCAAAAATTCCAAGGGACTGAATATGAACATTCAATCTGAAGCAGCCCCCTTCTTCAAGGCGCTGGAACAGTATCAAAGCACTCAATGGCAGGCCGGCCCACTGGTTAATGGCGAACTGGTTGCCGGTGAGCAGCACCCCGTGTTGAGTCCTTTTGATACCCGCATTCAGGTGGGCACTGTGGCTTATGCCGACAGTGCTGCGATTGAACAGGCATTGACTGTTGCCCACCAGGCGTTCCCCTACTGGTGTCGTACACAGGTCGAAAGCCGCGCTGCCGCGCTGCAGAAACTGGCAGATCTGCTGGAAGAAAACCGTGAAGAGTTGATTGTCCTGTGTACTCGCGAAGCCGGTAAATCATTGCAGGATGGCATCGATGAAGTTCGCGAAGCGGTGGATTTCTGCCGCTACTATGCCATCAATGCCAAAAAGATGATGGCAAAGCCGGAATTGCTACCGGGCCCCACGGGTGAACTAAACCAGTTGTTCTTGCAGGGGCGCGGTGTGTTTGCCTGTATCAGTCCGTGGAACTTCCCGCTGGCGATTTTTGTTGGGCAAATCACCGCCGCTCTGGCAACCGGTAACTGCGTCATTGCCAAGCCGGCTGAGCAGACCTGTCTGGTAGGATTCCGCGCCATACAGCTGGCCCATGAGGCAGGAATTCCCAAAGATGTACTGCAATATCTACCGGGCACAGGCGCTGTAGTCGGTGCAGCCCTGACGGCAGATGAACGTATCGGTGGCGTTTGCTTTACCGGCTCCACCGTCACTGCCAAGCGTATCAACCTGACCCTGGCCCAGCGTGATGGTGCGATTGTGCCGCTGATCGCCGAAACAGGTGGTCAGAATGCCATGGTGGTTGACTCTACTTCTCTGCCAGAGCAGGTGGTGTCCGATGTGGTGGACTCCTCCTTTACCAGTGCCGGTCAACGCTGCTCTGCACTGCGGGTACTGTATCTGCAGGAAGACATCGCCCCGCGAATTCTGGAGCTGCTTAAAGGTGCCATGAATGAGCTGGTTATAGGTCATCCCGGCAGCCTGAAAACGGATGTCGGTCCGGTGATCGATGCAACCGCCCAGGCCAATCTCAACGCTCACATTGAACGGGTACAGACATTGGGCAAGCCTATCCACTCAGTGGCGTTGCCAGCTGAGTGCGAGCATGGCCACTTTGTTGCGCCCACTGCAGTGGAGATCCCGTCTATCAGTATGCTGGAGAAAGAACACTTTGGTCCGGTATTGCACGTGGTGCGTTATAAAGCCAACGAGCTGGATAAGGTCATCGATGAGATCAACTCAACCGGTTACGGTCTCACATTCGGCATTCACAGTCGCAATGAAGGCCATGCCATGGAGCTGGCGGATAAAGTCGATGTGGGCAACGTGTATATCAACCGTAACCAGATTGGCGCCGTGGTGGGTGTACAGCCATTCGGCGGTCAGGGATTGTCAGGCACTGGCCCAAAAGCCGGCGGCCCACACTATCTGACCCGCTTTGTGACGGAAAAGACCCGCACCAACAACATCACCGCCATTGGCGGTAATGCGACTTTGCTGTCGTTGGGGGATGCAGACTGATAAGGGCTGTTTTCGCCCATGCTCACCTTGATGTACTGTTAAAACTAAAGGCTCCATCGGGAGCCTTTTTGTATGATGTTTGCACCAAAGTCGTTCTAACCAGAGTGCGCAGACATCGGTTAGTCACGATCTGTGCCAACAGACCCTATCCTGGTTATTCACAGTGGTAATCAAACTCGCCGTAGGTCAGATCCAGCAGTTCACTCAGCTGGAATCCAGTCACTTTAGCGTGATCTTTCAGCCAGTTGTTCAGTATTTGGCGGTCTTCTTCAGACGGCGAACCATAACGGGCTTCCGGCATAATGATGGCGTCACAGACACCGTTGGAGGCACCGCATACACAGCACAGCTCGCGGGACTCCAGCAGCGCCATCAGCTCATCAGTGAACTCATCATATTCCTGCTCGGTTTCACAGGTCAGCTGACTTTGCAGCTGAAAACCGTAAACGGCAAACTCGCCCAGATACAGTTTTTTGCGCAGTCGACGGGACTTATTATCTACTTTGTCCAGTTTCATTTTTTACCTCAGGAAATTCAAAACTGGGCAAGCATACCACTGTATGTCTTGGGAAGCTGCGATTAAGTAGGCTCCTTATGTCAACAGCCCCTAGGGTCTGTTGACCTTTGAAGATGGTTTTTGCAGCTTTTTGTCGTTGTTTTATACAAAGCAACGCGATTGTGCTGTAGTTGTTCTAC
>JAJNAU010000082.1 GCA_021462625.1 Shewanella sp.
GTAGAACAACTACACCACAATCGCGTTGCTTTGTATAAAACAACGACAAAAAGCTGCAAAAACCATCTTCAAAGGTCAACAGACCCTAGGTTCTTCTCAGAGCATTATCACCGGGCATAATAGCCTCCGATGCTGGCGGCAAATGATCAAACACAATTGGTAAAGCCAGGCAATGCCTGGCTTTACTGTTGCTTAACTCAGCTAAATGCGGTTTTCGTTGTTAATTTGAAGAACTTTGCTCACGAGAAAATACAAAGGTCTCTTTCGCAAGCGCATTGGTCGATGCGAACTGCTTAATCGCACCTTCCTCAGCTAAAAGGGATTGTTGGCAATTTTGGCAATTTTGGTTAGATTAGTGCTAAAACTTATAAGTGCAAGCAGAAAAAATTTGCTTACACATATTAACTTAAAGCTTAAGCGATTTTCCTGTATGAAAAAATAGGGGACTTCGAACCGCTTGACGATGAATCCATGATACAGGGCATTTATGAAAACACTTTCCGGCTCCAGTCTATGGTTAATACTTTTTTGTTTACTAATCTCGTCAGCACCTAATGCAAAGGATGTTCTACATCCTCCGGTTACCGTTGAGCCGGTAAAAGAGAAATCATTTGAGGACGCGACCAAAGAAGTCGGTAAAATTCAGGCGATTGACTCGGTGGATCTCAGTTTTAACGCCAGTGCCAAACTCACAGCTATCTACTTCAAGAATGGTGATTTGGTCAAACAGGGTGATTTAATTGCCCAGCTCGATAGCGTTAAGGCAAAGGCCGATGTTGACAAGGCTCGCAGTACTCTGGCCTTAGCGAGAACCAAACTGGAACGGGTCACAAATCTGCTCGCCAAACAACCTGATGCACTGTCAAAACAGGATGTAGACGAGTTGAAAGAGAATGTGCAGCTGGCGACCGCTGACTTTAAGCAAAAAAAAGCTACCCTTGGCGACTACCGCCTTATAGCTCCCTTTAATGGTCAATTGACATCCTTCTCACTTTCCGTTGGTGCCCAGGTTAGTGCCGACACCCCTTTAGTGACTCTTTATAGGCTGGATCCCGTGGAAGTGCATTATGCCCTCGGTCAAACCGAGTTCGGTAAAGCTCAGCCTGATCAGAAAGTGTTTCTGACCGTGGATGCTTACAAGGGACGTGAATTTAAGGGGGTAGTCAGCTACGTCGCGCCTGCCGTGGATGCCAGTTCTGGACGGGTAGAGATCCATGCTAAATTGAACAACCCGGATCATGCCTTGGCTCCTGGCATGTTTGCCAATGTAAAACAGATATTCGGTAAGGGAATAATACATTTGTTGGTGCCGCAGAATTCCGTCATCGCCAAAAACAAAAAACGCTATGTCTGGGTACTGCAAGGTAACAAGGTCAGCAAACGTGCTGTGACCCTGGGAAAAAATACCAACGACGGCTATGTCATTATAAAATCCGGTCTAGCAAAGTCAGATACCGTCGTTAAAACAGGTATGCAGAACCTCAAGGAAGGAGAGGAAGTCAGAGTTCTGACTTCAGAGCAACCCGCGACTGAGCCAACCACGGATCCCGTGACTGAGCCAACCGCTGCTCCCGTGACTAAGCCAACCACGGATCCCGCGACTGAGCCAACCGCTGATCCCGTGACTGAGCCAACCGCTGATCCCGCGACTGAGCCAACCGCTGATCCCGCGACTGAGCCAACCACTGATCCCGTGACTGAGCCAACCGCTGATCCCGCGACTGAGCCAACCACTGATCCCGTGACTAAGCCAACCACGGATCCCGCAACTAAGCCAACCACTGAGAAGGGCAAAAAATGACGCGCCTGCCGGAAATTTGTATTCGTCATCCGATTTTCGCCTCGGTGATTAGCATCATGTTCGTACTGTTAGGTCTTATTTCTTTTGACAGACTGCCTATTCGCTACTTCCCAAGTTATAACACTCACTCAGCTGCCGTCAGCGCTTCCATCAATGGGGCCAGCGCCCAATTTATGTCCGAGAATGTGGCTTCGAAACTGATTGATGCCGCTGCCGGGCTGGATAAAGTTGATACCATGACGACAGACTGCCAGGAGGGCCGTTGCACCCTGTCAATCCGCTTCTACAACAGTATCAGTGATATCGAATACACCAACTTGATGAACAAGCTGCGCTCCAGTGTTGAAGCTATCAACGACTTTCCCCAGTCCATGATAAATAAACCCACAGTGACAGATGATGTGTCGGCAACCTACTCGTCGAGCAATATCATCACCTTCGTCAACAAAGGTGGTATGAACAAACAGCAGATGTACGATTACATCAGTCAGCAGTTGGTGCCTCAGTTGGAACATCTTCCCGGTGTAGGGGGGATTTGGGGGCCTTATGGTGGAGCCCAGCGTGCTGTCCGGGTTTGGCTGAATCCGGATCAGATGAAAGCACTCAACATTAACGCCGCCGATGTTGTCAACACGCTCAATACCTACAACATGACTTTTACCTCGGGAACCATAGTGGGCAAGTCCCGTGATTTTTCCATCAACCCGCTTAATCAGGTTAAGAGTATCGACGATATTGGCAATTTGGTGATCCGGGTCGATAACGACAAGATCATCCGGGTTAGTGATATCGCGAACGTGGAGATGGGTGAAAGCAGCTTGCGGCCGAGTCTGCTGAGTGTCAACGGTGAGCAAGCGATGGCGCTGCAGATCCTCCCGCTGGCCAGCGCCAATCCAGTCAAAGTGGCGCAAACCATTCGAGCCGAAATCAACAAGATGCAACGACAATTACCTGACGGCCTTACAATGCAGATGGTTTATAACCAAGCAGACTTTATTCAGGCCTCCATAGACGAGGGCTTCTCCAGCTTGCTGGAGGCCGTTGTTTTGGTGTCTTTGATTGTGGTGCTCTTTCTTGGTTCACTACGAGCCGCGTCGATTCCGATAGTGACTATCCCCGTCTGTATCATCGGGGTCTTTGCCGTGATGGCCTGGCTTGGATTCAGCATCAATGTGCTTACCATGTTGGCGATCGTCCTGGCTATCGGCCTGGTTGTGGACGATGCCATTGTGGTAGTGGAAAACTGTTACCGACACATAGAAAACGGTGAAACTCCCTTTAACGCCGCCATCAAGGGCTGTAAGGAGATCGTTTTCCCCATTATCGCCATGACACTGACGCTGACCGCTGTCTACCTGCCGATTGGGATAATGTCAGGACTGACTGCAGATTTGTTCCGTCAGTTCTCTTTCACTCTGGCGTCTGCGGTGATCATTTCCGGGGTAGTAGCATTGACACTATCTCCTATGATGAGTGCCTATCTTATTCAGCAGAGTCACGGCGAGCCTACCAGCTTTCGTCGCATCGAACTTGGTTTCGCACGCCTGATCCAACTTTACACCCAGGAGCTGGAACGCTGGTTTAGGCGCAAGCGCTTGATGGCCGGGATCGCGTTACTGTTAATTGCTGTCAGCGGGATTTTGTATTGGTTTATGCCCAAGGTACTCCTGCCCACTGAGGACAGTGGCTTTATCGTTGCATCTGCCCAAGGCCCCTCTGGGGTTGGGCGTGAATATCATCTTGACCACAATGCTGATATCAACAGTGTGATGGATGGTAACGACAATATTGCTACCAATCTGTCCTATATCGAAGGTGGGCCGGTTAATCAGGTGCTGCTAAAGCCTTGGGAAGAACGCAGTGACACCGCATCAGAAGTGGTAGAGCAGTTAACTGCTAAAGCCAAAAAGCAGGTGTCGGCTTACAATATGTCGTTCAGTATCCGATCCGCCGATGGCCTTAATATTCCCGGTAATCTGCAATTGCAGTTGATAAGTTTGAACAGGGACCAGAATGCCCTGGACGAGACTGCTGAGAAGGTGGTCAAGTTGATAAAGAATTATCCCGGGCTGACTAATGTCAATAACTCTACTCTCAGGGATTTGTTGCGGTACGATCTCAGCATAGATAGTAATAAAGTGATTCTTTCAGGCGCCAACTACAGTGACGTCACCAATGCACTGTCGACCTTTTTGGGCTCGGTAAAGACTGGCAGCCTGCATTCATCCGATGGCTTTACCTATCCCATTAATGTTCAGGTAAACCGGCAGATGTTGGGTGACTTCAACGTGCTGGATAAGCTTTATGTCACATCTAAGTCGGGTCAGGCGCTGCCGCTGTCGCAATTTGTCACCATCAAACAGGCGACCGCGGAATCGCACATTAAGACCTTTATGGGACGCGACTCTGCGCTGATCAGTGCTGATCTTATGCCCGGTTACTCCCCCGGGGAGGTTAAGCTCTGGCTTGATAAGCAGTTACCTTCCCTTTTGACTTCATCACAGGACTACCTCTATAGCGGTGTCATTAAGGAGTTGATAGACTCTCAGGCGGGCAGTCAGTCACTGTTTTTACTTGCGTTAGTATTTATCTATCTGATCCTGGCGGCACAGTTTGAAAGCTTTGTTGACCCCTTAATCATATTGCTGACTGTGCCCCTGTGTCTTGTCGGCGCCTTGCTGACCCTTAACCTCTTTGGGCAAAGCATGAATATATACTCTCAGATTGGCTTGTTGACATTGGTGGGGCTGGTGACAAAACATGGGATTTTGCTGGTGGAGTTTGCCAATAGACAACGTGAGGCTGGCAAGAGTGCGCTTGAGGCAGCACTGGCAAGTGCCCGTTCACGTTTTCGGCCTATTCTGATGACATCACTGGCGATGATCCTCAGCGCTATCCCACTGGTCATAGCCTCAGGGCCAGGTTCTCTTGGCAGGATCAATATTGGTCTGGTTTTGGTTGGTGGCCTGCTGATGGGCACCTTTTTCTCCCTGTTTGTGGTGCCGGTGGCCTATTTTGCGATGAGTCAGCTCAAACAGAAAGATGTACTGGCCAAAATCAGAGGTAAGATCTAAGGAAGGTGCTCCAGTATCAACGTCAGGCGGAGACAAGCAGTATCTCCCGACGGTGAATTCCAAGCATGAAAAATGGGTATACATGCTAGGGTCCCCAAATTGCCCGCCGTTTATGCCAGGTGATATATTGGACTATCACCATGCGGATTCAGACAACTCAAGAGGCCCAGATGAAAGAGGAATTGATAAACAAACGCAAAGAGCTGGTCGAGCGTGTTGAAGCCATTCGGGCTGATTACCGGCAAGGCCTGAATGCGGACTCTGAAGAGCGAGCCTTACAGCTTGAGAATCGTGAGACCCTGAATGAGATTGAAAGGGTATGCCTTGAGGAAATCGCCAGGATTGATGATCAACTCAAGACTTTCGATTAGGTGAATCCAACACTTTGATTTTGTGCAACAACCGTTGCCAGTAGATTTCCCCTACACTTGCTTGCGGCACTTGTTAGCCAAACTCCGCATGGCAGATCATCGAATTTTTTCAGGCTTCACCCAACGGGAATGCCAAACTTCGCTTGGCCGAAGTCGTGGATCTTCAACCCACACCCGATCAAATGGCGCTGCTCACCCAGCGCCCTTTTTGGATACCCGAGGGCGCCCCAGACGGTGCCGACAACTCCTCGAATTTATGCTGAAAATCGCTCCCGGCTCAGACGCTCATCCGTGATTAGACTGAGCCTGACTCGGCGAAGCACATCCATGTCCTTCACTCCCCCGCTCGGTCACCCTGCCTTGCGCTTGTGAGCTTATCGCTGCGCGATACTCGCCCATGCCTCGTCCACACGATTTTCACCAACATTCTTCGACTCTGGCATCCTGCTTCGTCCTACCCCTTGCATCCATGTAGTCGTCGGCAGCACCGATGGGATCCAGCTCTGCTGATGACAGCTGTTAGGAAAGGTGCGAACAAGTCCTCGCAGAGCACGCACGGGACTTATTCGCACCTTCCTTAGGGTCTGTTGACCTTTGAAGATGGTTTTTGCAGCACTTTGTCGTTGTTTTATACAAAGCAACGCGATTGTAGTGTAGTTGTTCTACACAAATGAGCGTTAATGCAGTAGAAAGCGACGACAAACGCTGCCCGAAGGGCTCGGCTATACGCGCTTTACTCTTTGTTGCAAGGTATTTGCTTAGGCCCCTAGGCGGCACACCTTGCGTCGCGATTAAAGCGCGTCTAGAACGAGCAAAATTCAACCATGAAAGGTCAACAGACCCTAGGTTTTGGCACTTCATGCTGTCAGCAATCAGTTTTTAGAAATCCAAAACAGTGTCACCCATCCCGTTGCTGAGTTGTGCCTTTGTCCCCCCCTTCCAGCAGGTTATAAAGCGCAGGCAGCACCAGCAGCGTCAGCGCGGTGGAGCTGATCAGACCGCCGATCACCACCACAGCCAAAGGCTTCTGAATTTCAGAGCCGATGCCGCTGGACATCAGGATAGGGATAAGCCCCAGTGCCGAGGTCAGCGCCGTCATCAGTACCGGGCGCAGACGACCGGCAGTGCCTTCAAATACTGCCTCATGGGTCTCCTGACCGGCGTGACGACGCTGGTTGATGGCATCCACCAGTACCACACCGTTAAGCACAGCCACCCCGAACAGGGTAATAAACCCAACGGAACTGGGCACAGACAGGTACGTGCCACTGATAAACAGGGCTAACACTCCACCGATCAGTGCCAGCGGCACGTTAGCCATGATCAGTGCTACCTGACGGGCACTGCCGAAGGAGAAATACAGCAGCAGGGCGATCAACGCGATGGAGACCGGCACCACCAGCATCAGCTTTTGCTGGGCACGCTGCTGATTCTGATACTGACCACCGACCAGCACGCTATAACCAGCAGGCAGCTCGGCCTTGGACACTATGGCGTAGATATCGGCCACCACTGAACCCATATCCCGGCCGGAAACATTGGCCTGCACCACCACCCGGCGCTGCACATCATCGCGGCGGATATTGGGCGGCGCCATCTCCACCACTAGATCGGCCACTTCCGCCAAACGCACGGTGGCACCGTTGACGCCGGTCAGCAGCAGCTCCTCAATCGTATCCGGGGTTTTACGGAAACTCTCAGCAAGACGCACCTGAATATCGTAACGGGCATTACCGTCGATCACCTGGCCTGCCTGTACTCCGCCAATACCTGTACTGACCAGACTCATCACCTGATCCACACTAATACCATAGCGCGCCAGCATGTCGCGCTTGGGGCGCACCACCAGCTGTGCTTCACCTGTCACTTGCTCTAGCGATACATCGACTGTACCGGGAATCGTGCCCACCAGCTCGGCCAGTTGCTGCCCTTTGCTGGACAGCACATCCAGATTTGGACCAAACAGCTTGATCGCCAGTTGAGCTTTTACACCAGACAGCAGCTCGTCCACCCGGGTGGCGATAGGCTGAGAGAAGGTAAACAGCAAGCCGGGATAGATATTCAGCCGCTCCTGCATCAGATGCTGCAGCTCCTGACGGCTTGAAGCCGAGGTCCACTCTTCTACCGGTTTGAGTCCAATATAGATTTCGATATTGGACACCGGCTCAGGATCGCCCCCCAGCTCAGCAGCACCGATACGGCTTAATGCATAGTCCACCTCGGGAAACTCCATCAGCATGGCTTCCAGGTGAGGCGCCACATCCAGCCCGGTTTGTAAACTGGCAGTCGGCGCCAGGGTCACCCGCAGGTTGATGGTACCTTCCTCAAGCTCAGGTACAAATTCAGTCCCCAGTCGCGGCAACACGGCCATACTCAGCACGAACATCGCCAGCGCACTGCCAAGCACCAGTTTCGGCCTGGCCATTGCGCCTTTGAGCAGCTTGCGGTAACCGGCATCCAGCGGCTCCAGCAATGGGCTGCGACGTACAGTCACGCCACGCTTGAATAGGTAAACCGCCAGTGCAGGCACAGCAACCAGTGCCACCAATAGCGCGGAGATCATTGCCAGAATGATGCTCACTGCCATTGGCTGGAACATCTTGCCCTCCACCCCCTCCAGGGCGAACAGGGGCGCGAACACCACAATAATGATCGCGGTGGCGAAGAATACCGGGCTGCACACCTCACGGGCGGCGGCCAGTACCCTTTGCGGCACAGATAAATGGCTCTCCTGGCGGGACAGATGTTTGAAGATGTTCTCCACCATCACCACAGAGCCGTCCACCAGCATACCGATAGCTACCGCCAAACCGCCCAGCGACATCAGGTTGGCCGACATGCCAAAATGACTCATCACCATCAGCGCCAACGCGATGGATACCGGGATAGATAAGAGCACCAGCACAGTGGCGCGCAAGTTCACCAGAAACAGCGCCAGTACCACCAGAATGAACACAAAGGCCATCAGCAGCGCATCCACCACTGTGGTGACCGCGGTTTTCACCAGATCCGACTGATCGTAGAACACCTCAAAGTGCACGCCTTTGGGCAGAGATTGCTGGATAAGCAGCACCCTTTTTGCGATATCATCGATGGTGGCCTTGGTATTGGCACCCACGCGCTTGAGTACGACGCCGGCCACCACTTCGCCCAAGTGCTCAGCCTGTCCGGTATCATCCTTGCGGGTCATGGTCACGGCACCGACCCGGATCTCCGAGCCGTACTCCACCTTGGCAATATCTGCCACCCGCACCGGGGTACCGGCCGACTCGGTCAGCGGGATCTCCCTGATAGCGGCCAGACCGTCGTCACCGGATGGCAGCAGACCATAGCCACGCACCACCAGTTGCTCCTGGCCTTGATCCATAAACCAGCCACCGGCGTTACGGTTGTTACTCTCCAGCGCCGCCGTCACAGCCCCAATACTCAGGCCGTAACTCAGCAGGCGGTTAGGATCAACCTGCACCTGATACTGACGCACATGCCCGCCGAATGAGAGCACATCTGTCACTCCGCTCACCGGCATCAAAATCAGCTTCACCAGATAGTCGTTCAGGCTGCGCAGCTCATCGGCAGTGACGCCCGAGTCTTTATCGGCACGCAGAATGTACTGGTACACCTGTCCCAGCCCCGAGGTGTTGGGGCCAATTGCCGGCACACCCACACCGGCAGGAATACTCTCCTTGGCCGCCTGCAACTGCTCAAACACCTGCTGACGGGCAAAGTAGATATCCGTGCCCTCGGCAAATACCACGGTCACAATCGATAGACCGGTACGGGACAAAGAACGTACCTCAGTCACTTCCGGCAGAGCGTACATAGCCGACTCCACCGGGTAAGTGATGAGCTTCTCCACCTCTTCCGCCGCCAGACCTTCCGCCGCGGTATTCACCGTCACCTGCACATTGGTCACATCGGGAAAGGCATTTAGATTCAGTTTCGGCAGCACAAACACGCTGGCCACCAGCACCGATACCAGTGCCAGCAGCACCAGCAGACGGTGGCGCACTGCCACCTCAATCAATTTATTCAACATAGTCTTATTTGCCTCAGCGCCCAGCCTCAGTGATTGTGGATATCAAAGCCGGATTTGGCCTGCTCTGATGCCAGGAAGAAGGCGCCGGAAACCACGACCTGATCGTCATGGTGCAGCCCCTGCACCAGATTCATGCCGCGCTGACGCTCGACCACAGTGATCTCTTTGGCCTCAAAGCCATCTCCCTCAGCCACAAACACCTGCCAGTGACCATCTACACTTCGGGTCAGCGCGGCGTCCGGCAGTACCACGCCTTCGCTGCCGATATCTCTCAGGTAGAGTTCAGCAAACTGACCAGCATGCAGTACATGCCCGGGGTTATGCATTCTGGCAAGCACCTGCTCAGTGCGGGTGACGGTATTCAGCTCATGAGAGCGACCGATGATCTCGGCGGGCAGCAGCTTGTCGCCCACCCGCACCATGGCCTCGGCACCCACCTCAATATTTTCGGCCTGCGCCGGGGTGATCTGGGCTTCGACCCACAAATAGGACTCATTGGTCAGTTGCATCAGCGCCGTCCCTGCCGCAAACACCTGACCACGCTGGGCAACATCCTGCTGCACCCGCCCCTCGATGGGCGACAGCAACTGGTACTGACCTATGGCTTCAGGGCGACTTTCCAGCGCTTTGATCTGCGCCGGGGTCATTTTCAGCGCTTCCAGAATGGCGCGTTTCAGCTCGGCATCCACCTGTGCCTGCAAACGTCGACTGGCGCTGACGGCGCTTTTATTCATACGGCTGACCCGCTGCCACTCAGCAGCAGCTTTAATGTAATCCGCCTGTGCCTGCGCCACTGCGGCGCCGCCCAGGGTCAACAGCGGCTGACCGTCCTTCACCTCCTGCCCGGGCACCACATGGCGGGCCAGTACCCGTACATCCAGCTGAGGTGCCAGGGTCACTGTTTTGTCTCTGTCCACCGACAGGGTGGCTGTAGCCACCGCACTTAAGCTGAACGACTGCTCAGAAACCGGCATCACCTCGATGGAGGCCAGCTTAAGCTGCTGCGCACTCAGATGCAGGCCGTGCTCATCTTCGCCTTCCTTCGCACTTTCAGGGGCGAACGCCACCCCCTCTTCAGCATGATCATCCTGTTTCTGCTCGGAGCCATGGCCCGGGCCGGCAATCGCAGCCGGGGCATAGGAGTAAAACAGGGCGGCACTTAAACAAAGGCCAAGGGACAATGCGACCGCTGACAATGTGGTTGGGTTATTTGTTTTCATGATGTCATTTCCTATTTAGCGGCAGTGGCAGGCTGATCGGCAAGCGTGCGAACAACAGCGACTAACTGGCCAGAAGCAGCCAGCCATTCAATCCAATTTTGGTAAATGACCGACTCCAGCTGTAAGCCCACCAGATAGTTGGCAGACAGCTGACGACGGCTTTGCAGATAATCACTGGTGCTGATATCCCCCAATTGCCACTGCTGGCCCAGAGAACTGGCAGCCTGACTGCCGGCGGAATACGCCAACTGCTGCCAGTCGCGATAGCGCTCCATCAGCCTGGGCACACTCATCAGGAATTGTTGATGTTGTTGTTTCAGCTGGCGCTCTCTGGCCAGATAGAGCTGCTCGGCGACAGCGATAGCCTCATCAGCGGCGGCATTAACCCCACGGAAGTTGTTGCGAACCTGCAAAGGCAGCGACAGCCCCACGCCGAACTTGTTGTCATCCCCATCGCGCTCGGCGCTCAGGCTGATAGTTGGGTCGATGCTGTTGTCACTGCGGGCAGCCGCCGCCGCGGCTTTGGCCAGCTGCACCTGCTTGTACGCCAGCGACAGGGCGGGCAACTGCATGTCAACCGTGGCAAAGCCTTCGGTGGAGATGAACGCCAGCAGGTCGGTAAACAGCGGCTGTTCGCCGCTCACGTCAGCACCGCCAAGGCTATCAATCCCCAGCAAGGACATGACGCGGATATCGGCGGCCAGCGCCGCCTGCTCGGCCATAGCGTAATCGGCACTATTGCCGGCCAGCTCCATGGACATCAGCTCCAATGCGGCGCGGGAAATATCCCCTGCCATCACCCGCTGACGGGCGATTTCCAGCTGAGTCCCAGCGTACTCCAGCTGCTGCCTGGCGAACGCCAGTTCTTTATTGCGGGCCTGCTGTTCAATCAGCGCCAGCAGTCCTTCTCCCAATAAACGGCTGTGCTCAAGTCCCATTTCCAGCTGGGCGATTTGCTGTGCCAGCAATGCCTGATTGCGGGTGGTGCCGGATTTGTCACCCCAGTCGATGGTCTGACTCAGCGCTATGCCATAGGTATCTTCCTGACCACTGACATAGCTCAGCCCCAGTTCAGGGTTATATACCGCCCGGGATGCAGCTCCCAATGCAAACCCCAGCTGCCGGGCTCTGGCCTGCTGCGCCGCCATTTCCGGTAATTGTTCTATTTGTCCAAGCAGGGATGCCGCCCAGTTGGCCGTTTCCAGCTTCGACTGGGCCTGACTTTGTGGCGTAATCTGCCCGGCCGACAACAAGGAGTCGGCGTTTGCCAGTGCGCCCCAGGAACATCCCAGCAGCGCCATAGCCAAAATGGATTTGTTCATAACCAATCCTGTATCAACAACTAAATCTGCTGCAGTGCGGATGAGACTGACCCGGCTCCTTGAAACAGGGCGCAATCAGACCGCCGCAACCTGCGGATAATTAACAAATGAGATCAGGATTAAGCGATGGGCGGGCGATATTCCGGCAGCATCAGTGGGGGCAAATACGGTGTATCACTGAAAGGGGAAATAAAATCGGGTTGGCTGTCGGGCAATGCCGACATATGGGACAGCATGCTCACCACGCCACCGTGACACTGGCAGTCAAGGCAGAGATCGACCTGCTTAAGCTCAGTCACCAGATGCTGATGCTCGCTTTGACTGGTCGCACAAAGAGCATCCGCTTCACACACGCAATCAATAAACTGCGCCAGGGTTTCCACCATAGCCACATACTGCAAATGAGCATGCTCACTTTCTTGTTCAGCACTGTTACCGGCGTGCAGCTGATGACCACCCAAGTTCGCCGCAGCCAACTGCAACAGCACAAGAGCAATTAATACCTGTACCATTTTGTGCATGCTTTTGGTGATCCAATTGCGCAATGAAACCGTCCTGAAAAAAATAAAGCGCGATAATTGGGAAAGTGCGAATAGCTCCTGCGCGTACTGTGCGTTAATTTACTGCCGTTGGATGCAAGACACAGTTTTTTGCTAAGGAAGGTGCGAATAAGTCCCGTGCGTGCTCTGCAAGTGCTGTCAGCCTCTAGATGCGCGGCGCAGTTTGAAGTTAATGGCCTCAGTCCTGCGCAAAAACTGCAACCCGGCAGTTACGGCTGTAAGCCAGGCCTTGCGGGGCTTTGACCTGTTCCTACTTTCCCGGTATTAACATCTACGTTAGCAGACAAGCATCCTATTGTTTCGTTCACTTCAAAAAGACATTTTGATGTATTATTAGCACCTTAACAAGCAGTATGTAACTTGAACAACTCACAGGTTCAAAAAATGCCCTGAAAAAAGGGCATTCCATTTTATAACTGAGTCTGTAAACAGTAAGGCCCAGTTAAGGAAGGTGCAAGCAAGTCCTCGCACCGCTCTGGCTTAAGGGTAAATTCGAGCTCAAGGTATTCAGCTGCAGCAAGGCGGCTTGTCTTTCAAAGCGGCATACCACAGCAATCGTGTTTACCCGAAAGCCCCAAAGGGCAAGGCTGACAGCCCTATCTGCTTGGTTGCCGCTCTCGCCAAGGACTTAGGCCATTAACGTTGAGCTGCGTCGCGCATCTCGGGGCTGTCATCACTGGCAGAGCAGGCACGGGACTTACTTCGCATCTTCCTTAAACACACAATGCTTGGCATAGTCGGCAGCTTCGTTCACGGTCCAGTCACCTTTGGGCTTTTCTTTCATCTCCTTACACCAGGCTTCACTACCCACTTCCGGGGCACAGGCTGATAACAGAGTCACTACCGACAGGGTAGCCAGTAGAGCTTTCATTGATTTCATCTTGCTTTCCTTCTCTTTGATAAATACATCAACAGCAGTCAGAACGATGACTTATCCAGTCCCTCGCCGCCTGCTTTTGCTCCAGTGGAAACCAAGCAATATCCCCCCTGAGGAAGGGTCCCAGCAGATGCACCGCATTGCCCACCCAATCTGGCCCACCGACAAATACCAGGGCGTCCAGCTCAGGCAGGGGCTGCAACGTGCCGCCTGAGACGCTCAGATCTTCCCAGCCCTCCAGCAGTACGTCCGCCTCAATATAGAGGCAAACCCGGCCCCGCTCTTTCCTCGCCTGACTCATCAAAGGCAAGAGACAATGAATATAATCCTGAGTGGATATCCGGCCACTGACAAATAAACTGATCACCCCTTTGGTAATATCCGGGATCTGACAAAGCATTAGGTGTTTCCCCACAACAGACTACAGAAACTGGTATCCTTAACTGCATTATTCACGCCTAAAGGCGATAACGTCAGCAAGGTTGGCAAACTACCATAACCATGATCAAGATCTCAAACCGTGTTTCAGTACAGGAAAGTGAAATCCAGTGGCAGTTCATCCGCTCCAGCGGTGCCGGCGGCCAACATGTCAACAAGGTCTCCACCGCTGCCCAGCTTATTTTTGAAATAAGGGGGTCATCCCTGCCGGAAATCTACATCGAGAGACTGCTGGCACTGAGCGACCACAGAATTACCCAAAGCGGCAAGATCATCATAAAATGTCAGCAATCGCGGAGCCAGGAAGCCAACAGGGAGTTGGCACTTGAGCAGTTTATTGCACTAGTTGCCAGCGTTGGCATTACCCAGAAAAAACGCATTGCCACCAAAGCCACTAAAGCCAGCCAGCGGCGCCGGCTGGACAGCAAAAAGCAGCGCGGCAACGTCAAAGCAATACGTCAGCAAAAGAAGTTTGATTAACCTGATCTCAGGAGAACAGATGTTAACACCCAAGGGATTTTTGACATTAAACACCTTGACAATAAGACAATGAAACTTTCGCCGAGGAAGGGATAAAAGTGTTTTACTCTTTGTTGTAAGTTTTCCGCAGAGTCTAAGGAGCTGCCGAGCTCAACAGGACGACTAGCAACCGCTCACTTGGTATTCAACATTAAATGATGCAGCCAGACTTCGGGGAGTTTGATATCGAATATAACAACCTGTCATACCCTGAACCTTAAGCATCAAAATGCTCCCATGCTGCCTCCAAGCTGTTGCCACGCCTGGCTTTCGACTGCTGAGCTCGGAGACAGTTTTTTGTAATATATTCTATTGCCCAACTCAAATCAGCTCGTAGCAGGCTTAATGACTT
>JAJNAU010000083.1 GCA_021462625.1 Shewanella sp.
ACTGTCTCCGAGCTCAGCAGTCAAAAGCCAGGCAAGGAGACAGTTTGGAAGCGATATGGGAGCACCTAAATGCTTAAGGTTCAGGCTATGACTGATGAGAAAGTACGAAAGTCAAAGTTGAAAAATATTAAAAATAATACTGGCCTAAATTTTAAGCTTTACGAAATTATGCGCCTGTTCTTTAATGCAAAAAGTCTGCGCAGATTGAAGTCTGAATTGCAACGTTCGCTTAGGCAGTTTGACGTAGTTCATTCAAAACTACCTTGGCAGCCGATAGCCAAGAGATTTTCTTGGTCGTTCATTAATTCGGTTTACTGCATGAGCAATAATCGCCTGGTCAACGGTCGTTAAATCAGTCTATTTCAGCATGTACTGCCTTAGCAAAGCCTTCAAGTAATATACTCTGAAAATTAAATTTTGAATGTTAACAAGCTAAAAATAGTAAAACCTAATGATTTCAAATTCGCCAGGTGGCAATGAATATTTAATTAATACCTTTTTACTAGGATGATTGCCTTATTTAAATAAGACTAAATATGTGAGATCATCAGAGAGGTTTGCCAAGGTTATAAACTGCATAAGTTTTAAAGACTAGAGTATAAACTTTAAGGCAGGTGCGATTGCGAAGAATAAGTTCCGTGCGTACTCTGCGAGTGATGTCAGCCCTAGATGCGCGACTCAGCTCGACGTTAATGGCCTGAGTCGTTAGCGAGAGCTGCAACCAAGCAGATAGGGCTATTAGCTTTGCCCTTTGGGACTTACTGGCAAACACGATTGCTGTGGAATTGCGCTTTGAAAGGCAACCCGCCTTGCTTCAGCTGAATAACTTGAACTCGAATTTACCCGTAAGCCAGAGCGGTGCGAGGGCTTGTTCGCACCTTTGCTAACACTAACAGGCGAATTGTTATGAAAAAATTATTGACGTGTGTATTATTGCTTTGCTTACAAAACATTGCTTGGGCAACTAGCTATGTATATGTCACCAATGATACAGACCATGCCATCAAACTTGAAACCAAGGTGCATGGTGATACCACTCTTACTCCAGGTAACGAGTACCAGCAGTTGGCGTTTTCAGTCCCCCCGAGGGCTAGCCGTCAGATATTGCGACTGAATCGTGACGAAGGCATTAAAGCGGGTAAAACCTATGATTTTGATACCGAAGTAACCGGATTGCCAAACAAGATAATATTACGGCAAAAACTCAAGGGCAGAACCACCTTTAGCGACATTTGGCAAAGTGGTATCGTTGACGGCACCGAAATGCCATGGTTTACGGATCGCGCGGTTCATCAACAGTCATTCCAGTCTGATAAAAAAGCCGGCGTTTTCGCTTTTCAGGCACAAGCATCCAGAGTAGATGGAGATGATATTTACTACGTTATTCATGATCAAGTCGTGAATCCAACTTCTCAAGGGAATGATAATCTGAAAGTCCTTACATACAACACCTGGGCGTTGCTGCCCGGTATCATTTCCAGTTACACAGGTGAACGGTTGAATGCGATGGTGGATGCGGTTAAGGGTTATGATGTTATTGTTTTTGAAGAACTCTTTGATAATAGCCTGCGTTCGGATTTCCTGAATCATATTGCTAAAGAATATCCCTATCATACCAAAAAGCTTGACCGTTCCGGGGAACCGCTGAATGGTGGCGTTGTTATTGTCAGTCGCTGGCCCATTGAGTCTGAGGAACAGGTTGTTTACGACGATTGTCAAGGTGTAGACTGTTTCGCCGCCAAGGGCGTGGTGTACGCCAGGATCAACAAAAATGGAAGCATATATAATGTCTTCGGTACCCACCCACAGGCTGATGACAGCGCCAAAGACAAAGAAGTCAGGGCTAATCAAATTATTCAATTCAAATCCTTTGTCGACAGCCTGAACATTCCGGCTAAAGAGCCGGTATTGTTCGCCGGTGATTTCAATATTGACAAAATCCACTATCCTGGCGAATACAAGGCATTGTTGAATGTGCTCAATGCAACAGAACCTCAGGCAAGTGGACTTTACACTTACAGTTTTAATCCTGAACTTAATCACTGGGCCACTGGTGAACAGGGATATCTCGATTATGTGCTCTACAGCAATGAGCATGTTAAACCAATTACCAGTACTAACACCCTGCGGATAATAAGAAGTATTGATTCGAGCCTGTTTGGTTTGTGGGATCTGTCTGATCATTTTCCGGTGGAAGGTGACTTCAGCTACTCTAAGGGAGCCAATGGAAATTAACAGAATATGATTTCAGCGATGTTTATCTTTTCTATGAAGACAGCAGGATTGTTAGGGAAGGTGCGAACAGGTCCCATGCGTGCTCTGCGAGTGCTGGCAGCCTCTAGATGCGCGGCGCAGTTTGAAGTTAATGGCCTGAGTCCTTAGCGAGAACTGCAACAAAGCAGATAGGGCTGTCAGCCTCGCCCTACGGGGCTTTCGAGCAAATACGATTGCTGCGGTATTCCGCCTTGAAAGGCAACCAGCCTTCCTTTATCTGAATACCTCGAACTCGCTTCTGCTCATAAACCAGAGCGGTGCGAGGACTTGTTCGCACCTCCCTAATGCTCCAAGTGAAATTGGCTTAAGCTTTTTCACCTTATCCACTTTCATTTAACTTCTCACAAAACTCCCCTCAAAAGCAGGGGAGTTTTTCAGGTTGAAACCCCCAGATTAATCGATAAGCTGATATTGCTCTTTAAGTACAGCGATGATTTCTGCCTTAGGGTTATTACTCAGGGGCAGGGTGGTACCGATAATCTTTTCGGCAATAGCTGTGTAGGTGCGGGAGATGTCCATCATGGCATTAAGTGGCAGGGCATTGTTACGGGCGAGGGCTTCGCGCTCAGGCATTCTATTTTTGTTCAGAAAAATATCGGGATCCGGAAAGTGATCCAGCAGGAACTGACGGAAACCTTCCTTGGAGTTTTCCAGGATCTTACCATCGCGATAGGCGGCGCCATCCCAAATGCGTGAGGAATCCGGGGTACCCACTTCATCCATGTAGATGAGTTTTGAGTTGCCATTGCGGTCAGTGACATAGCCAAACTCAAACTTGGTATCCACAAACAACTGATCCAGTTTGGCCAGCGCCTGGGAAATCACTCCAAACCCCTCTTTCAGCAGTTTTTCATACAGGTCGATATCTTCAGGCTTTTCAAAACCAAAGGCCTGGAAGTTGGCTTCGATATCGGCGCGGCTGATATTCACATCATCCTGCTCAGGTACGCCGGGGATGCCGGTCACAATTCCCTTGGTGGAAGGGGTGAACAGCAGCTCAGGCAGCTTCTGATTTTTCTTAAGGCCATCAGGCAGGGTGATACCACAGAAGACCCGCTCACCTTTCTCATAGGCACGCCACATGGAGCCTGTGATGTACTGGCGAATAATGGCCTCTACCTTCACCGGGCGGGCCTTTTGCACTATCCACACAAAGGGATGAGGGATATCCAGAATATGGCTGTCGGCCAGGCCGTTCTCTTTAAACAGTTGGAACCAGTGATTAGCAATAGCGTTCAGGGCTGCGCCTTTGCCGGGAATACCCTTGAGACCGCCTTCACCGTGAAAGATACAGTCAAAGGCGGAGATCCGGTCTGAGATCACCATGATCGCCAATGGCGTGTCGGTCGGGAGATCGTAACCCTCTTGCTCGATCAGCCGACGACTGTCAGCCTCGGTCAGCCAGTAGACACTGCGAACTTTGCCGCTGTGCACGGGTTTGTCGGTACGGATGGGAAGATCGTTATTCACGGCAAGAACGGAATCAGCAAGATTCATCTCTCGGTCCTCAGGGCTGCAGGGGGCTTTTTCATGGTTGGTTATACCATTGCTGGTTGCCTTCCACTCTTTTGAGGCCGCATATTTTACAACCATTGTGTTGAATTTGGCGTTCGCGATTAAGGATACACAGTTCTTTTGTTGCCGGATCCTGTGCTGACTCAGCCTCTGATCTGGCTCAAAGCCATGGGCAACCGCCCGGAATGCCAAAAATCCTGTTCCGCCTAAGCGTGCTGATTTATTTAGGAACTGAGTCATGGGACTGTTTGAACGTTATCTTTCTGTCTGGGTTGGTCTTAAGGAAGGTGCGAATAAGTCCCGTACGTGCTTAGCGAGTGGTGACAGCCCCGAGATGCGCGACGCTGCTCGACGTTAATGGCCTTGTCCGTAGCGAGAGCTGCACCTGAATACCTTGAACTCGAATTTGCCCGTAAGCCAGAGCGGTGCGAGGACTTGTTGACACCTTCCCTAAGCATCGTGCTGGGTGTGGCATTGGGGCAGTTTTTCCCGTTAGCTTTTGAAGCTGTCGTATCACTGGAGTATGCCAGTGTAAATCTGACGATTGCGGTGCCGGCTTTGCCGGATAGTGATCAGTAAGTACCAATACGGCCAGTCACTCTACCGCAAGGAAGTGATGTTTTCGCAGTATGGCATTGAGTTAAGCTTCAAGACCCTGTCGGCCTGGATGAGCTCTGTGCCGAGGCGCTAAAGCGCCGCTATGCCCGGTTACGACAAGAATTGCTGAAATAGCCCATACTGCAAGCCGATGAGACCACTCTCGCGGTGGTCAATGGAAACAAATCGACCTGTTACATGTGACCTTACTGCAGTGGTGCAGACTCACCACAAGGGCAAAGTCCACCCAATATCGTGTTGTACGATTACCAGGCAAGCCGCAGTGGACAATGCCCGGTGGATTTCCTGGATGGCTTTTGAGACTATCTCCAGGTGGATGGCTATGCCGGATACGAGCAAACTCAGGCTAAGCCTGGTGGAATGTTGGGGGGCATGCCCGCCGCAAATTTATTGAAGCCAAGAAAGCCCAGCCCAAAGGCAAATCTGGTAAAGCTGATCTGCCGCTGAGTTATATCCAAAAGCTGTATGCCATTGAGTCAACAGAACCTAGGATCTGTTGACCTTTGAAGATGGTTTTTGCAGCACTTTGTCGTTGTTTTATACAAAGCAACGCGATTGTGCTGTGTTCTACATAAATGAGCGTTAATGCAGCAGAAAGCGACGACAAACGCTGCCCGAAGGGCTCGGCTATACGCGCTTTACTCTTTGTTGCATGGTATTTGCTTAGGCCCCTAGGCGGCACACCTTGCGTCGCGAATAAAGCGCGTCTAGAACGAGCAAAATTCAACCATGAAAGGTCAACAGCCCCTAGTATGTTAGTGGCTGATTTGTATTTAGGAAGGGGTATGACAGGTGAGTGCAGCGGGCCGGTGGAATTACCGGCCGAGCTTCAGCAGGAAGCGCAGCGGTATCTGCAGATTTTGGAACAAACTCAGTCGCCCGAATGGCTGGCACTGACTCATGATGACAGACAGCGTGTTATCAGAGTATTGAGCCTGAGCGACTATATTGCCACGCAACTGTGTCGCCATCCTGATTGGTTGCCTACAGTGGTGGCGCCGCGTGCTTTGGACGAGCATCAAAGTTATGGAGAGCAGTTGACTCAGTTGCTGGATAAGGTCGCTGATGATGAACAGGCCAGAAAGTGCCTGCGGGATTTTCGTAATCGCCATCTTGTGACTCTGGCCTACCGGGATTTTCTTAATCTCAGTACCTTATCTACCTCCCTGGAGGATATTTCGGCGCTGGCTGAGGCGCTGATTATCGGTGCCCGGGACTGGGCATACCGCAAACTCTGTACTCAATACGGTACTCCCTGTGATGCTGAGGGGAATCCCCAGCCATTACTGATCCTGGGGATGGGCAAACTGGGCGGCGGTGAGCTGAATTTTTCCTCTGACGTTGATTTGATATTCGTGTTTCCCGAGCACGGTGAAACCCGGAAGGGCAGGCGGGCACTGGACAATCAGCAATTTTTCACCCGCATGGGGCAGAAAGTAGTGAACCTGCTGGATCAGGTGACCATGGATGGTTTTGTGTTCCGGGTAGATATGCGCCTGCGTCCCTATGGTGACAGTGGACCGCTGGTGGTCAGCAGCCATGCGTTTGAGGATTATTATCAGGAGCAGGGACGGGACTGGGAGCGCTATGCCATGGTCAAGGCGCGAGTGCTTGGGCCCCAGACTTCTGAGGGTATGGCGCTGCAGGAGATGCTGCGGCCCTTTGTGTATCGCCGTTATATCGATTTCTCCGCCATCGAATCCCTGCGTAGGATGAAACAGCTTATCAGTCGTGACGTCCGCCGTCGTCAGCTGAGCAACAATATCAAGCTGGGAGCCGGAGGCATTCGCGAAGTGGAGTTCGTGGTGCAGAGTTTTCAGCTTATCCGCGGCGGTCGTGAACCCAGTTTGCGCACCCCGAGCATCCACCGCGCCATGGAAAGCCTCAACGCACGGGGGCCGTTGGATGCCAGAGCGCTGGATGAGTTGCGCCAGGGCTATGACTTCCTTCGGCGGGTAGAAAATCTGCTGCAGGCCATAGACGATAAACAAACTCAAACCCTGCCGGACAATAACCGGGACTGGCAAAGGCTGTGCGCTGTACTGGGTGAGGCCGATATTCTGGCGCTGCAGGCCAGAATCGATGCGGTGATGGACAATATTCACCGCCACTTCAGGGCGACAGTGGGTGGCGATGAGGGCGATCAGGACATGGATCACTGGACTGCAGCCCTGTGGCAGGAGCGTCAGGAAGAGGGAGCCTGCCTGATACTGAGTCAAAATGGCATAGATGATAACAAACTCTGGCCTGTGCTCAATCAATGGCGGGAGCAGACCTCAAGGCGAACCATCGGCCCCCGCGGACGGGATACCCTAGACAGGTTGATGCCCAAGCTGCTGGAAGAGCTGTTTGCCCACAGTGAGCCCTGCGATGCGTTTGCGCCGGTTTCTCGGGTACTGGATCAGATCCTTACCCGCACCACCTATCTTGAACTCTTGTGCGAAAACCCCGGCGCACGCCAGCAATTGATCAGTTTGTGCTGCATAAGTCCCTGGATTGCCGAGCAGCTGGCGCGCTTTCCCATGTTGTTGGATGAGCTTATCGATCCTGTGCAGCTGTATGACACCACATCGCTGGATGATTACCCAGCTGAGCTCAGACAGGCGCTGCTGCGGGTACCCGACGATGATATGGAGCAACAGATGGAGGCGCTGCGCCAGTTCAAATTGTCCCAGCAGCTGAAAATTGCCGCCGCTGATGTTACCGGAATTTTGCCTGTGATGCAGGTCAGCGATCATTTGACCTATCTGGCGCAGGCCATCATTGAGCAGGTAGTCAATCAAGCCTGGCATCAGATTTCCGCCAGACACGGGTTCCCATCGCATCTGCAGCCGGGTAACTCAGGTTTTGCCGTGGTGGGTTATGGCAAGCTGGGGGGGATAGAGCTTGGGTATGGCTCAGATCTGGATCTGGTGTTTCTGCACAATGCGCCGCCGGGCGTGCAGACTAATGGTGACCGTCAGATAGATGCCAGCCATTTCTATGTGAAACTGGCCCAGCGGATTTTGCACCTGTTCTCTACCCGTACCCTATCCGGCGAGCTGTATGAAGTGGATATACGTCTGCGTCCTTCGGGTGCCTCGGGTTTGCTGGTCAGTGAAATTGAAAACTTCGGAGAATATCAGGCCAGTGAAGCCTGGATCTGGGAACATCAGGCCCTAGTACGATCGCGTTTGGTATTCGGCGGCCAGGTGCTGGCACAGCGTTTCAAGGAAATACGCCACGCTGTATTATCGCAGGTCAGAGACAGGCTGGGGCTGGCTAAAGCGGTGAGGGATATGCGCACTAAAATGCGTGAGCACCTGCTGAAGGTTAAAGAGGGAAAATTCGATCTCAAACAAAGTCCTGGCGGGATAGCGGATATAGAGTTTATTGCTCAATATCTGGTGCTGGCGTACAGTCACTCTAACGAAGAATTAACTACCTGGTCTGATAATGTTCGGATTTTTGAAAACTTAGCCGAGTTGGAAATTCTGTCAGCCACAGAGGCTGAGAGTTTGATCCGGGTATATTGTCTGTTGAGAAATGAAAGTCACAGACTGACTTTGCTTGGGCTGCCGGGTGTGGTGCCTGAAGAGCAGTTCGAACAGCAGACCGGGTTGGTGAAAGCAATGTACTGTAAGGTATTGGGTGGATAGATAATCTGAGTAAATTGGTGGTAAAAAGTCTGCCACAATCCAACTTCGACAGTCCACGGTTTTAACGGCTAACCGCGGGTGGGGAACTATCTAAAGGCGGTTGGTTATCGAATTGATGGGCTAACACCTGTTATCCTGTTATGGGTTCCCCGAGGTATTTCTCGGCTTGCAAATCCTGTAATGCTTGGTTGAAATCAAATGGCTGAGACATGTGTTATTTCTTTTTCTTTACAATTTATTGAAGTGACACAGATTTTTGAACGCTACTAAGCCGGGCTGTAAAAGGTGGCGAGTATTTGAGTTCCCCACGCTTTTTACAAGGCATAACCCATCCTAAAACATCATTTCAATACATTGCGCATAGAGTGGTAAGCCTATTAATACATTTATCGGAAAGGTGATGCCCAGTGATGCGAGCATGGCCAAGCCGATATTGGCATCCGGGATGGCTGCGCGAATAGCGGCTGGCGCGGCGATATAGGAGGCGCTTGCCGCCAGACCTGCCAGTACCAGTATACTGCCTTTGGGCAAATCCAGGGCCAGCCCAAGCAATATACCGCACCAAGCCAGTATGAACGGGATGCCTGCAGCAAACAGCATCAGACGCCACTGACGCAGGGGCAAAGGCTGGCACACTCTGGCGGTACACAATCCCATCTCCAGTAGAAACAGCGCCAGCAGAGTTTTAAAACCGCCCATCAACACAGGTGTAAGGCTGGCTAGGCCTGACTCACCATAAGCCCAGCCGATAGCCACGCCGCCGGTAAGCAGTATCACCCCGCGGCTGGTGAGGGCTTCATGCAGAATGTTGCCGCTGCTGATCTTGACTGTGTCGGATGTACTTTCATTCAAGGGCTTTCGGGCGTTGAGAAAGCGATACAGCCACAGCATCACAATAATTGCAGGTAACTCCAGCAGTACCAGGTACAGGGTGGTTTCTGGTCTGAGTGGCCAGCCCAGATGCTCTGCCAACGCGATGACCACGGCAAAGGTACCTGCGCTGACGCTGCCATAGTGGGCGGCGATACTGACGGCATTCTCCCTTGAAAGCCTGATTAACCGGCGCAGCAAAGGGTACAACGACAGAGGGATGATTAGACCCAGCGCGGCGATAAGTGCAAGTTCACTGATAATCAGCGTGCTGCCCTGGCCATGCAGTGCCATACCTCCCTTGAGGCCCAGAGTCAGCATCAACAGAATTGACAGCGTTTCGTAGATGGATTGAGGCACCCTGAGGTCGGATTTGACCAATCCGGCAAGCAGGCCCAGTGCAAAAAAAGCGATCACGATGTCTGGCATGGCAGTTTCCTGTAACTGTCTGATTCTGAGTGGTGGATGTTACCGCTGCGAAGTTTGACAGTATTGAGTAATATTTCAAAATAAATTGTTTTTCAAATATGCATAGACAATTATCTATGCATTATTGTTAAGGCCTATGGAAATATGAACTTAAGGCATCTCAGCTTTCGTTTGTTGCAGGTATACCAAGAGGTGATCAGGCAGGGGAGCATTACTGCGGCCGCCCGCGAGTTACACCTGACCCAACCCACTGTATCCATGCAGCTGAAAAAGCTTTCTGAGCTGGTGGGGGAGCCCTTGCTGGAAACCCGTGATGGTCGGCTGAAACCTACAGATATAGGTCGTGAGCTGTATCAGGCCAGCGCCGATGTGTTTACCCGCTTCAATGATTTCAATACCCTGCTGGCCGAAAGCCGGGAAGGATGGGTGGGGCATATCAATATTGGTCTGGTTACCACAGCCAAATACGTGATGCCACGGATCCTTGGGGCTTTTTACCGACAGTTTCCCCGGGTGGAGGTAACACTGAACATAGGGAATCGCGCCCATGTGCTCAATCGCTTTGAGCAGCAAAAGGATGATTTGTATCTGTTCAGTCATCCGCCCAGCGGTGAACAGGTTCGCGCTGCTCGGATTATTCAAAACCCGCTGCAGCTGATCGCACCATCATCGCACTGGGCGGCGGGCCAGTCGCAACTGGATTTCAGTCAGCTCAGTACTGAGCGCTTCCTCATACGGGAGCCCGGCAGTGCCTCCCGTATGATGTTTGAATCCTGGCTCAGCCGTCAGGGATATGAGCTTAGCAGGACTATGCAGATTGAGAGTAACGAAGCCATTCGTTTGAGTGTTGCCTCCGGGCTTGGGCTTTCTGTTATTTCCGGTCATACCCTGCAGGAGGGCAAAGAGCGCCCTGTGGTACTTGATGTTGAGGGGTTCCCACTGAAAAGCCACTGGTATCTGGTCAGTCGCCGGGATCTGCGAATGTCCTATGTGACCGCGCAGCTGGTGACGTTTATTGCCGAACACCTCACAGAATGTATTGAGGCCGATTGGGTGGCTGAAGATTTGAGTAAAGTGCGGGAGTGGTCATCGCACTCCAGCTGAAGGGATGAGCCTTAAGTCTGGCTCTCTGGGGTTGCTGAGCAAGGGGCTGCACGCAGCCTGTACAATTGCTTGTTTGGCTCTGTTGTTTCTGTAAATGGTTGGTATCATAGTGCATACATTCCGTTTTCCCGGACGTATTGATGCGCTCCCCGTTTCAGCCTTCGCAGTGGCAATCCTACCATTTCGCCTGCGACAGCAATGATCTTGAACATTATCAGGCCCTGCTCAGTGACGAAATATCTCGCCTGAATATGACCGCCACTGTACTTGGTAAGACAGGGCGCTTTCCTCTTTCTCTCTATAAAAGTCCAGCCCTGGATGTACAGTTGCCATCCATTCTGGTGTGCGCCGGTTTCCATGGCGATGAGGCTGCTGGCCCCTGGGGAGTGCTGAAATGGCTGATGGCGCAGGATACTGACCAGTTTGCCGGTATCAATCTGAGCGTATTGCCTTTGGTGTGCCCAAGTGGATTTCGCAAGGGGCAGCAGTTCAATCGCCAGGGACAGGATGCCTTTATCGGTTACGCCTGGCAGGTGGGACAAAAGCCGCTGGATACTGAGTTGTCTGAAGAAGGCCGGATCCTGACGAAACACAATGGGTTGCTGCGGGCTTTGGGGCAGGATGGCGTGCTGTGCTGCAGTGAAGATATCAGCAGTGACACCGCCTATTTGAGTAGCTATGAGCCCAGCCGAACGCCCGGACCCTTCACCCTGCAGCTGCAGGCAAAACTGGGCCAGCATTTTATTGCTCACACCCTGGCCAAGGGTCAGGATTGTTCAGCAGCCGGCAGTCAATTCAATTGCTTCGATACTGGCTTTACCGCCGTTATGGTGCGCAGTGGCGCCCGTTTGGGGGCGACTCTGTTCACGCCGGGGCAAAGCGCATTTGATGCCCGTATTCAGGCCACGGTCAGTCTGGTGGATACCTTTGTTGGCGGTTATCTGGCTGCAGGTTGAATACAGAGGCTTGAGCTGTTCTTGTTTGTGAACGCTTACTTTCTTGTTGCGGTTAATACCCAGTAGCCGAGAATGTATTTCTCATAAACCGGTTCGCGGGTCCCCTGTCTGATTTTGTACATAAGGTATTTATCGAAGGCGATTTTGACGAGGTGTACCCAATTACCCACGGGATCCTGCTCACTATTTTGGGGATTACCTGGCCATTTTCTGGATTTCAGGTAGATCTCTGCCTGTGCCCGTATTATTGGATAGAACCTAACCAGGTTCGCCAGAATCAATAGCATGGCCAGTGGACTGTCGCTTTTGGCAAAGAGAGTGGCAGAGTAAAATTGGGATAAGCTCTGGGCCTGAAGAAGCGGACTTATCCCAATTAAAGTGGTTCAAAAATGTAAAATACGAGAAAAATTAACCCATGGGAGTGCCTGACAGCGAGGCCAGCAAAGGCTGGCTGTAGGTGACTTTGGCTATGCGGGGGAATATGTAAGTAAAGCTGCTGTTGTGCTGCTGGGTGTCGGCAGCAGCGCAAAGATCTTCGGGTATGATCAACTGGTAACCGTGTTCCCAGGCGCTGCGGGCGGTGGATTCAACTCCGATGTTAGTGGAGACTCCGCCCAGTACCAGAGTATCTATGCCGCGGCGGCGCAGTTGCAGGTCAAGATTTGTGCCGTAAAATGCTCCCCACTGGTGCTTCACTATCTGAATATCTTCAGGTTGTACCTGCAATTCAGCGGGAAAATGCCACCAATTTTCCGGCAATTCGGTTATCACTGAGGGTTTGTCCACCTGCTGCGTTAGCGCATCAGCAAAGTCATTGCTCCAGCCTACCCGAACCCAGAATACTGGCATATCGCGGCTTCTGAATCCCTGTGCAAGTTTGGCGGCTTTGTGGATGATGTCTGAGGCAGAGTAAGGGCCGCCGACCAGAGGCAATATGCCCTGTTGCAAATCGATCAGTACCAGGGCGGTTGAAGAAGGAGAAAAGGCTGCCATGTAAAGCTCCTGTGCGTCAAAACTTCCCAAAACGTTACTCTCCCCTGAGGACTGCCTCAAGGGGGATCAGCTTAACCTTTATTAACTTTGGCTTGTGTCACGCCGGATTGTGAGAGGGCACACATCCCTGTCTTATGCTCAAGCAAGTCAGCCTACGCGGATGGCGCGGTTAATCTCTGCCAGTGTGGGTTCGCCGACATAGGGTTGCCATCACATCCTGCATCTGGGGTTGAGAGCTGGATTTGGCCCGAAAACCTGAGGCCATGGTATTAAAGCTGATAAAAACGATCCCTGTAACCAGTAGACAGTAGAGAAATGAGTGTCCGCATTGCCTGCGGGTGATTTTTATCTGTATCAACAGGACACGGGGGGTAGAGATCCAAGGCTGACCTGTCTGTGATAAATATTAGTTCTGGCTAACGTGTTGATATTTTTTCGATGAAATGCTTTGTTATCGGAGCAATGTCGGTCAGTGAGTGCTGACCGACAGGTGTGAAAAAATTATGCGGAACCGTTTATTTCAACAGTTTCCCCTGGGTGGCTATTGGCAGCCGTTCAGGGATTGATCCGGGTTGGCATGCCGTTTCTGTCGTCCAGCAGGCGCTTGAGTACAAATGAGTCTGTGTCTTTGTGGGCGATAAAGCGGGTGATGGTAGGCGACAGCTCCAGCGGTACAGGTGCGTTGGATTCAAATTCTGCCTCGGTGTGCGACAATGGCTGGTGCACTTCAAGGTAACGGCTGCCATCTGGCTCTTTGGTGGCCTTGATAGGCTGATTGACAAATTGCACCCGGGTACCGATAGGCACGGCATTGAACAGTTGCTCTATATCTTCGTTGCGCAGACGTACACAGCCCTGACTGATCCTCAGGCCAATGCCAAAATCGGCGTTGGTGCCATGGATGGCATACAGGTTACCGATATAAATGGCGAACAGCCCCATGGGATTATCCGGGCCAGCGGGCCACACCTTGGGCAGAGTATCGCCACGGGCCTGTGCTTCTTTGTGCATTCTGGCTGTGGGGGTCCAGGTGGGATTGGCTTTCTTTCGGTAAACCTGGGTCACCCAGTTCTCCGGGGTATCTTTTCCGACCTGGCCGATGCCGATGGGCAATACCCGCACAAAATCCTCCCCTTTGGGGTAATAGTACAGGCGCATCTCGGCGATATTGACCACTATGCCGGTGCGCGGCGCATCAGGCAGGATCAGTTGATGGGGAATAATCAGTTGGGTGCCGGACTTGGGCAGGTAAGGGTCAACCCCGGGGTTGGCCTCCATCATATTGGTTAAGCCCAATTGAAAGCGCGAGGCGATGGATTCCAGGCTCTCGCCATTAGCCTGCACTGTGTAATATTGATTTTCACCGACCAAGCGGCTGTCTTTGGAGGGCAGCAGATAATCTGTTGCCAGCGTGGGCAGAGAAAACAGAACTGCCATTACGGCAAATATCAAACGAACTAACTTCATATCAGGCTATTCATTTCTGGTTAAGGATGCGGACTGTCCGCTTATAGCGCCGCATCCTTAACTATTTAGCGCCGAAAATCAATATAGGGACGCATCTTCTTCATTTGGCCGGGTTTTGAAACGCCGGTGCAGCCACATGTATTGCGCCGGGTTACGGCTGATCAACTCTTCGATAATGCCATTGCCGCGGATGGCGTCAGTAACCTCATTGTCGCCGGGGAAGTTCTCCAACTGCGGCATTACCTCTATGGTGTACCCGCAGTCATCGGCATTGCGCTGCACGAAGAAAGGCAGCACCTTGGCTTTACCCAGTTTGGCCAGAGTAGTGCCACCGGTAATGGTGGCCGCCTCTTTGACCGCGAAAAATGGAATAAACACAGCGCTGGAGTGGCCAAAATCCTGATCGGCTGTATACCAGATCACCTCTTTATCTCGCAAGCAGCGCACCATCTGGCGCAGATCCCGCTTGGGTACCAGAGCCTTATTGGAGCGCAGGCGGCCTTTCACCTGCAGATATTCCATCACAGGATTATTGTGGGGGCGGTAAACACCGATGCCGGGTTGAAACTGGCCGAAACTGCGGGCGCCCATC
>JAJNAU010000084.1 GCA_021462625.1 Shewanella sp.
CAGCATCGCCACCGGCACTTGGATCAGCGCCAGCCACACCCAGCCAAGGCCAATATTGTAGGCGGCTCCGGGACCACCAATGAAAGAACTGGCACTGGTGTAAGTGGCCACCAGCGTCAGCGCCAGCATAGGCCCGTTAAGAAAACGCCCACCGATAAAGAACTGTCTGGCTTTATCTGTATGCAGCCCCTGTGAAAAACGGCAGCTTAAGTAGCGACTGATCACCAAGCTCAGCAGCAGATACAGTAAGATCGGGATAATGGTACTCATAACTTATTCCTGGCTCTGAGAGCAGACAGGGAGAGCAGCAGCAGTGCCGGCGCCAACAAACAGGAAAACCAGAACCAGAGCGGCAGCCCAAACCAGAAGCCGGTGTCATTCAGCAACAGCGGACCTGCGCACCACAACAAGAAATACCCAAGTGTCAGGGACAGGGTCAGTCTGGAGAGTGAAAACATAAGATCCCCGAAGTTCATCCTACGCACTCCGGCAAGGCAACATCTTATGCTCACAGCCGTTACAGCCGTCAATGAAGGCGCAGCCGAAGGAGGCAAAGGCAAGCAAGCATAAGGCCGGAAGATTCTGCCATCGGCAGGCAGAATCGCAGAATATCAATAAGGAGGCGGATTCTAGATCAGATTGCGGCCAGGGGCAATGCAGCGAAAACCATCGCGCCACAGCGAACAATATTCATCATCACAAAAACGCCCCCTTTCGGAAGCGCTCAATGGGTTACGGGGAGATTATTCCTTGCTCTGGTACTCAGCGGCACGATTTTCCAGCAAAACAGGAATATCATCTTCAATCGGATAGGCCAGCTTATCCGCCTTACATACCAGCAATTGCTTGTCTTTCAGGTACTCAAGTTTGCCCTTGCACACAGGACAAGCCACGATTTCCAGTAATTTTTTATCGAACGCCATGGGTGTTTCCTTGTTTTCCCGCTTTGGCTGCCGCGACCTTTTGCAGCAGCTGAGTATCAAAATCTGGCCCGAGCTTGGCATCTACCGCCAAATACCACCAGTGTTGTTTTGCAAAACCGCGACACTTAATCGCATCTTTTTCTGTCATCAGTAGCGGCTGAACGGTCGACAGGCTGTCGATATCTGTAGCCGTAAATGGCTGATGATCGTCAAAGGCTTTGGTCTTCGCCAGCCTGAAGCCCTGCTCGATCAGGGTGGCAAAAAAACGGCCCGGATTACCGATACCCGCCATCGCCACCACAGTCTCCCCCGCCTTGGGCGGCACTGCATCATTGCCTGACTGCACGGGCAACAACCGAGCGGGATTTAAACTCATGGCAATCTCCTGGATGCCGGCCTGACCGCCGTTACAGAGTCGAAAATCCACGGTTTCAAGCCGCCAGGAGCCTTCGCGCAGGGGCCCTGCGGGTATAAGTAGACCATTGCCCAGACGGCGCTCGCCGTCGATAACGGCAATCTCTATGTTGCGGCCCAGAGCATAATGCTGCAGGCCATCGTCACAGATAATCACATCCACATCGCCACAGGCCAGCAGGGTTTTCGCCGCGGCGACCCGATTGGGCCCCACCACCATAGGCACGCTGCAGCGGGCGAATATCATGGCGGGTTCGTCCCCCACCTGGGCGCTGGTGTGGCTGGGCGCAACCCTGATGGGCGCCTCAATATGAACGCCGTAGCCGCGGCTTATTACGCCAGGGCGATAACCTGCTGTTCTCAAAAGCTCAATAAGATACAGCACCGTGGGCGTCTTGCCACTGCCGCCGGCAGTGATATTGCCCACCACGATCACGGGAACCGGCGCATAAAACACCGACTTGATACCAAGGGCAAACAACGCACGACGCACGCCGCTTATCAACCAGAACAAGCCGGACAGAGGCCACAGCAGCCACTTAAGCCAGTGTTTGCCGTACCAGATTTGATGAACCAGTGCCTGCATTTAACTGCCAAACTGCATCTGGTAAAGCCTGGCGTATATGCCGCCGTGCTCAAGCAGAGAAGCATGAGTACCGGACTCGATGATATTTCCCTGCTCCACCACTAGGATCTGATCGGCACTTTCAATAGTCGACAGTCTGTGGGCAATCACCACTGAGGTGCGGTTGTGGCGCAGGTTATCCAACCCCTGCTGAATCGCCTTCTCAGACTCGGTATCCAGCGCTGAAGTGGCTTCATCCAAAATCAGTACCGGCGCATCCCGCAGCATGGCCCGGGCGATAGCAATCCGCTGACGCTGACCGCCGGACAGCAACACCCCATTTTCGCCGACCATGGTATCCAACCCATCGGGCAACTGCTCGATAAACTCCATAGCATGAGCCAGTATCGCAGCCTGAATAATCTGCTCACGGGTCACCTCGCCAGGATAGGCATAGGCGATATTATTGGCAATGGTGTCGTTAAACAGGGTGACCTGCTGGGAAACCAGCGCCACCTGACTGCGCAGGTTTTTCAGATCGTAGTCATAGATGCTGGTGCCATCGAGCTGGATGCTGCCCGTTTCCAGACCTATGTAGAAACGGGTAATCAAACTGGCAATGGTCGATTTACCTGAGCCAGAGCGACCCACCAGCGCCAGCGTCTGACCGGGTTTTACCTCAAAGTTGATATGATCCAGCGCCAACCTGTCCTGCTGCGGATAACGGAATGACACATCCTTGAATTGCAGGAACCCGGTGGCGCGCTCCACCTTGAAGCGACCTGGATCCGGCTCAGGCTCAGTATCCAACAGTTCAAAAACCGTGGTACATGCGGCGATCCCACGCTGGAACTCGGCATTCACCCGGGTTAGGTTTTTAATGGGCTGCAACATGGCCAGCATAGCACCGAGAATAGTGGCGAATGTCCCTGCGGTCAGCTCGCTCTTCATGCTGTCCAGACTGGCAGCATACAGTACAAATGCCAGTGCAAAGGAGCCGATTATCATAATGGTCGGCTGGCTTATCGCCTGAGCCACCGCCAGTTTCATATTCTGCTGACGGTTACGGTTATTGACCGCCATAAAGCGGCTGGCTTCGGTCTGCTGTCCACCAAAGGCCAGTACATTCTTGTGGCCTTTGACCATCTGCTCTGTGGTGGCCGTAACACCTCCCATGGCGGACTGTATCAGTCTGGATACCTTACGGAAACGGCGACTGACCAAAATCATCACCAACCCCATCATAGGTGCAATCACCAGAATACACAGCGACAATTTCCAGGAGTACCAGAACATCAATCCCAGCATACCTATTACGGTCACGCTATCGCGGACAATGGAGATAAGCGCGCTGCCGGAAGCCCGGGCGATCTGTTCGGTATCAAAAGTCACGCGGGAAATCAGGTTGCCTGAGTTTTCCCGGTCAATGTAGCTGACCGGCAGACTCAGGTAGTGCTCAAACACTTGCTGGCGCATCTTCATAATGAGCTGGGCACTCATGTAGGAAATACCATAGGTCGACACGAAGTTGGCCAGTCCCCTCAGGGTAAACAGACCGATCACCACAAATGGCGCCAGTTTCAGCACATCAGCACTGGCTTGAAAGCCGCCTGTGGTAACCACATCCATAGCCCCGCTGACACCAGAAAGTTGCCCGGCATTACTTGCCTGTCCGCCAAAACCTTCGTCGATAAAGGGTTTAATAAAGGCGATAAATGTGGCATCCACCAGACCATAAGTAATAAGCCCGCAAACAGACAGAATAAACATGCCTTTCATCGGAGTCAGATACCCCATCAGGCGTTTAAATACTGTCCATACTTCATTTTTCTCAGCAGCGGTCATGAGGAAATCATATTATTGACAACAAAGGCGCCATTCTACCGCCCTTTTTTTCCCACTCCAAACTCAAACAGCCTGTTGTACCAAAAAGGTGCCATATCTGTACGATAAGTGAGCACCTGCCATTGCTCCCGCGCCGGATAGACCCGAATGCTGATCTGCCCTTGCTCACCGGATGTCAGGGTCGCTGTGTCCAAATCCCGGTATCGCTGCACCACATCCGCCTTGGGAAAGCCATATTGATTGGCATAGCCGGCGGGAAACAGCACCAGCTGTGGCGACACCGCCTGAATAAACTCAATGGACGATGATGTACGACTGCCGTGATGAGGCGCTACCAACACCTGAGCCTCAAGATACTTGCCCGATTGCATCAAGGCCTGCTCACCGGCAAGTTCAATATCCCCCGGCAGTAACATACTGAAACCGGCATCACTGACTTTCAGTACGCAGGAGCCATCATTGCCTTCCAATGGTACCGGTGGCCCCAGAATAGCCAAATCGAGTCCCTGCCATTGCCAGTGCTTTGGGCGGCAGGGCTGCACCGCACCCAATGTGCCCCCATCAAGGGGGACATTGGATGTCAGGGCAGCATTGGTTATCAAGGTGGCGTCGGGAAAGGTCTGGCTCAAAACAGTCGCACCGCCGGCATGGTCATTGTCGCCATGGCTGATCAGCACATACTCCACCTGTGTCAGCCCACGGGCGGCCAGAAACGGCAGTATACTGCGCCTTGCATAGGTAAAGCTGCCATAGGCCGCGCCTGTGTCATAAATGAACGCCTGCTGCTGCCGGGAAATCACTACCGCCAGCCCCTGCCCCACATCCAGCAAGTCTACCTGCCAGGGGATGGCGGCTTTGTCATCTGCCAGCCTGACGTATCCCCATTGTGCTGCCACAAACACCAGAGGCAGCAGTGGTATAGCAGCCACCATCCGGCGGCCGGGCAACAGGTAATACAGCAGCATGGCAAAAAGGACTGCACTCAGCCCCCATTGCCAGTCTTCAGGCAGTGTCAGCCAGGCGTGTGGCCAGCTGTCGCTCCAGTGAAGAGCCCAGAGAAAGGGAGTCAGTCCCCACTGCGCCAGTAACAGCGGCAGATTGCTGACAATGCCAACCGCCAGCCCCAGCGAGCATACCAAAGCGCCGAGCAAGGTCAGCGGGATGACCACCAGACTGAACCAAGGCACCATCAGCAGATTCACCAGTATGCTGTAGGGGCTGACAGCCCCAAACAGCCACAGCTGCAGCGCCCCTAACCCCAGCGACAGCCAGAGTTGCAGTCGGACAAATGCCAGCACACCCGCCCGCATACGTTCGCGACGGCTTAGATGGGCCGTCATCAGTGGCCTGAGCGTCAGCAGAATGATCGCCAGCGCCGCAAACGACAGCCAGAAACCGGCGCTCAGGGGCGATAACGGGTCCAGTAGCAGTACCGCAAACAAAGCATACAAAAGTCGCTCCCAGGGCGACGCGAAGCGCTTACTCACCATTAGCACCAGCACCATCAGCAGCATCACCAGGGCCCTGACGGTCGGTAAGCCAAAACCGGCCATGGCGGCATACAAAGTGGCACAGACAGCGGCCGCACCTAGTGCCAGCAACAGATTCCGCCGTCCCTGTGCGGGCCACAGCCATCCCAGCAGCCAGATACCGAGCAAAAAGACCCAGCTACTGACCACACTCAGGTGCAAGCCGGAAATAGCCACCAGATGGCCGGTACCGGTTTGTCTCAGCTGTTGCCAGCGCTCATCCGATAACTGTCCGGTTTCCCCCATCATCAGTGCCAGCAACAGATCGCCACCGACCAGAGTTTCAGTAAGTGGCTTCATGGCAGTGAGCAAATGCTGACGCACTGACTCTGTGCCAGCCACTTGGGTGGCGTTAAGCACCCTGCCCTTGGCGATAATATGGTGGCTTAAAAAGTACTTTTGTTGATTAAATCCCCCCTCGTTGAGCACTGAGCCTATGCCCTTTATGCGTACCTGAAAATCCCAAACCTCCCCGACTTTGACCTTGGGCGGCTCAGACCAGCTGAGTCTCATACCGGAATAAGCCGGCCAGATACCGCCCGGCTCCAACAGGCGAATATTCGCCCCAAGCCAGTCGCCCTCTCCCGGGACTAGTGATATGATTTCGCCGCGCACCATCCAGCTTGCCTGTTTGTCATCAGCCTGATAGGACGACCAGGCCTTGGTCGGCGCGAAAAACATGCTATACAGATATATACTGAAGTAAGCAGTTGCAAGCAGGCATCCGGCGATTATGGGGTGTCGTTTCAGGGTCAGCAGCGCGAGGCAAATCAGTCCGGGAAACCAGACTGGTCCGGGCACGTCAGGCCACAGGATGGTTGAGATCAGGGTGAGACAAAACCCGAACAGGAAATAGTTCATACGAGTAGAGTAAAGACAGAAAACACCGCCTATGCCAAAAAAACTGCTGGAACGATATATCCCCAAACCCGAGACTCTGAAGCAGCACAAGCATTTAAAAATGTTTGGCGCTCTGCTGCATAACAACAATCTGTGGGTACTCAACCGCAAGTCCGTTCCTGGCGCTTTCGCTGTTGGCTTGTTTACCGCCTGGATCCCAATCCCCCTTCAGATGATTCTGGCCGGTGCACTGGCAATCATCTTTAAGGTCAATGTGCCAATATCGGTGACGCTGGTATGGATCACTAATCCCCTGACTATACCGGTGATGTTCTATGTGGCGTATTGGCTGGGGGCGAGTCTGCTGGGCGTCGATGTTAACCACTTCGAATTTGAAGCCTCCTGGGCCTGGATTAAAGCTTCGCTCACGACCATAGGCCCAAGCTTTTTGCTGGGTTGCAGCGTCATGGCCATCAGCTGGTCGGCCGCTGGTTACTTTGTTCTGCGCAATCTTTGGAAGTACGCCACACTGATGAAGTGGCAGCGCCGAAGCCACAGATAAGCAAGCCCAGCTGAGTAAAAGCCAATGAGCCTGGCTGAACAACACAGCAAAAATCCGGGCATGCCCGGATTTTTGTTATTCAATGGGTTTATCAGCCTGTTTAAGAACCTGATTTACCGACCCGATAAAGCCTGAGCCGGCAATATGCGGCTGGCTTTCAGCGCCGGATAGATGGTCGCAACCAAGCTCATAAACATGGCCATGGACAGCACTATCACCACATCCGCGCTTTCCAGTCGGGATGGCAGGAAATCGATAAAGTAGATATCCCCGGCCAGCAGTTTGACCGAGAAAAGCTGCTCAACGGTGCGGGCAATGGCACTGAGATTCCTTGCTACCAGCATGCCGGCAGCACCGCCCAAGAGACAACCCAGCACGCCGTTTAATGCCCCCTGCACCACGAAAATGGTCATTATCGCTGTGCGCCGCACGCCCATGGTCATCAGAATGGCAATCTCGGCGGCTTTGTCCCGCACCGCCATAACCAGAGTCGAGACGATATTAAAGCAGGCCACCGCAATCACCAGTGCCAGCACCAGATACATAACCACACGCACCAACTGTATATCCTGATACAGATGCCCCTGCGTCCGGGTCCAGTCACTCATGTACAGATATTGATCCTGCTTGAACCCCAGCTCACGAATGAGTGCCGGCGCCTGAAACACATTGGTGGTTTTAATGCGCACTCCGGTGACAGCATCACCCATGTCCAGCAATTTGGCGGCATAGGCCATGGGGATATAGGCATTAGTCTGCTCCAGCTCGCCACCCAGTTTGAAGGTGCCGGAGACCACAAAGCGATGGCTTTTGGCGCTGCGCAGACGGCGCGCCTCACCATGGCTGACACTGGGAACATATAGTGACAACAGATCGCCCGTCTTCAGCCCCAGTTTGGCGGCAAGGCTTTCACCCAACACAATATTGTTACTGTCTGTGGCCAGAGAATCCCAGGCCGCAGGCGTCATATAATCCCGGATGACAGATACATCTGGCTCCAGACGGGTATCAATCCCTGTCACGGCGAGCCCCTGAAAGCCACCTGGTTTTTGTACCAGTCCTTCAATACGGATAAAAGGCGCGGCACCTTCAATTCCCGGGATCACCATGGCGGACTTCACGATATCCGGCCAGCGGTGCAATGGCTTGGCGGCCCCAATCAACTCGCCATGGGGAACAACCCCCAAAAACCGCTGCTCAAGCTCACGCTCAAAGCCATTCATGGCCGACAGCAAGATAATCAGCACGGCGACCCCAAGGGCAATACCGACGGTCGAGGCAAAGGAGATAAAACTGATAAATCCGTTGGCCTGTCTGGCCCGGTAAAATCGCCATCCAATCCAGAAACCAAGCAACCCTCTCATGCGCTGACCTCTTGTGGCACGATATGACCATCCTGCATTCGTACCCGGCGCCCCATACGCGATGCCAGCTGATTGTCATGGGTCACCACCACAAAGGCGATGCCCAGTCGCCCGGCAAGTTCACGAATGAGTTGATACACAGTCTCGCCACTCACCGCATCCAGATTACCGGTCGGCTCGTCCGCCAGCACCACTTTGGGCTGATTAATCAGCGCCCTGGCAATGGCCACGCGCTGACGCTCCCCCCCGGACAACTCCGACGGCTCATGTTTGGCACGATGACCAAGTCCCACCTGGTCGAGCAGTTCAAGCGCCCTGGCAAGCGCGTCTTTACGGCGGACACCGGCGATCAACGCCGGCATGGCGACATTTTCCAGTGCGCTGAATTCAGGCAGCAAGTGATGGAACTGATAGATAAAACCCAACTCGCGATTGCGGATCTGGGCCTGACGGGCAGCATCCTGCGCAAACAGCTTTTCATTCCCCAGCAGCACATCACCACTGCAGGGCGTATCCAGCGTCCCCAGAATATGCAGCAGGGTGCTTTTGCCCGAGCCGGAGCTACCGACAATGGCCAGCAATTCGCCCTTATACACATCAAGATCCACGCCTTTAAGCACCTGGGTTTGAACCGCACCGTCATGGTATGTCTTGGTGATCTGACGGCAGCTGAGCACAACTTCCTGCATTTTGTTTTCTCTATTCATATCTCAGGGCTCCGGCCGGCTGTACTTTGGCTGCGCGCAGCGCTGGATACAAGGTCGCGAGCAGGCTGATCAAAATGGTTCCCACGGCAATTGAGCCAAGCTGGCTCAAACTTAACTGGGCGGGTAATTGAGTGCCCGCACCAAGCACCGCAATCCCCAGAGTTTGCAGTACAAGATTAATATTCAAGGTGACGGCAACGCCGACAGAGATCCCCAATACCAAGCCGATAATGGCATTCAGGCTTCCCTGAAACATAAAAACCCCCATCACCTGCCAATGGGTCATGCCCTGGGTTTTCAACACGGCCACATCGGCAGTCTTATCCACTACCATCATCACCAGCGCCGATACAATATTGAAGGCCGCCACCGCTATGATGAGACTGAGCATCAGCGACATCATATTCTTTTCCATTTTCACAGCACTGAACAAATGCCCATAGTCCTGCCGCCAGTCGGTCACTGTCACCTCATCATTCAGTGAGCTGGCTTTGGCCTCTACAGCAGCTGTTAACGCCGGGGCATTAAAGGGATCCTGCAAATACAGCCTCAGAGTATCGACGCTATCGGGATTTTTACGCATCAGGCGCCTGGCATCCTGATACTGGACATATGCCACGTTGGCATCCACCTGTGAGCCCATCTCAAACAAGCCGCTGACGGTAAACTTGCGTTGACTGGGCACAGGCCCCAGGGGCGAATAGACCACACCTTCACCACTGAGAATACGGATGGTATCACCGGGCGAAACACCCAGGCGGGACGCCAGTTGACCGCCGAGGATCACGTGATACTCACCGGCCCTGAGACTGTCAAAAGAGCCGACATAGGTGTGGCGCGCAACATCGGACACAGTGCCTATCTGCTCTGGATAAATGCCGTACAGCTGCACCGCAGCAATGTTGGAGGGAGATTGCAACATCGCCTGCGTGGTGGCGCTGTCAACAACCGCTGTCACTCCCGGTAGGGTTTTGAGCGACTGGCGCAGCACATCAGGATCAGTCAATGCCTTGGATGAGGACACCGTCATTTGGGGTACGGCACCCAGTATTCGCTGTTTGAGCTGTCCTTCCAGGCCATTCATCACGCTGGAGACGATAATCAGCGCAGCCACCCCCAGAAAAATTCCGCTGATCGCGAAAAAGGTTATAAAGGAAGCAAAAGCATTGGCTTTGCGGGCGCGCCAATAGCGGCAGCCGATAAAGAAAGGTGTGGAAAAGTTCATTGGCCCCTGATGGCTAAACTTGCTAAATCAAAGGAATGGGCACGATAATAGGTGGAATGCCGGCATAAATAAAGAGGCAAGCCTTGATCTCGTCAGACAATTCCTATTTTAACGTGCCTCACGAATTCACCGCCTATCTCACCCCCTGGCACGGCAAGGCTATGCCTAATGACGACCAGCTCAGGGAACTGCAATCCGTGGGCCTCAAGCTCATTACTGAAGTGAAACAGCTGGAGAATGCCTGTCTGCTGCAACTGCGGCATCTGGATAACGATGCCAAAGCAGTGGTGGACTTTCTCAAGCTTCAGTCCCGTAAGGTGGATCTGGTGTTGCAGTACATTCTTGAAAAAGAAGTGCAGCAGGGCAGCAAACATCCCGGATTAAGCTTCGGTGGCAGCGGTTTTACCCTGTCATCCCCGGCGGCCCTGAGTACAGGCACGCAGTATAAAACCTCTCTGTATATCCGGGATGAACTTATCAATATCCTGTGTATCGCCACCGTCACCGGCTGTAGCGAGCAAGATGGCGAATTCATCAGCCAACTGGAGTACAGTGCCATTCTCGAGTCTGATGTTGAACAGCTGGTGCAAGCCAGCCTGCGGGTACAGCAAAGGCAGCTCAAGGCCAGAAAGCAGAGCAACAATCCATAACATTCACAATTCGACAAGCATTACCTGTCATTCGCGACTGTGACAGTTTGTCAGCAGTATTTCTTGTTCCTTTAAGGTGATATTGGGCGATCCACCTGGCTTGTTAATTTAAAGCCTGGTCAGGCCAGATTAAATCCCTGTCTCATTGCTTGCCATTACCTGATAACTCAATATATTACAGCCTGACATAGGTTACAGATCGGCACGACTTCAATGACAAGCACAAACACAATCAACCCAAAGTGAACGTTAGATTAATCTTCCTTAGTCTGCCGGCCTAGATCGCAGAACTCATGCTTTAATCTAGAGTAAGTCCTTTAACGGGGTGATAGTTAACGCGTTTTAGTCTCCCCTTGCCACCCTGGCGATTTGCCACTCCGAGTACACACATGATTGATGTTCGTTACAAAATAAATGACGTCGTTTTGCATGTCAGCGAAGGCAAATTGTGCTTTCAGAACAGAAAACTCAGTATCGAACCCAGACTGGTCAACCTGCTGAGCTTTTTTGCCCGCCATCCGGCAACCGTGTTCTCCCGGGAGGAGCTGATCCAATCAGTATGGGATGGCGCAGTGGTCACCGAGCAGGTCGTTACCCAATCTGTCTTTGAGCTGAGAAAACTGCTGGCAGAATGCGGTCAGGCGGGCATTATCGCCACAATCCCCAAGCGGGGTTACAAGCTCAGCGCCGATATCGACGTTATTGAAGTCGATACCCTGTCAAGTGACTGCGATCATCCCGGCAACGAAGATAACCCCCGGCCCTTTGTAACAGAAACAGCTGCCACTCTGCCCCAGCCTGCCAGTGCTTCACAGCCTGCATCAGCATCACACACGCCCTTTCCTGCCGGCCCTATGAACCAGGCCCTGCGCAGCATGAGTGCCAAAAAACATAAACCCTTACTGCCAGCCCTTGGCCAGATGGCCAATACCCTGGCCAATCGTCTGTTCGACATTCTGATGCTGCTGGTGCTGGTCGCCATTGTCGGCTATTTGACCCTGTATAAAGAGGACCATACCGGGATGCCTGAGCTGGACAATCGACTGATTACCATTGAAGCCAGCCACAACGCCGCTGTGCCTGATCACATGGGACTGCTGGCCTACGGCATCAGCAAAAATCTGCAACGCAATATTGATCAATTCAGCCATTACCGCACCCGTTATCGCGCCAGCAGTCAACAAATGCCGGGAAAAAGGTTGACTGTCAGCATTGACCAGCGTAGAGACGGCACCTACCTGACGGTGAGCCTGTACAGCTATAGCACTGAGAGAGACATTTATTACAGCAGTGAGCTACTGACCCAACAAAATCTGCCGCAGGTGATCCGCCACATCGGGCTTAATCTACTCGATAACCTGCATGTCAACCTGACTGTCAGTCAGCGCCAGGCGCTGATGCTATCTACTCCGGGGACAAAGCAGGAGCTGAAACCTCTGTTGCTGGCACGCTACTGGCTGAATCAACCAGCGCCACAATCCATTAACAAAGGGATTGACCTGCTCAATAACCTGCTCTCTCGGCAGCCAAACAACGGCGAAGCACTGGCAATAAGATACACAGGCTATGCCCAGCTGCTGGCACTGTCAAACCAGAGCACAGACAACGATGACCTGCGCGATTATGGTCAGGCGCTCACTGATTACATCCGGCATAATCCTGCGGTGGAAACCCCGGAATTCTGGGATGCGGTTGCTTTGCATGCCGCGATCCGCGGCAACGACACATACGCAAGGCAAGCGCTGACCAAGAGCTATGCGCTAACCGGCGATTACACTTCCCTTGGTTATATCATCCTAGGCAAGCTCACAGAACACACTCAGCCGATTATTGCCAGTGAAGACTTCAGTCAGGCCTATTACCTTAACCCCAGTACACGTACTTATAAGCTGTGTCAATCACTGGTTCACCCCAGTAAACTGAGACAAAACGCACCCGTGCTGGCTAACTTGAATTGAAGGTCATTAGGCTGAATTGAAGTCAGCTTGTCACATCACGGATATTGACTTTGGCTGGCAGTCAGGCTGGTTTGGGACGTAGGGAAGATGCGAATAAGTCCTCGCACCGCTCTGGCTTACGGGAAAATTCGAGTTCAAGGTATTCAGGTATAGCAGGCGGGTTGCCTTTCAAAGCGCAATACCACAGCATTCGTGTTTGCCCGAAAGCCCCGAAAGGCGAGGCTGACAGCCCTATCTGCTTGGTTGCAGTTCTCGCTAAGGACTCAGGCCATTAACTTCAAACTGCGCCGCGCATCTCGGGGCTGTCATCACTGACAGAGCACTGGACTTGTTCGCATTCGCACCGTCCTAATTGTTCAACGACACCTGATCGAGCCATACATTGCCACTGCTGCTGTTCCAAACCCCATTACGAGTTCTATATACCCATTTCCCGCGAATTGGCTTTACTGTTATATTCCCGGCCGCAAGAAAACAAAAATTTTGTTGCACTCTAATTGTCGCTACTTGTCCGTCCGTTTTACGTTTAAATGTTAGAGTGACCTCTGGCCCATATTGTTCAGTTTGTGCGAATTGACAATCCGTACTATCATTTTTAGCTTGACAATATAGAGGAAAACCTTGATTCACCACAATTCGATCCCTTGACCAAAAGTAATCATCCGAAATGTGTTTACTGATATGAACGGTTAAAACCTCGCATCTATTCGAGTAATCTCTTTTTAATTTATTAGAAGCATAGGCTTGAGTAGCAAAAACACAGCCTAAGAAAACTGTAATTATTGCACTTTTGTGTATACTCATGACATTCTCTCCTCTAAGGAAAGTGCGAACAGGTCCTCGCGGCAATCGCTGTGCACGTACGGGAATTGTTAGCATCTTCCTTAGCTGTTCAACGACACCTGATCGAGCCATACATTGCCATGTTGGTTATCCCCATAACTCCCTCCACGAGTACTATATACCCATTTCCCGAGAATTGGCTTTATTGTTATATTCCCGGCCTCCCAAAAACAAAAATTTTGTTGCACCCTAATTGTCACTATTTGCCCGTCTGCTTTATTTTTAAATAATAGAGTGGCATCTGGCCCATAAAATTGAGCTTGTGAGAATTGACAATATGTATCATATATCTTGTCATCTTCATATCCACAGCCTCGGAAATAACCATTATCTATCACAATTTGATTCGTTGACACAATGTAATCGTCCAAAATGTCTTTACTGATATGAGCGATTAAATCATTACATGAATCAACAAATGGAACTTTTGTTAATTCACTAGAAGCATAGGCTTGAGTAGCAAAAGCACAGCCTAAGAAAAATGTAATTATAGAGCTTTTGTGTATATTCATGACATCCTCCCCTCTCATTTTTAAATGATAGCTTATACATAGCCTGAACCTTAAGCATTTAGGTGCTCCCATATCGCTTCCAAACTGTCTCCTTGCCTGGCTTTTGACTGCTGAGCTCGGAGACA
>JAJNAU010000085.1 GCA_021462625.1 Shewanella sp.
ATCTTAACCATTGTCTCTATCCTAACCATCGCCTGGTTAAATCTTACCGATGGATGGAAGACTTCATTTGCCAACTTCAGGAGCAGATCGTTGAACATTAAACTCCATGCCAATGCAGCGACAACATTACAATATGTCAACTGATACAAGAGTCAACAAAGTCTGTCGCGGCGTAGGCCAAAGAACTGGGTGTGTCTGAAACTACCATTCGCTGATGGAACAATCGCGATACTGACCCGGACCGCTCTCATACTGCGCACAATTTGCAAACCGTTATTAATCCTGTGCAGGAGTGATTGATCATCGAGCTGCGTAAGACCCGCTTGCTGCATTGGATGACCTGTTGGTCGTAGTCAGGCGCTTTATCTTTCCTGAATTGTCACGCTCAGCTTTAAATCGATGCTTGGCTTGCAACAATGTGGGTAATCTTAAGCCACTGTTTCCTGAGGCCGAACCTGTGACATCTCCTAAATCCTTTAAAGATTATCAACCTGGCTTCGTCCATATTGACGTCAAATAGTGACCTCTGTTGCCTGATGAAACCCATCGGATGTCCCTGTTTGTTGCTAGCGACCGCGCTTCGCGCTGGGTATATCTGGAAATCCTGCCAGACAAGAGTGCTCGCTCTGCCAGCGGTTTCATAAGCCGGCTGACTCGTAAAGCGCCTTTCAAGCTAAGGTAGGAGCGAACAAGTCCTCGTACCGCTCTGGCTTACGGGCAAATTCGAGTTCAAGGTATTCAGGTGCAGCAAGGCGGGTTGCCTTTCAAAGCGCAATACCACAGTAATCGTGTTTACCCGAAAGCCCCAAAGGGCAAGGCTGACAGCCCTATCTGCTTGGTTGCAGCTATCGCTAAGGACTCAGGCCATTAACGTCGAGCTGCGTCGCGCATCTCGGGGCTGTTATCACTGGCAGAGCACGCACGGGACTTATTCACACCTTCCCTAAAAATCCTGTCTTAGTAGATTACTACATAACCTCAGGCCATAATGGTCACAGGCCCGCAACGTTCAAGGTACAATGTAGGGCACGTGAATAATAAATTAGTGACAAATACTACCTATTTTGATGGGCGCGACGCATACTAAACATACAGGAGTAGAAACACAGCATGACTCAAGAAACCAGCAAGGAACTCAATATCAATATGGCTCAAACACCCAGTCCCAAAAGCAACGTACAACTGTATGACCTGAATGCTAAAACCCGCGCCATTCCGTGGAATGCCGATGGCTCCTATCCCTATGACAAGAAGATGCAGGTGCTGGAGTATGAAAAGTACAAACACCTGCTGCAAATCGAACTGCTGAAAATGCAGGGTTGGGTGAAGGACACCAATCAGCGCATCGTTATCCTGTTTGAAGGTCGGGATGCTGCCGGCAAGGGAGGCACCATCAAGCGTTTTATGGAGCATCTCAACCCCCGTGGCGCCCATGTTGTGGCGCTGGAAAAACCCAATACCCACGAGCGTAATCAGTGGTACTTCCAACGTTATATCAAGCACCTGCCCAGCAAAGGCGAAATTATTCTGTTTGACCGCTCTTGGTATAACCGCGCTGGGGTAGAAAAGGTCATGGGCTTTTGCAGCGATGCAGAATACCTGGAGTTTTTGCGTCAGGCACCTGAGCTTGAACGTATGCTCGCCAACTCTGGCATCAAGCTTTTTAAGTACTGGTTTTCAGTCAGTAACGCCGAGCAGTTCCGCCGCTTTAAATCACGTAAGCATGACCCCTTGAAACAGTGGAAGCTCAGCCCTGTGGATATGGCTTCACTGTCCAAGTGGGAGGAGTACAGCGCCGCCAAAGACGCCATGATGTTCCACACTCACACCAAAGATGCACCCTGGACTATTATCCGCTCTGATGACAAGAAGCGTGGACGTATCAACTGTATGCGGCACTTCCTCAGCCAGCTCGACTACTCGGGCAAGGACACTGAAATCGTGGACAGTGCCGATCCCCTGATTGTCGGCTCGCCCAAGCAGATGAAACACGAATAATAAACCCCAGACTCTGACACCCGAATCAAACGCCCTGACAATAAGGAGCCAACACAATGCCGGCAAAAGCAATCACAACATTGGAACAGCAACTGGATAAATATCAACAACTGGCGGAGCAGGCCGAGAAGGCCGCTCGTCAGGCCGCTGATGCAGCCAAACAGACCGCCGATAATGCACAAAAGGCAGAGTCCGCTGCCCAGCAAGCCAGAACCAAACTGAAAAAAGCGCGCAAGGCATTGAAAGAGGCTCAATCGCTGCAGGCCGCCCATAAAAATGCCGCCAAGAAATTTGCCGTAAAACGAGCCAAGCAAGCGACCAACAAAGTCAAAAAGGCTGATAAACAGAAGGCTCAAGCCAAAAGTGCGGATTCAACCAAGCCGAAAACCAAGGTCAGCGACAAGGGCAAATATACCAAAGTGAAAACCGATAGGGTGCTGCAGGCCGACGCCGGGACTGACACCGCCAAAACAGATAAAGCCAAGCCTGGAAAAAACCAGTCAGATAAAGTCAGGCAGGAAAAAGCTGCACCAGAAAAAGCGAAGGCCACCAAAAGGGCGGCCAAACGCAAACTTAACGGAACAGATCAGCCCAGGGTCTGATCTTCATCGCCGGAGTTAAATCTAGTGTAACTACCTGCCGCCTGTCAGCTGCCAACAGAGGTACGGCTGTTGCGGCTGGCATATAAACTGGCTGCCATAGAAATCACCAGAATGCTGGCCACCACGGCCAGCGCCACCCCGACAGGGATCTTGTACCACTCAATGATCAGCATCTTGATGCCAATAAACACCAGAATCGCCGCCAGACCATATTTCAGCAGAGCAAAGCGCTCCGCCACACCAGCCAGCAAAAAGTACATGGCTCTAAGCCCCATAATCGCGAAGATATTGGAGGTCAGCACAATAAAGGGATCTGTGGTGACGGCAAAGATCGCCGGAATGCTGTCTACCGCGAAGATGACATCACTGAACTCCACCAGCAGCAACACCAGAAACAGCGGCGTTGCATAACGCACTCCCTGTTTCACCACAAAGAAACGCTCCCCTTTCAGAGTCTCTGTCAGCTTCATATGCCGGCGCATAAAACCCAGCATGGCGTTGTTTTCCAGCCCGTCTTCTGACTCTTTAACCAGCACCATTTTAAGGCCGGTAAATACCAAAAATACCCCAAAGACATACAGGACCCAGTGGAACTGATTCACCAGATAGGCACCGCCAAACACCATAATGGATCGCAGGATAATGGCTCCAAGCACACCATACAGCAACACCCGTCGCTGCAGCTCGGCTGGAATCGCAAAGAAGCTGAAAATCATCAGCCAGACAAACACGTTATCGACCGCCAACGCCTTTTCCAGCAGATAGCCGGTTAAAAACTCAACGGTTTTCCGTTGGGCCAGTTCGGCCCCGCCAATATGATTGAAATAGAACCAAAGTCCGGTGTTAAACGCCATGGCGACCGCCACCCAGATCAGGGTCCAAACACCGGCCTCTTTGACTGACACTTTATGGCTGTGACCGCCCCCGACGAAGCGGATATCAATCCACAAAATACCCAATACCAGGGCGAAAAACGCCCCCCATAACCACCACTGCTCTAACACTGCTATTACCCCGAATTAAACTGCAGGAGTACCTCTCCTGCATCAGCAAACAAAAAAGCCCATTGCCAAAAGGCAACGGGCCACTGTACCTGGATTCAGGACGCCTCGCCTTTCGGCAAGGTCTCACTGACAGCTTGCGCTGCCCTGCCACCGGGTTTTGAGTTCATAGACCCGCTACCGGGATTGACGACGACAGGTCGCCGACTCTGTTAACCTGAATACTCGGCGATAGTTACTCCCCTTGTGGCCCGGATTATACCGCTGCCCGCCCTGTCAGGCCATTAATTAGTTTTCGCACTTATCAGCCTTTTCATCATGTTCAGGGGCTGATAATCGATTTTACCTTTTGTGACCCAAGCCAATATTAATGCTATAGTGCGCCGCATAAGGAGTTTTTCGGCGATTTTTACATGAGTTTTAAGGATTTACGCAGCTTTATCAGTCACCTTGAGGCCAATGGCGAACTCAAGCGGATCCGCTTTGAAATCGATCCCAATCTGGAGATGACAGAGATAGCCGATCGCGTACTGCGTACCGGGGGGCCCGCCCTGCTGTTTGAGCACCCCAAAGGCCACGATATGCCGGTACTGGCCAATTTGTTCGGCACGCCCAAGCGAGTCGCCATGGCGCTGGGTAAAGAAGATCCCATCGCCCTGCAGGACGTGGGTGAACTGCTGGCATTCCTCAAAGAACCTGAGCCACCAAGGGGCTTTAAAGATGTAATCGCCAAGCTCCCCATGTTTAAACAGGCATTGAATATGCCCCCCAAAACCGTGCGCAATGCACCCTGTCAGGAAGTGGTTAAGACAGGCGATCAGGTGGATCTCACCAAACTGCCTATCCAGCACTGCTGGCCCGGCGACGTTGCCCCACTGGTGACCTGGGGGCTGACCATCACCAAAGGCCCACGCCAGAAACGCCAGAATCTGGGGATTTATCGCCAGCAATTGCTGGGGCCCAATAAACTTATCATGCGCTGGTTGTCCCATCGCGGTGGCGCGCTGGACTTTGCAGATTTCAAAGAAAAGTATCCAGGCGAGAAATACCCTGTTGTGGTGGCGCTGGGCAGCGACCCTGTGACCATTCTGGGCGCGGTGACGCCGGTACCGGATGCCATGAGCGAATATGCCTTTGCAGGCCTGTTACGGGGCGAGCGCACCGAAGTGGTGAAGGCGCTCTCCTGCGATCTGGAAGTTCCGGCCACCAGTGAAATCATCCTCGAAGGCTATATCGATCCCGATGAACTGGCCGAAGAGGGGCCCTATGGCGACCATACCGGCTACTACAACGAGACCGATTTGTTCCCGGTGTTTACCGTCACCCACATCACCCACAGAAAAGACGCCATCTACCACAGCACTTATACCGGCCGTCCACCGGACGAACCCGCCATGCTGGGTGTGGCACTGAATGAAGTATTTGTGCCTATTCTGCGCAAACAATATCCGGAGATCGTCGATTTCTACCTGCCGCCCGAAGGCTGCAGCTACCGCATGGCGGTGATCTCCATTCGCAAGCAGTATCCGGGGCACGCCAAACGGGTGATGATGGGGGCCTGGTCCTTCCTGCGCCAGTTTATGTACACCAAATTTATAGTGGTGGTGGATGAAGATGTGAACTGCCGTGACTGGCAGGATGTCATCTGGGCCATCACCACCCGCATGGATCCCAAACGGGATACCGTGATGATAGACAATACCCCCATCGACTATCTGGACTTTGCCTCACCGGTAGCTGGCTTAGGTTCTAAAATGGGTCTGGATGCCACCAACAAGTGGCCGGGTGAAACCGACCGCGAATGGGGCACCCCCATCGTGATGAATGAAGCCGTCAAACAGAGAGTCGATGCCATCTGGGATGAACTGGGTATTGATGATGCCCCTACGCTCTGACAGCCAGAGTCGCAGGCAAGTAAACCTTCGCAGAAGAGGTAACAAGAAACCAAAATGAAGCATATTCATTGTCAGATAGACAGCATCACCCCTTTCAATGATGCGGTATACCGGGTGGTCCTTAAACCAGAGCAGCCACTGCAGCACAAGGCAGGTCAATATCTGCTGGTTGTCATGGGGGAAGAAGACAAACGGGCGTTTTCCATCGCTTCTGCCGAAAAAACCGACATCATTGAGCTGCATATCGGTGCCGCAGTGACCGAAAGCTACCCTATGCAGGTGGTTGATCGTCTCAAGACCAGCACCCATATCGACATCATGGCACCCGGCGGTGAAGCCTGGCTGCGTCATGAAGCCAAACGCCCCCGCCTGATGATCGCCGGCGGCACTGGCTTCTCCTACATCAAGAGTTTGATTGAGCAGCAAATAAAGCTGGGGCAAACAGTAGAAACCACCCTTTACTGGGGCTGTCGTACCCAGGATGCTATGTACTTTGAGCAATTGGCCCGTGAGTGGCACACAGCTCATCCCTGGCTGCACTTTGTACCGGTTATCGAACAGGCCAGTGAAGAATGGGACGGCAAACAGGGCAATTTACTGGAGCAGATCAAACGTGATTTTGACAGCCTCAACGGGTATGACATCTATATTGCCGGCCGCTTCGATATGGTTGGCGCCGCCCGCGAGATCTTCCGTGAAATGGGCGTGGAGGAAGCCCATCTCTATGGTGATGCCTTCGCCTTTATTAAATAGGCTCAACTGATAGCTAAAGGGGGAGCCTGATGCTTCCTCTTTCATATTCAGGCCTGCAAAATTACAAGCCTCATGATTCCTGGCTCCGTAAATCGATGCACTCATCGCATCTGGTCACGACTCCTTGCGCGACCAACGCCACTATTCATTCCAAGGCTAATACCACTACTCTCGACAATCAGTCTAAATTCAGCCCATTCCCCCGCAGAATTTAAAACCTGAGGCAATAAAGCTTAGGGAAGCCTGAATTCAGGCTTTTCTCTAAACAGACAGCTCGCATGTTATTGACTTGTAATTAAAACCAATAAAAGTGCCTACTCTTGTACCGAAATCTCTGGATTGGACTGCAAAGATGTGATTTGATAACAAAGTTAGCATTCTTAAACTAAAGGACGACCTCTAAATTATTTATGCTTGTAACTGATGTGACATTTGAAGCAAGGTTAAGAAAAGCGATGTATAACGTCATCCGGATGCCGTAAATTCTCTTAGTAGAGCATTCAATATTTTTCCATCTTGCTAAAAATGGGCTGCGCCAGCTGCATTGCTGGAGATAGTTTATTTAATCGTAACTTAATGAAATAGTAGACCTATATTCGAGTAAATACCTTAACAAAAGTCGGGCGACATCACGGATGTTTTGAAAAAGCTCTGAGCATAATTACATCAACCTGCGGTACAAAAATAATTATTTAAATACGATTAGTTAGCCCTATAAGCATGCAACATATCCTGCGTTTAATAAGTGATCATCAATTCCCTGTCAAGGAGAACATCATGGATATAATCAGGCGAAAGTTAATTCTTGGCTCTTCCTGGATTTTCGCTTCTCACTTTGTACTGCCAACAACAAAAGCATCTACCTTCTTTTCACCCAAAGAAAAGAGAACACATGTTTATTCACTAGCTGAATACCCTAAAGCAGCCTCTTTAGTTAAGAATGGAGAATTTATACCTGTAACGATTGGATGTGCATATAAGTTAATCACGACTATCCCAATCATTCCTAAAAGTACGTTTAAATTTTTTTTAATAGCGATTCTGCCTTTAATAGCGAAATCAAAATGGAACCCGACCCCTGATGAGCATATAGTTAATATTTTAGAGCCAATAACAAAAGAGATTTTTTTCATTGAGAGAACGCAATCTGAGGAAGAGTACGAAATAGCAAAAAATGCTTCGTTAGCTGTAATAAAACAATTCTTAAAGTGTTTTGAAACCCTCAAAGATTACACCATTGATGAATGTGATTACATATTAATTAGAGGTACTGAAAAATCTTTAGATATTGAGCTAAACACTGATTCTCTGAAAATCAGCGATGAGACTTGGGTAGGTATCCAGAGCGAGAGCTGAATGCTCAGTTTTTGCTGGCGCCATGAATTCCGGCCTGTAGCACTTGCTCCAGATAATAGTCGGTACTCATCGCAGCCCGTTTCTGTTTTACCGCATACTGGCCTTTGTACGAGTTTCTAACCACAGCATGTTGATGCCCATGTGCCGAGCCACCGCCAACACTTCAGGTGCGTAGGCCCGGTTAATTGGGCAGTCATCTTCGTTCAAGGTGACGTCCAAAACCCAGTGCAGTCGATTCTCCACCTCCCAGTGACCCCTTGCTGCATCCGCAAATCGCTCTGGTGTCAACTCGGTTCCGGTGAACCGTTACTGCACAGCAGCCAGATCCTGGGTCACTGGAAAGTGATCCAAACATCACAAGGTGAATATAACCTATTAAAAAAACAACATAAAAAATAATCAGCGCACTTCTTGCCTTATCTTAGGAAGGTGCGAATAAGTCCCGTGCGTGCTCTGCGAGTACTGGCAGCCTCTAGATGCGCGGCGCAGTTTGAAGTTAATGGCCCTAGTCCTTAGCGAGAACTGCAACAAAGCAGATAGGGCTGTCAGCCTCGCCCTACGGGGCTTTCGAGCAATCACGATTGCTTTGGTATTCAGCTTTGAAAGGCAACCAGCCTTCCTTTATCTGAATACCTCGAACTCGCTTTTGCTCATAAGCCAGAGTGGTGCGAGGACTTGTTCGCACCTTCCCTTATATAGCGACAGCAAACCCGGGCGGGCTCCCACTTCAAACTTGTGCAAATAGCATCTAATTTTGACGCTTCTTTGGAAAATCTGCCGTTTATAGCTTTTCTGTAAGCATCAGATTTCGCGTATTGAAAGCAAAAGTTCAAATATTGCACAAAGTAGAATCCCGCCTTGACAGCAACCGGAGGTACATATGAACAGAGTAAAGCAGTGGCTCCATTGGCTGACTGTTGAATGCCGTTATATCACCCATGCAGGCTTCAGCCAGTGAAATACCCCTGAGCAGAAAAAAGATGGCAGTCGTAACCATATCCTATATGTTCACAGGGAAAATCCTCCCCTGAGGGCTCAGGCCCAGCTAACGCTTTGCCACAAGGGCTTTTCGGGCGACAACGCTCACTGTCTCAAAAATGCTGGAGAGCTCTAAAAAGATACGGCTCCGCTACTTCGCTTGGGTTGTAATTCACAGCCAGCAAGGGATTGCCATTGCCGAGAGTTAGCTAATCCTGATACAATGCTTCGTTTTCGGTGCGGGAAATCGACACGGGGTTGATTTTCTGTCTATGAAGCAACTCTAACGTGTTACAACAACACGTCCAAAAGGCAACAACCCATGTCATCCAATGAAAAAACTTTCCGCGAACTCGGTCTGTCCGAGCCGCTTCTGCGCGCTCTCGATGGGCTCGGCTATGAGAATCCAACCCCTATTCAGGCGGCCAGTATTGACCCACTGATGGAAGGGCGTGACATTCTCGGTCAGGCTCAAACAGGTACCGGGAAAACCGGTGCATTTGCACTGCCACTGCTCAATGCCATCGATCACACCCAGAATACTCCGCAAATCCTCGTGCTGGCACCTACCCGCGAACTGGCAGTTCAGGTCGCTGAGGCATTCAGCAGCTATGCCAAATTTATGAAAGGTTTCCATATTCTGCCTATCTATGGTGGTCAGAGCATGTATCAGCAACTTCAGGCGCTGCGCCGTGGTCCTCAGGTAGTTGTAGGTACCCCGGGTCGTGTAATGGACCATATGCGTCGCGGCACCCTGAAACTGGATACCCTGCGCGCCCTGGTGCTGGACGAAGCTGATGAAATGCTGAAGATGGGCTTCATCGATGATATCGAATGGATCCTGGAACACACCCCTGAAGAGCGTCAGCTGGCACTGTTCTCTGCCACTATGCCTGAGCAGATCAAGCGTGTGGCCAATAAGCATCTGCGCGATCCTGCCCATATCAGCATTGCTGCCAGCCACACCACTGTAGAATCCATTGAACAGCGTTTCGTCCAGGTTTCTCAGCACAACAAGCTAGAAGCGCTGGTACGCGTGCTGGAAGTGGAAAACACCGAAGGTATCATCATCTTCGTTCGTACCCGTAACTCCTGTGTGGAACTGGCTGAGAAGCTGGAAGCCCGTGGTTACGCCGCATCTCCGCTGCACGGTGATATGAACCAGCAGGCCCGAGAGCGCGCCGTTGACCAACTGAAGTGCGGTAAGCTGGACATCCTGATCGCCACTGACGTAGCGGCCCGTGGTCTGGACGTTGAGCGTATCGGTCACGTCGTGAACTACGATATCCCATACGACACTGAAGCCTACGTACACCGTATCGGTCGTACCGGTCGTGCCGGCCGTACCGGTATGGCAATCCTGTTCGTGACTCATCGTGAAATGCGCATGCTGCGCACCATCGAGCGTGCCACCAACAGCCGTATCTCTCCAATGAAGGTACCAAGCCCTGAGACTGTAGCAGAGCGTCGTCTGTCTCGTCTGGGTGAGCAGGTTGCCGAAGTGGTTACCAATGAGTCACTGGACTTTATGGAAGCTGCTGTCGCTCAGCTGTGCCAGCAACTGGAAGTGGATACCGACAAACTGGCTGCGGCTCTGCTGCACATGGTACAAAAAGAGCGTCCGCTGCAGCTGCCTCCAATGCAGGAGCGTCAGCGTGACAACCGTGACGAGCGCGGTGGCCGTGAGGTTCGTGAGCGTCGTCCACGCCCAACCACAGAAATGCTGGGCAGCGCAGAAGCACTGAAGGATAACCCTGAGGTGAAGATGTGCCGCTACGTAATCGATGTGGGTCGTGAGAATGGCGTAGGTGTAGGTAACATCGTGGGCGCTATCGCCAACGAAGCCAACATCGACAGCCGTTACATCGGCCAGATCCAGCTGTTCGACTCCGTGACTACCGTTGACCTGCCGGACGGCATGCCAAAAGATGTACTGCAGCACCTGAAGAAGGTTCGCGTATGCGGTCGTCCATTGAACATCCGTGAAGTGACCGAGAACATGACTTTTGAAGATTCAGGTTCAGGTGCTCCACGCCGTCGTCGTCCTCAAGGTGGTGACCGTCGTCCACAGGGTGGTGATCGCCGTGGTCACGGTGGCGAGCGTCGTGAACGTCGCAGTCATGACGGTGAACGTAAGCCACACCGCAAAGGTAGCTACCAGGGCAACCGTGATCGCGACTGATTTCTCTGACTAAGCAGCAACACTAAAGGCACCCAAGGGCGCCTTTTTGCTCCCTGTCTGTCAACGGCTGTTGGGCCATTCAGCCCGCAGCAGCGAGACAAAATCCAAATAATCATCGGTAACCAAGTCGGCAAGCCGGGCATACTCTGGCAGGAACGTAAGATCGCAGTAAAGCAGGCTCATGGCACCGGCATTGCGGGCCGCTTGCAGATCAAACAGATAATCTCCCACATACAGACAGCGGCAAGGCACTATCCCCCACTGAGCGCAGATCTGTTGCAGCCCCACAGGCGATGGTTTGGCAGGCGCATTCTCACGGGTCATCACCAGTTCGATATCACATTGCAAACGATTTAAGGTAAGGGTTGCGGCCGCGCGGGTAGTACGGGTCAGAATAGCGGTTGGCAGTCCTTGGTGGTGCAGAAAAACCAGCAACTCGCGGGCCCCCGGGATCCACTCAGCCGTTGCCGAGCTTTGCAGCTCGTGTCTGGAAATAATCTCGCTTGCCCTGGATTGTTGCCTCAGGCAACTGAGTCCGCCGTGCCACTGCAGAATGTCCGTGCCCCTGGCAATGCCAAGTTCGTGGCACAGAGCATCAAAGTCAGGGTTGGAACTGGCGAGGGTCCCATCGAGGTCAAACACCACGCCCTGCACACTCGCCAAATTTATATCGGATTGTCTGATAACCGCCATGGTATCCCTTCACTGTGGATTGATGAATGACTATACCGGACTGACTCCAATAAACTCACCACAAAATCACCGATTCAGCGGCCAGCGATAAGGCCGCCAACCCCAGAATAATCCAGCGGTTAATACCGATAAACCAGCGTTCGCCATTCTCCCGCTTGGCAATAATATAAAACGCCAGACCGGGCAAATACAGCAGGCTGGTCATCAACAAATGCTGTAAGCCGGCGGCATATAGCAGCCAAAAGCCATAGACACTGGCCAGACCGCCAAACAGCATCATACGGCGGTTGCCATCCTGCCGACCGGCTTTTAAGGCGTAAAGCGCCACAAACAGATAAGGCACCAGAATCATCTCGGAGGCAACACTCAGCAGCAAATCATAGGTTCCGCCTTCAATGGTCACCCAGATCAGCACAAACTGCACCACGGCGTTAGAAATCAACAGCACATTCTTGGGCGTGCCTTTGGCATTGCTCTTGCCAAACACGCTGGGGAACATCTTCTCCCGGACGCCAATATAAGGGGTTTCATTGGCCAGCAGCGTCCAGCTCAAATAGGCGCCGCACACTGACACAATCAGGCCCAGACCGATAATCCACAGCCCAACAGGCCCGATAATATGTTCAAGCACCTGGGCGGCTGATGGATTCTGCATTTTCGCCAGCTGCGCATTGGTGATCACCCCCATGGACATCAGGCTGACCATCACATAGATAAACAGGGTGATCAGCAACCCCAGAATAGTAGCCTTGCCAACATCACTGCGATTGCGGGCTCGACTGGACACCACCACAGCCCCTTCAATGCCGATAAATACCCAAACGGTGATCAGCATGGTTTCCTTCACCTGTGACAGCAAGTTGCTGGCCGGCAGGGTCTTAAGACCGGTAAAATCCCAGGTGAATGTGCTCATCTTGAAGGCCATGAAGACCACCACGATGAACACAAACAGGGGGATCAACTTCGCCACTGTGGTCACCGCATTGATGATGGCTGCAGTCTGCACGCCGCGTAGCACCAGCAGGTGGATCATCCACACAAAAACCGATGCCAGCAATGCCGATACCAAAGTATTACCCTGGCCGAATATCACATGTTGGGGTGTGTCGAAAAACAACCCCAGGGTACTGAAGATAATCACCAGATAAGAGACGTTGGCAAGCACGGCACTGAGCCAGTATCCCCAACAGGAAAAGAAGCCGACCAGATCGCCGAAGCCGGCCTTGGCATAACCAAAAACCCCGGTATTAATCTCTGGTTTATCCAGACACAGTCGTTGAAAGGTCAGGGCAAGGAAGATCATTCCTGTGCCCGTAATGGTCCAGCCTATCATTACCGCCAGTGGACTGGCGACGGCTGCAATGTTCTGCGGCAGGCTGAATACACCGGCACCAATGATGGAGCCAACGACGAGTGCGCACAGGGCACCCAATCCTAGTTTGTTGTCGGAAGTGTGTTTGGTCATGGTCTGTCGAGCCGGCCATCTCCGGATAGTAAAATCCTGCGTGTCGTCCGCCCCCCAATGGTTGAAGGGAGTAATTCAGGGCAAACGGCCCCCATCGCCCAACCAACCTACACCAATAGCCACGAGCTATCAGTATGAGTATGGTATTTCCATTAGCCAAAGCCCCGAGGGCCTTAAACCATACCGTCCGGTACGGTAAAAAAAGAAGGCGCTGCAGCCGCTACTAATGTTAGAAGCCGGCCACCAATGCTGCCACCGTACTGCGTGAGGCTGCCCGGTAAGGCTCCAGCCCTGCCGGATTAATCCTTTGGGTTGACCTCCTTCTCAGCAAACTGTGAAGGTGCCGCAGCCAGTTGCTTTTCAGCAGACTTAGCCAGCGCCACCATAGTGATCCCCAGAACTAACAGCTTGACGCCGATAAGAATACCTATGACAAACTCAGAGGATAGGGGCCACTGCGCCAGAATAATCAGTGCCAAGAGCAGCGAAAACACGCCACCCATGGCGATATGACCCCAGCCGTGGCGGGGCTTAAGCTGAAAGGCTGTAGCAATATTGGCCACGCCATCCACCAGAAAATAGCTGCCCAGAAACAGGGTCAGGGTATCCAGACTGACCTTAGGGTCGAACAGCATGTACAAACCGGCCACCAGAGTCAGAATAGCCCATACCAACCTTAAGCTCAGCCCCCGGCCATCATCGGGCCAGACTGCCAGCAACTGCACGACACCTACGGTAATCAGCGTCAAGGCAAACAAAACGGCAACGGCCAGCCCCATGGCAAACGGTAGAGCAATCGCTATAACCCCCAGTAAGATAGTGATATATCCCCAGTTTTTACTGCTCTTGTAGGCTCTACGAAGCGGGGTATCAGCGTTCGCCATAATGATTTCCTGAAAATAGGCACGTAATAATGAGTCTACCGAACAAAAACCTCAAATTGCCAGCATTTTTATCTGGCAAAACTAAGGGCTGTCGACCTTTGGTGATTATTTTGGTGCTAGGGTCTGTTGACCTTTCATGGTTGAATTTTGCTCGCTCTAGACGCGCTTTAATCGCGACGCAAGGTATGCCGCCTAGTGGGCCTAA
>JAJNAU010000086.1 GCA_021462625.1 Shewanella sp.
GCTTCTGCTCATAAGCCAGAGTGGTGCGAGGACTTGTTCGCACCTTCCTTAGGCCCACTAGGCTACACACCTTGCGTCGCGATTAAAGCGCATCTAGAACGAGCGAAATTCAACCATGAAAGGTCAACAGACCCAGGGGGACAAACCAGATCTAATGCAATACACTCAATGTCACTTGAGTGAGTCCCGCGGTAGGAGACAGTAATGAAAATCGGTTTCTTCAGTGCCAAGCACTATGACATGCAGCATTTCAACGCCATTAAGCAGGAATATGGCGCCGAGATTGAGTACTTTGACCTGAGGTTGAGTGCCAAGACAGTGCTGTTGGCTAGGGGGTTTGAGGTGATCTGCGCCTTTGTTAATGATGACCTCAGTGCTCCAGTGCTGAAGGATCTTGCGGCTCACGGCACCAAAGTTATCGCCATGCGCTGCGCCGGTTTCAACAATGTGGATTTGGATACTGCCAAACGCCTGGGCATGCAGGTGGTTAATGTGCCAGCTTACTCGCCTGAGTCAGTGGCAGAGCACACCATTGCTATTATGCTGACTTTGAACCGCAAGATTCATAAAGCTTATCAAAGAACCCGGGACGCCAACTTTAACCTAGATGGCCTGGTGGGCTTTAATATGTATGGCAAAACCGTCGGGGTGATTGGTACAGGTAAAATCGGCCTGGCCACCATACGTATTTTGCTCGGCTTTGGCTGCAAGGTACTGGCTTTCGACCCCTATCCCAATCCTGAAGTGGAAGCACAGGGTGTACCCTATGTGTCGCTGGATGAGATGTTCCCCCAGTGTGACATTATCAGTCTGCACTGCCCGTTGACCGAAGCCAACCACCACCTGCTGAACGCTGAGAGTTTTGCCAAAATGAAGTCGGGCGTCATGGTGATTAACACCAGTCGTGGCGGTTTGCTGGATGCCTTCGATGCCATGGAGGCCTTGAAGACAGGTCAGATAGGCTCACTGGGGCTGGATGTTTACGAGAATGAGCAGGATCTTTTCTTCGAGGACAAGTCCAACGAAATCATTCAGGATGATGTATTCCGTCGGCTGTCTGCTTGCCATAATGTGGTATTCACCGGCCACCAGGCATTTTTGACCGATGAAGCACTGGACTCCATCGCCAATACCACGCTCTCCAACGCCCGCGCTGTGCTGGCCGGTGATCGTAGTGGTAATGAACTGTTCTGACGGACTACGGTTTTTTTTGGGGTGATGTCACCTTTTGATCAAGGTGCTGAGCTATGAAAGTGCCCCTTAAAGTTGATGATGCCACGACTGTCACAGGTGTGATGCTAAGGAAGGTGCGAACAAGTCCTCGCGGCACTCCTAACCTACTTGTATTCGATAGTGCGAACAATGAAAAAGGGCAGCCTGAGCTGCCCTTTTGTGCTGAAAAATTGCAGTGGGATTAGGCGCGCTCAGCCACATAAGCCTGCAGTTCAGCAGTGCTGACGCTGGCGATAAACTGACCGTCCAGATAGAAGTCAACCATGTCGCCCTGCTTGCGACCGGTCATCACCTGCTGACTGCCATCTTCATAGGTCATGGTCATGGCCAGAGTGTCGACGTCAACGGCAGTCATGCTGGCCCGGGTCAGCTTAACAGGAGCTGTGGTCAAGTCTTTGTCCAGCTTGTCGTTGACTTTGATGATGGAGTTGATTGGGGTATCCGCCAGAGCAGGAGACTTACCGGTAATTGGGTTCTTGCCGGTCCAGAACTCGATGCTGTTGAAAATGAACAGATCAGCAGCCGCAGCAATACCATATACCGGGGCCATCAGCATGTACAGACCGGCACGGCCGTACCGGTTGTCAACCACGCTGAGGTTGCCTTTGGTCACCAAACCGCTCAGGCCCATTTGTCCCATACAGCCAGCCAATTGAGTGCAGATCAGCAGCGCAACACCGGCGCTTACTTTGCTCAGTTTCATCGTTCATATCCTGAATTGATAGTGTCATAGTTTTGGAGCGCAGATTTTATCCGTGGCTGAGTTTACATCTGTGCCTGATGTCACATGTTGCGGTTAGCAATTTAAGGTAATTGGTTGTGTTTTTGTGTGAATTAGTTGCTTATCGTTGTATAGGTTCGTTCCTGGTTGCTAATGCCCTGTGCAGGCTCAATTTCAATTACACCTGTATGCATTTGTTGTCATCGCCAAAGTGGGGCCGCCAACGTATAATTTCGGCTTTTCGCCAGCCCTATGGGCAGCGTTTGTGGTCCCTTTCTCCTGCGTTATCGGTTGCTCATGTAGGCTAGCGACACATCGAAGCCTCTGTCTTGGATGAAGTACCCATAAACTGCTGTAAAAATAATCACCAAAGGTCAACAGACCCTAAGGCTATTTGATGTCTGATTACACCCTGCTGTGGCAGGATAAGGATGTACTGGGCGACATCCGGGTGCTGGAAGATGAGCAGTATCGGTTGCTGTCTTTCGGTGACAACGATGAGCAAAGCAAGCAGCTCAAATCTGCACCCCATGTGCCGCAGCACACTTATATTCAGGCCATGCTACTGAGTCTGATGTTCACCAATCCCAGATCTGCCATCATACTGGGGTTGGGCGGCGGTTCTATGGTGCATGCACTGCGCCACTATGATGCTGGCCTCAAGCTCACAGCAGTGGAATTGCGCCCTGTGGTTATTGCAGCGGCACAGAAGTACTTTCGGGTACAGGCCAGTAAAAAACTGCAGTTGATTGAAGATGATGCGCTGAATTTTTTGACCTGCAGCGATCACAAGCGGGTGGATCTTATCTTCGCTGATATCTACACCAACGAGGGCGTGGATGAAAATCAGCTGTCCCAGGCCTTTATCGATGGTGCGCTGCGCTTGCTTAAGGCCGACGGTATGCTGGTACTTAACTGCTGGAAAGAACACAGCCGGGATATGGCACTGCTTGCGCGCCTGCAGGCCAGTTTTGCCGAGGTTTATGCCTGCCTGACCAGCGGCAGCAACTGGGTGATTTTTGCCGCCCGTAAACCCGGCACCCTGAAAACTGAAGGCCTCAAAACCGCCATTGAAGAGCTGTCAGCGCGCATGCATTATCAGGCCACACGCAGCATGAGCCGATTCGGCCCATGGGAGTAAAATGGCTTTAGTATTACTTTTCATTAGGGTCTGTTGACCTTTGAAGATGGTTTTTGCAGCACTTCGTCGTTGTTTTATACAAAGCAACACGACTGTGGTGTAGTTGTTCTACACAAATGAGCGTTAATGCAGTAGAAAGCGACGACAAACGCTGCCCGAAGGGCTCGGCTATACGCGCTTTACTCTTTGTTGCAAGGTATTTGCTTAGGCCCCTAGGCGGCATACCTTGCGTCGCGATTAAAGCGCATCTAGAACGAGCAAAATTCAACCATGAAAGGTCAACAGACCCTAATTTACGTCAACTGTCATTTTGAGGTTGACGCAAACTGTCGCTTATCGACAAAAACCTGTCGGCTGATAACAATTTTTCAACACGCTGTTCGTCCAGTATGCAGTTATGGGCGATAACGCGTAGAAGAAAAGGCTGATAAGCATGTCGACATTCAAATCACTTCCCTCTAATCCAACTTTGTTGGCCTGTCTGGTTTCATTGAGCTTGTCACCACTGACGGTCATGGCAGAAGAGGCAGAGCAGCAGGGGAAAACCCTCGAAGTTATCGAAGTTACGGCGCAAAAGCGGGTGGAGAGCCTGCAGGATGTGCCGGTTTCCATCACAGCGGTAAATGGCGACATGCTGGTGGAAAACAATATCGCCCAGATGGAAGAGATGGCCGCCTATGTGCCCAACTTTACTGTGACCAAATCCGGTCAGGGTTATAACATTTATATGCGCGGGCTGGGATCTGGTGCCAACCAGGGCTTTGAGCAGACTGTCGGAACCTATGTAGACGGTATCTACCGTGGTCGTGGCGTGCTGATGCGTAGTGCGTTTCTGGACCTGGAAATGGTAGAAGTACTGCGTGGTCCCCAAAGCATACTCTTTGGTATGAATACCACGGCAGGCGCCTTGAATCTTACCACCAAAAATCCCACTGATATCTTCGAAGCCGGGTTGGCTACAAGCTATTTTACCGAAGGGGACAAGGTCGATTTTGAGGGCTTTATTTCCGGTCCGCTGACTGACACCCTGAACGCCCGCTTGGTGACCCGCTATGAAAACGATCAGGGCTATATTTACAATGCCGCCACTGATGACACCATTCCTGCCAGAGAGAGCCTGGCAACCCGCCTGACGCTGGACTGGAATCCCACTGACTCCTTCAATGCCAATCTGAAGCTCCAGCATGACAGCGATACGATTAAAGGGCGTCCTCTGGTGGTGGTCGCAGAACCTGCACTGGTGGAGGCCAACTCTCCATTGCTGGCCCAGCTTGGCTACTACACTTTGGGCCATGAGACCGCCAGAACCAACCCGGCGCTGGGTGAAAAGGAGCGGGAAGACGCCAGCATAGATTACGTTACCCTGGATATGTCCTGGGATCTGGGCAATCACAGTTTGGATGCGGTGACAGGCTGGCAAAGTTATGAACTGAATGGCAGTAAAGATCAGGACTCCACCGCCAGGGTATTGATGTACTCTCCACAGTTTGAAGAAGCCTATGACCAGTTCAGTCAGGAAGTCCGCCTGACCTCAGATCTCGGTGGAGATCTCGAATATATTGTCGGTGCTTATTATCAGTCCAGTGAACTGACCTACACCGAAAATTCTGCAGTATATCCGCTGGCGGTAAGAGGGCTCAGAGACTATGCCAGCGACTCAGATCTCTGGGCTGTGTTCGCCCAACTGGACTATCAACTGACAGACAAGCTGAGTGCCACACTTGGGCTCAGATATACAGATGAACATAAAGAGGGGCGTAAGCGCATGGATCTGGTTGATCCGGTGACAGGTACGCCCATTGCACAAATGCCACTGGTGAAGCCTGCTGCGCTGGCATCAACTCTGGATGCATTCGGACTGCCGGGTCTGCCGGGGCCTGCTTATGTCGCCATGTTGGGCCCCAACCTGCCATATCTTGACCCTTTACTGTTCGGCACGCCGACTCAGAATGTTGCCAACTCGCTGGTGGGCACCATAGAACAACATGATATCGCTGCCGAACGTGATGACAGCCATGTCACCCCTTCTGTCACCGTCAGCTATGACCTGGGCGACAGCATGCTGTACGCAAGTGTGGCGACCGGTGTTAAAGCCGGGGGTTTTGATGCCCGCTCCAATCTGGCAGGCAACTTCGAGTTTGAAGCCGAAGAGGTTATCTCCTACGAAATTGGCAGCAAAATGACTCTGGCTGGTGGCGCCGCTGAGCTTAACCTCGCCGCATTTGTGATGCAGTTTGATGATCTGCAAACCTCTGTGTTCGACGGCAGCCTGGGCTTTGTCGTGGAGAATGCCGGTGAGGCAACCACTCAGGGGATCGAGCTGGACGGTCGTTGGTTGCTGACTGATGAGCTGACCCTGTCGGGAAGTGTGGGTTGGACAGACTTCAACTGGGACTCTTTTAAGGGAGCCAAGTGCTTTACCAGTACCGCTTTGGTGCCGGACAATATAGAAGCCAATGGCAAAACCTGTGACCTGACTGGCGAGACGAATGCCCTGGTACCTGAGTTCAGTACCAGTATGCGGCTGGACTATGTCACCTATATCTTTGGTGACTGGGAGTGGCGCACAACACTGGATGTGAACTATCAAACCGAAGTTTACACTTCCACAGATCTTAATCCTCTCACCAAACAGGATGCCTTTGCCAAGGTCAATGCCCGCACGGCCATTATCTCTGACTCAGGTTGGGAGCTGGCGTTAGTGGGGAAAAACCTGACCGACGAAATCATCTCAAGTTTCGCGTTTGACACGCCGCTGACCCCTGGAGTGTACAGCCAGATGGTTGATCCGGGACGCAGCATAGGTGTGCAGGCCCGCTACTACTTTTATTAGTTTTACTAGTCAGAGATTCAATCATCAGGATGGCAGTGCTGCAGGGAAAGCAGCCAAAGAGGTAAGTCATGGATAAATCGTTGAACATCAGTAAGAAGCCACCTAGGGCCGGCAGTTTTCACTCCTTTCGCAGCGCTGTGACTTTGGGTTGCGCTGTCGCCCTGCTGGTGGGGTGTGGTCAGGCTCAGGATAAACCGGATGCAGATTCACTGCAGGCCTCTGTGGCAACTCTGGATGCACATCAAAAGGTCAGGGAAAGCCTGCCGTTCGATGACACCCGGGACTTTGAGCTGGCCAGAAAAGGTCTGATAGCTGAGGCCAAAGAGATAGATATCTATCGGGATGGGCAGAAGATTTGGTCGGCAGAGTCTTTTGATTTTCTAAACGGTGCTGAATCTGCCCAAACGGCCAACCCAAGTCTTTGGCGTCAGGCACAGCTGAACAATATTCGTGGTCTGTTTGAGGTGGTGCCGGGTATCTATCAACTGCGTGGATTTGATCTGGCCAATATGACTCTGATTGAAGGGGAGTCGGGTTGGATAGTGGTCGATCCTCTGACATCAAAGGAGTCTGCTCAAAAGGCGCTGGAGTTCGCTTTCTCCCATCTGGAGCGCAAGCCGATCAAGGCGATCATCTTCACCCATGCCCATATTGACCACTTTGGTGGCGCACTGGCGGTGGCGAGTCTCGAACAGGTGCTGACCGGTGAAGTGGCCGTCATAGCCCCTGAAGGGTTTATGGAAGAGGCCACCAGTGAAAATATTATCGCCGGTATTGCCATGGGACGCAGAGCCGGACTTATGTATGGCTCCCACCTGCCGGTAGCGCCGGATGGGTATATTGGCAGTGGTCTGGGTAAGGGCCCAGTAATGGGTAGCTTTGGTATTCTGCCGCCAAACCGGGTGATTACTGAAACCGGTGAAACAGTGACCGTCGATGGTATCGAGATAGAGTTTCAGATGACGCCGGAAACCGAGTCTCCCTCTGAGTTCACCTTCTATCTGCCCCAGTTCAATGCTTTCTGCGGTTCCGAGCTGGTATCCCGCAATATGCATAACATCTACACCCTGAGGGGAGCCAAGGCCCGGGATGCTGTGCGCTGGAGTCACTATATCGAAGAGGCACGTCAGCTGTTTGCCGGTGCGGACGTTTACTTTGCCAGTCATCATTGGCCCTTGTGGGGACAGGGAGAAATCCAGGACTTCCTGACCAAGCAGCGGGATATCTACCGGTTTGTGCATGATCAAACGGTGCGCTGGTTCAATATGGGGCTCAATGCCGAGGAGATCGCTGAGCGTATTGAGCTGCCTCCGTCGCTGGCTCAGAACTGGTCAACCCGGGGCTATCACGGCTCTCTCAAACACAATGCCAAAGCTGTGTATCAGTTCTATCTGGGCTGGTACGACGGCAACCCGGCCAACCTTGATCCGTTGCCTGCTGAGCAATCGGCATCCAAATATGTGCGTCTGATGGGTGGTGCTCAGGGAGTAATAACCGCAGCAAAGGCGGCTATTGATGAGGGCGAGTATCGTTGGGCGGCAGAGCTGCTGAATCATCTGGTATTTGCCGATGTCGATAACACAGACGCCAAGGCTTTACTGGCAAAGGCTTATACCCAGTTGGGTTATCAGGCAGAGGCTGGCTCCTGGCGTAACTCTTATCTGGTGGCGGCTCAGGAACTGGCCGGAGGAATGCCGGATAAAGGGGTCGACCTTAACACTATGCGTGATGTACTGGCCCAAACATCGGTAGATAAGTTCTTTCAGTCGCTGGCGGTCAGGCTAAAGGCTGAAGAGGCCGATGAGGTCACCACCAAAGTCAGGATCTCTTTCAGCGATCTGGATCAGCACTACCTGCTGTGGATTGAGAACGCAGTGATGCACTTTAAGGCCGTGGATGCAGATGCCAGCTCAGATGTCGGCGTGGTGCTGACCCGCCCCCTGCTGGTGGATATGCTGACCGGACAGCTGGGCATTCAGCAGACGCTCTTTTCTGACAACCTGGATGTACAAGGTAACCCTCTGACATTAATTGACTTTCTATTGTTGTTCGAACAGCCGGATGGCAAATTCAACCTGGTCACTCCCTGAGGGATCGGAACAGAAGATAAAGGATTAATCCAATGACAATAACAAAATCTCTGCTTGCTACTACCGTGGCCGCCGGACTGGCCTTTTCAGCCCCTGTGGCGCTGGCGGAACAGAAGGCTCCTCAACAAAAGGCGATGGCCGCCAAGGGGCATCCGATTCTTAATATGTTCAAGGTGAATAATCATGAGTTTCAGGGACTGATTAAAGAAGCCGATGCCAAAGCCAAAGAGGAGTGGGCCTACGCCACAGGTATTCAGGCATTTATGTTTGCTATTCCCATGGTGATGATGGATGTGCAGCGGGATCTGCGTATGAATCCTGTGATTCTGCAGCGCATCAAAGACACCTGTCCCTGTGCCGCACCCGGTGAGTGGGGACATTACTCAGGTTTGGCTACCGCCAAATCAAAAATGCCTTATACCCCAAACCCGGATACAGTTTACTCAGGCCTTTACGCCAACCTCGCGGATGAACCTTACATTATGAAGGTGCCGGATATTGAAGAAAGGTACTTCTCGGTTCAGGTGGCTGACGCCTATCTGGTGAACCAGCACTATATCGGCACCCGTGCTACTGAAGGAAAGGGCGGTTATTTTGCCTTGGTTGGGCCTGACTGGCAGGGTGAATTGCCGGATGGGGTGGTAGAGATGCGCATGCCCAATGACTCTGCCATTGTCGCACTACGAATTGCCTCCTACTCCAACAACCCGGATGAGGTGGCTCAGGTACGCAAGCTGCAACAGAAGTTTGACGCCATGCCATTATCTCAATTTGGTTTGAGCAAGGCCGAGCGCGAGAAGCTACCAGCGCCTGTGCTGAATTTGCCTGAAACCCGCCTGAAAAAGGGTGAACTCGCGTTTTATTCCTATCTGTCGCAATTGTTGATGGAAAACCCTCCGGTAGGGGAAAACCGCGCTATCCTCAACAGCTTCAAACTCATAGGTCTGAGCGACACCCAGGCATTTGATCCGGCAAAACTGGATGAACCCACCAGGCGGGGGCTTGCCCGCGCCATGAAAGCCGGTATCGACATTATTAAGTGGAAGGTGAAGTTCCGCGGTACCCAGTCGGAAAACAAGTGGAATGTGGATTTTGTGGGCGGCGACTACGGCACTGACTATCTGGCCAGAGCGGAAGGCGCTGTGCAGGGACTGTTTGTGCACTCCCCCGAGGAAGCTGTGTACTTCCATACCTATTCAGACATCAACAATAACCTGCTTCAGGGGGCTGATAACAAGTATGTGCTGCACTTTGAGAAAGGCCAGTTACCCACCTCATTTGACGGAGGCTTCTGGTCTATCACTCTCTACGGTGATGACTATCAGTTGGTAGACAACCCTATCGACAGATATGCCATTCGCAAGAGCACTGAAGGTCTTAAGTATAACGAGGACGGCTCGCTGACTCTCTACCTGCAAAGCACCGCGCCGGAAGGGCTCGAGTCCAACTGGCTACCGACTCCTGAGCAGGGGATTTTCCGTCTTAATATGCGTGTGTATCTGCCTACAGAAGATGTACGCAGCTGGGATACGGTAGAGGAATTCCTGCCCGGCGTAGTACCGGTTAAACAGTAATTGCAGACGAGCCCCGGTAAGGGGCTCAGGCACTGTATTGCTTGGGGGACACACCTGTCCATTGACGGAAAGCCCGGGTGAAACTGCTTTGATCGGCAAAGCCCAGCATCAGGGCGATTTCGGTCAGGGGCAGCTTCTTTTCCGCCACCAGTTTAATCGCCAGATGGTGACGACAGTCGTTGAGCAGCTGGTTGAAGCTGACCCCTTCTTTCTTCAAATGTCGCTGCATGGTTCGCACGCTCATATTCAAATGAGCGGCGGTCATCTCGGCATCGGGTTGATCGAACAGCATATGGTCAAGCAGGTACTTCTGGACCCGGGTGGCGAAATGGCTTTCGGTAAAACTGGCCAGACGCTCGGTAATCCATTCATCCAGAGAGGCCGCCAGCGCAGGGTTGGCAAACATATGGGGTTTCAGCAGAGCGTTGCGCTCAAAGGTCAATAGTGTCTCCTGAGCATCAAAGGTGACCGGGCAGCCGAAGAACTCGCTGAATGCAGTGATTTTCTCTGCCGGAGCAGGGTGGGAGAAGCTGACCGATTGAGGGCTGAACTCCTCGTCGACCATCAGCCTGAACAGTTTGATGGCGGTGGCGCTGTAGGCCTCAATCGCCTCCGGGGCACAGGGCTGGTTTTCCGGCGGAATACTGATGGCGAGTGACAGCAAGTCTCCATTGTCACGTATATCAATATCGGCCACATCTGTGGTGTGGCGGAAATAGCGAATACAGCGCTGCAGTCCCTCCAGTACATTGCGGCTGGAAACCATGGCAATCCCGGGAGCGCTGTATGTGGAGGGCTGAAAATAGCGGGTCAGGGTCAGAGCGATGCAGGGATCACCGGTTTGCTCAACCGCCAATTGCCAGACCTCGGCCATTTGACGAACCGGGAATCGGGTTTCACTGTCCCGTTGAGCGTCTTCAAGGTTGAGTCCAGCCTGTCGGAAGACAGCGGCTGCATCGACTCCATAGCTCGCGATCGACCTGGCCATTAAAAGCGCCCAGGTTCCTATGGTTGAAGGAGTTTTCGGGATCAGTGTTGTCATGTTTTTGTTAATTTTGTGACAGTGCATTGGGTATACCATAAATGCATAAGTGAGGACATATGTTCAGGCTGAAAACAGGTTTTTGGTGGCTGGTGGTTAAGGCGATAAAGCTGGCTTCTTACGTTCTGCCCATGCAGATGCCCGCTCTCTATTCCGGCCCCGGCGCCTCCCGTCAATTAACGGCGTTTGTTGGTCGTGGCGGTTTTAACCATGTACTGCTGGTGACAGACAAAGCATTGACTGAAATTGGCCTGTATCAGCCTATGGTGCAGATGTTGGAGCAGGCTGGCGTCAGAGTTTCTGTATTTGATGAGGTGACACCGGATCCTACTGACGAGCAGATAACCCGGGGAGCAGAGCGTTTTAAATCTCTGGGGTGTGATGCGGTAATCGGCGTTGGCGGCGGCTCTCCCATGGATGCGGCCAAGATGATAGCTGTGCTGCCCTTTTTGAATAAGCCGGTAAACAAGTGCTCAGGGCTTTTGAGGATTCGCCGTAAGGGGGCGCCACTTTTTCTGGTGCCGACTACGGCAGGGACTGGATCTGAGGTCACCATAGCGGCGGTGGTGACTGTGGCCGGCTCGGGGAAAAAGTTGCCAGTTGCCGATCCGGTACTGCTACCGGAAGCGGCAGCACTTGACCCTGAGTTGATGACTGGGTTGCCGCCTGCTGTGACCGCAGCTTCAGGCTATGATGCTCTGACTCACGCAGTAGAGGCTTATATCTCAACCAATGCCACATCTTCAACCGACCGATATGCCCTGAGTGCCGCCAGACTGATTTGGCAAAATTTACCTGTATGTATGAGCACGCCCGGCGATTTAGGCGCCCGGGAAGCCATGGCGATGGCCTCCTGTTATGCCGGAATCGCGTTCACCAAATCGGGATTGGGCTATACCCACGGTATTGCCCATCAATTGGGGGCTTTTTACCATGTGCCCCATGGTGTCGCCAATGCCATGGTGTTGCCTCATGTGCTCAGGTTTTCCCTGCCCAATTGCGCATCCAGACTGGAAGAGCTGGCAAGACATTGTGGTATTGGCGAGCCGGGCCAAGGTGATTTGGAGTTGGCGCGGGAGTTTATCGACAAGCTGGAGCAACTGCGTGAATCACTGGGACTGCCCGGTAAGTGTGAACAACTGTCGCAGCGAGATTATGGGGTGATCACCCAGCGCGCTTTTGCTGAGTCTCATATGCTCTATGCAGTGCCAAGATATATGCAGGTCGAGGACTGCTACGCAGTCTTGCGGCAGTTGGCATAACAAAACGCCCGGCAGTGACCGGGCGTTTTTATTATGTCTTCACGGAAGGATTACAGATGGATGAGCTGACTGGAATATCCTTTTTGAGCAGAGTTGAACGCTAACGCTATGATGAAAATCCTTCATGCTTAAGATTTATTTCAGACAGGCGAAAATCTGGAGATGAAATGTAACTCATTGTTAATTGCGCTATTAACTTCTTAATGCATGTCACACTTTTTGTTATCCTGCGCCATCAAAAAGCATAAGAACACAAATTAAAAAAACAAACGAGTGCCCGCTATGAACAAGATACCTTTTACCCTGAGCCTGTTGGCTGCCTCCTGTTTGACCGCTTCCCCTGCCATCGCCGAAACCTTCAGTTTTGGCTCTGAACTGAAGCAGGATCCCAAAACACTGGTGCTGTTTCAGCAGCAGGATGGTCAGTTATACAGTGCCAATGTATTGCCCGCAGAGACCCTGAATCAGATCAAGCGTGCTGCAGCAGCGGCCCAATTCAAAGGTGCTCAGGGCCAGTTGCTGGAGCTGCTGGCTCCCAATGGCATAGAGCCCGGTCGATTGGTGGTCATAGGTCTGGGTGACGATGCCCTGACTGAGGGTGAAATCAACACCCTGGGTGGAAAGCTGGCGACCAAATTGAATAGCTTGCCCAAGCAGCAGGTTGGTGTGTTGACTCAGGGGATGTCTGACAGCCGTGAGTTTGCGGCTCAATTTGCCCATGGTATCGAGCTTAAAAGCTACCGTTTCACCCATTACAAAGCGTCTGATGCTGAGCCAAAGCACTTCCATCTGGTTGCTGATAATGCCGATAGCGCCGAAGCGCTGCATAAGCAGTTACAGGCCGTTGAAGCCGGTGTTTTCCTGGCCCGTGATCTGACCAATATGACTCCGGAAGATCTTTACCCGGGCAGTTTCGCCGATGAAGCCAACAAGCTGAAAAAGGTGGGTGTAAAAGTCAAAGTGCTGAATATGGATGATCTGGAAGATCTGAACATGGGCGCTTTGGTTGGCGTTGGCAAAGGCAGTGAATGCGAACCTATGCTGGTGGTCGCCCAGTGGCAGGGAAGTGATGATGCTCCCATTGCATTGGTCGGCAAAGGCATTACCTTCGATTCCGGCGGCTATAACATCAAGGCCACAGGTACTTCTATCGTGAATATGAAGTCAGATATGGCCGGTGCCGCTACTGTGCTGGGTACAGTAAAAGCCATGGCGATGCAAAAAGCGCCGGTGAATGTGGTTGCTGTTATGCCACTGGCGGAAAACATGGTCTCCTCCAAGGCTCAGCGTCCCGGGGATGTGGTGCGTACCGCGCAGGGCAAAACTGTTGAAGTGACCAACACTGACGCCGAAGGTCGCCTGATCCTGGCCGATGGCCTCTGGTATGCCCGTGAGTATTATCAGCCACAAATGATCGTTGATGTTGCGACCCTGACTGGCTCCAAAGTGCGGGCGCTGGGGCGTGAGTTCACCGGCCTGTTCAGTGATGATACTCAAATGGTTAATGAGCTGACCTTTGCCGGTGAGCGAGTGGGCGAAAAGCTGTGGCGCCTGCCGTTGGCCAAAGCCTATGGTGATGAGCTGAAATCTGATATCGCTGATTTGAAAAATACTGGCAACACCGCAGGTGCGTCTGTGGCCGCCATGTTCCTCAAGGAATTTGTCGGTGATAGCCGCTGGGCACATCTGGATATTGCCGGCAATGCCCTGGCTTCTGAGGGTACCAGTGTATCGCCAGCCGGCGCCACCGGTCACGGCGTGCGCCTGCTCAGCCACTGGCTGAGCAGTGAACAGATAAACTGAGCTGGTAGATGAGTCTCAGCTGACACTCAGTAAAAGCCCCGAATCAATCGCAATGCTGTTCACTTAGTATGTTTCCGTTACGTTTGAAAGAGAAAGATTGAACCACGAAGGACACGAAGACCACGAAGAAAAGCTTTTC
>JAJNAU010000087.1 GCA_021462625.1 Shewanella sp.
GGGCGCTTTGAGGTAAGCTTTTGAAATTTTACTTCAGAATCAGCCTCTAAAGCGCGATTTTCCTTGCTTTATTGGATATAATCCAGCTCGGAAATAGGTTGGTCAACAACATAAACAATGAATGTTAACAGAAGGGTGATGGTAAATGAATATTCTTATGAGCTTGGTCGGCGTTGCCGTGTTGCTCGCCATTGGTTATGCGCTGTCCAACAACCGTAAGGCGATCAGTGTACGTACCGTTGGTGGTGCGCTCGCGATTCAGGCGGCCTTTGGTGGATTTGTGCTGTATGTTCCCGTTGGTAAGGACATTCTGAAGTCCGTTTCCGACGCGGTGTCGTCAGTAATCGGTTATGCCCAGAGCGGCATTAACTTCCTGTTCGGTGACTTAGCTCAATTTAAATTGGGCTTTATTTTTGCCGTTAATGTGCTGCCGGTCATCGTATTTTTCTCCTCGCTGATCGCTGTACTCTACTATCTGGGGGTGATGCAGTGGATTATCCGTATTATCGGTGGTGCACTGCAGGCGGCTTTGGGCACTTCCCGTACTGAGTCCATGTCAGCCACTGCCAATATCTTCGTGGGTCAAACTGAAGCACCGCTGGTGGTTCGTCCGTTTATTCCTACCATGACTCAATCTGAACTGTTCGCCATTATGGTGGGCGGTCTGGCGTCTATTGCCGGTTCGGTACTGGCCGGTTACGCCCAGATGGGGGTACCTATTGAATATCTGGTAGCGGCTTCCTTTATGGCGGCGCCGGGTGGTCTGCTGATGGCCAAGCTGATGCATCCGCAAACTGAGCACACTATCAATGAAATGAAAGAGCTGCCAGAAGACACTGACAAGCCAGCCAACGTGCTGGATGCCGCTGCGGCGGGTGCTTCTTCCGGTATGCACTTGGCGCTTAACGTGGGCGCTATGTTGCTGGCGTTCGTCGGTTTGATCGCCATGATCAACGGTATTCTGGGGGGCGTTGGTGGTTGGTTCGGTATGCCAGCCCTGAGCCTGGAAATGATCCTGGGTTATGTGTTTATGCCTCTAGCCTTCCTGATTGGTGTTCCCTGGAACGAGGCGATGGTCGCCGGTTCTTTCATCGGTCAGAAGATTGTGGTTAACGAGTTCGTGGCTTACCTGAACTTTGCACCCTACATCAACGATGCGGCTCAGGCCTGTACTTCAGTGGCTGCTGATGTGGTCAAAGGTTCATTGCCTTTGTGTGTGGAAGGCACCGGGGCTGCCATGAGTGCTCGTACTCAGGCCATTATCTCCTTCGCGTTGTGTGGTTTCGCCAACCTGTCATCTATTGCTATTTTGCTAGGTGGTTTGGGTGCAATGGCACCAAACCGTCGTCATGATTTGGCCAAGCTGGGTATTCGCGCGGTTATCGCCGGCTCCCTGGCAAACCTGATGAGTGCCACCATTGCGGGTCTGTTCCTGGCGTTGTAACCATTGAAAAACCGGACATATTTGTCCGGTTTTTTGTATCAGCTGAATGCAGTTATGGCTGACATAGGTTAGGCCAATGTCGAGATGGCTTGCATTCAGCTGCACAAGCAGCTGGCGACCGGGCGTTAATCGGGTCGAAATTCCTAACGTACGCAAAGCTAAGCAGCAAAGATTGCTGCAGTTTTTGTGTGCGCAAATGCCGTTGAAACGAAGGGGTTACAATAATTAACCTTTGTTTACACATTCGAATTTAGTGTTTGCGATTTGCTTCTAAATGAGTAAAATGCGGGCGCAAAATAACACGCTGCTAACTAAGCAGAGTACCTACACCAATGGGGTTGATGATGAAAAACGTTAAAACTCTTGCCTTAGCAACGGCGCTGACTGCTGGTGCTATGTCTGCTCCTACTTTCGCTGCTGACCGTAGTGACCTGCACGCGGGTGATTACAAGTGGATGCAGTTCAACTACATGTACGCTTTAGAAGAACTGCCTCGTGCCTCTGGCGATGCTAGTGGCCATGACTACCTGGAAATGGAGTTCGGTGGTCGTAGCGGTATCTTCGATCTGTACGGTTATGTAGATGTATTTAACCCATCTGAGCGTGATTCCAGCGACAAAGTTGGCAAGCCAAAAATGTTTATGAAGTTCGCGCCACGTATCTCTCTGGACGCGCTGACTGGTAAAGATCTGTCCTTCGGCCCGGTGAAAGAGGTGTACTTCTCTACCCTGTTCAACTGGGATGGTGGTTATGATGCAGAAGGTGGTTCTGGTACAAACAACTCTAACTGGGGTGTGGGTGCTGACGTAGAAGTACCTTGGCTGGGCAAGACAGGTATGAACCTGTACGCTCAGTACGATCTGAACGCCAAGGAGTGGAACGGTTATCAGTTCTCTGCCAACTGGTTCAAGCCACTGCACAACTTCGACAATGGTTCTTTCGTATCTTTCCAAGGTTATGTAGATTGGCAGTTCGGTGCACAAATTCGTGGTAACGACTTCGTGCCAAAGGGTGCAACCGGTGGTCAAACATTCTTAGGTCTGTACTGGCACTCTGAGCGTTACGCTTTGGGTTACGGCCTGAAAGCATACAAAAACACCTACACCATCACTGATGGTGCTGGTATCGTTGGTCTAAAATCAACAGGCGTTAGCCACTACTTCTCTGCTACTTACAAGTTCTAAGCAGCAGTCTGATGAAGCCGCCTTTTGGCGGCTTCTTTGCAGGATGGGAATGTGACCTGCAAGCCTTAAACTTTAGTTAAGCATGGTTTATTTTGATTGAGCGTGTTTAGCTAAGGTTTATAATTTTTCCTCGCGCTAAAATGGATTTTTCGCGGAATGGCAGGAACGCTTGCAATAGCTTTCTGTTTCCATTTCCGGTCTTCAAGGATTCAAGTCGTGATACTCGCTATCAAATTTGAATACTTAAGTTAGGTGTAAAAGACATCTGGCAATGATTGAAGGCTCGGCCATAACAAGAACACCATCCCAGCCACTTTCAGCTGTTGCCAATCCCGATTGTTACTCATTTGATTTAATGCTTTGGAGAGCAACTATGAGCGATTTAAAAAAGGCGGCTAAGCAGGCTATTGCACTGATGGATCTGACCACCCTGAATGATGATGATACCGATCAGAAGGTCATCGAATTGTGCCATAAGGCATTGACTCCAGCAGGTCACACTGCCGCTATCTGTATTTATCCACGCTTCATCCCTATCGCCCGTAAGAGTCTGATGGAGCTGGGTGCGGAAGATATCAAGATCGCCACTGTTACCAACTTCCCACACGGCAACGATGATATCGCCATTGCTGTACTGGAAACCCGCGCAGCGGTTGCTTATGGCGCCGACGAAGTTGACGTGGTGTTCCCATACCGTGCACTGATGAATGGCAACGAGACAGTCGGCTTTGAGCTGGTTAAGGCCTGTAAAGAAGCCTGTGGTGAAGATGTGCTGCTCAAGGTCATTATCGAATCCGGTGAGCTGAAAGACCCTGCGCTTATCCGTCGTGCATCTGAAATCTCTATCGATGCCGGTGCCGACTTTATCAAGACCTCTACCGGCAAAGTACCGGTGAACGCGACTTTGGAAGCGGCTGAGATCATGCTGAGCGTGATCAAAGAGAAAAACACTCAGGTTGGCTTTAAGCCTGCCGGTGGCGTGCGTGATGCGGCGGCGGCGGCCCAGTTCCTAGGCGTTGCTGAACGTATTTTGGGCGCGGACTGGATCTCTCCACGTACTTACCGTTTTGGTGCATCCAGTTTGCTGGCTAGCCTGCTACACACACTGGAACTGAGTGACACACCAGCCCAGAGTCAAGGCTACTAACCGCAGCTTTTGTCAGTGTTTCAGGAGCCTGATGTTATGCTCCTGAAACTCAGTTAGTTTACCCATTGGTGTATATTTTTCCGGAGGCTATGGATGTTTTTGGCACAGGAAATTATTCGCAAAAAACGCAATGGTGAGGCGCTGAGTCGTCAGGAAATTGAGTTTTTTGTAAAAGGCATTACCGACCACAGTGTATCCGAGGGCCAGATTGCTGCCCTAGGTATGGCGGTATTTTTCAACGACATGAATATGGATGAGCGAATTGCGCTGACTATCGCCATGCGGGATTCAGGCACTGTGCTCAACTGGGACTCACTGGGCCTGAATGGTCCTGTGGTTGATAAACACAGCACGGGCGGCGTAGGTGATGTCACCAGCCTGATGCTTGGCCCTATGGTAGCGGCCTGTGGCGGCTATGTGCCGATGATCTCTGGTCGTGGCCTGGGTCATACCGGTGGTACTCTGGATAAGTTTGATGCCATTCCCGGCTATCAAACTGAGCCCGACAGTGAAACTTTCCGCAAAGTGGTCAAAGACGTTGGTGTTGCCATTATCGGCCAAACCGGCGATCTGGTCCCTGCTGACAAGCGTTTCTACTCTATCCGCGACAATACTGCCACTGTCGAGTCTATCTCCCTGATCACCGCATCTATTCTGTCCAAGAAGCTGGCTGCTGGTCTGGATGCGCTGGCGATGGATGTCAAAGTCGGCAGCGGCGCCTTTATGCCAACCTATGAGGCATCTGAGGAGCTGGCTCGCAGTATTACTGCAGTTGCCAACGGCGCCGGAACCAAAACCACGGCACTGCTGACAGATATGAATCAGGTACTGGCATCCTGTGCCGGTAACGCTCTGGAAGTACGCGAAGCCGTTAACTTCCTGACAGGTGCATACCGTAACCCTCGACTGTATGAAGTCACTATGGCGCTTTGCACTGAAATGCTGGTGCTGGGGGGATTGGCTGCCAATGAGGCTGATGCTGCCGCGAAATTGAACGCAGTATTAGACAATGGTGCCGCTGCAGAGCGTTTTGGCCGCATGGTTTCCGGACTGGGTGGGCCTGCCGATTTTGTTGAAGCGTTTGACAAGTATCTGCCTCAGGCGCAGATTATCCGTCCTGTGTACGCTGATACCATGGGCTTTGCCCACAGTATGGACACTCGAGGACTGGGACTGGCCGTGGTTACTCTGGGTGGCGGTCGCCGTAAGCCGGGTGATGCACTGGACTACAGTGTGGGTCTGTCCCAGGTGTGTGCGCTGGGAAACCGAATTGATAGAGACAAACCTTTGGCTGTGATACATGCCCAGTCGGAAGACGACTTCGCCGCTGCGGCCAATGCAGTTAAGCAAGCAATTACTGTGGCTGATGCTGCCCCTGAGCAGTATCCACAGGTCTATCGCAAGATCCGCGCTTCGGATCTGTAAGAGGAAGTTAGATGAAACGTACCCTTATTCTGATGCTGGACTCTTTCGGTATCGGTGCTTCGGCAGACGCTGCCCAATTCGGTGATGTTGGCGCTGACACCTTTGGTGCTATCGCCCGCATGTGCGCCGAAGGCAAAGCCAATGACGGTCGTGAAGGTCCGCTTAATCTGCCGAATCTGAGCAAGCTGGGTTTGGCGATGGCTGCCAAAGCAAGCACCGGTGAACTTCCTGCCGGCTTCGCAGAAACAGAGGTAATAGGTGCTTATGGCTACGCCGCTGAGCTGAGCTCAGGTAAAGATACCCCAAGTGGTCACTGGGAAATGGCGGGCGTGCCGGTACTGTTTGACTGGGGCTATTTCTCTGACAAGCAGAACTCTTTCCCCAAGGAGTTGACGGATAAAATTCTTGAGCGCGCCGGCCTAAACGATTATCTGGGTAACTGTCACGCTTCTGGCACGGCTATTCTGGAAAAACTGGGCGAGGAACATATGGCTTCAGGTAAACCGATTTTCTACACCTCCGCTGACTCGGTATTCCAGATTGCCTGTCACGAAGAGAGCTTTGGCCTGGAGAATCTGTACCGCCTGTGCGAAATCGCCCGTGAGGAGCTTGAGCCCTACAATATCGGTCGGGTGATTGCTCGTCCATTTGTGGGCACTAATGCCAGTGATTTCGCCCGTACCGGTAACCGTCGTGACTATGCGGTTGAGCCACCATCCAAAACTGTGCTGGACAAGCTTAAAGCCGCCGGTGGTGAGGTGGTGTCTGTTGGCAAGATCTCTGATATTTATGCTCACTGCGGTATCACCAAAAAGGTCAAGGCATCTGGCCTGAAAGATCTGTTCGATGCGACGTTAGAGCAGTTCAAGCAAGCCGGTGATAATACTATCGTGTTTACCAATTTTGTGGACTTCGACTCCCATTACGGTCATCGCCGTGATGTAGCCGGTTATGCCCGTGCACTGGAGTATTTCGATGCCCGCCTGCCTGAACTGCTAGCGCTGCTGGATGATGACGATCTGCTGATCCTGACGGCTGATCATGGTTGTGACCCAACCTGGCCTGGCAGTGACCATACCCGTGAACATGTGCCGGTGTTGGCACTGGGGGCAGGTCTGAGTGCCGGTTCACTCGGTCAGCGTAACAGTTTTGCCGATATCGGCCAGTCCATTGCCAGCTACTTTAAGCTGGAGCCAATGGCATACGGTGAATCTTTTATTAACTGAATATAAAACGCCGGCGTTAAGGCGCCGGCGACAATGACAATCAATACAGAGGTTATTTAGATGGCTACACCACATATCAACGCCCAAGAGGGCGCATTTGCAGAAACCGTGCTGTTCCCGGGCGATCCACTGCGTGCCAAATATATCGCCGAAACTTTCCTGGAAAATGTTGAACAGGTGACTGACGTACGTAATATGCTGGGCTTCACCGGCACCTACAAGGGTAAGCGTATCTCTGTTATGGGCTCTGGCATGGGTATCCCTTCCTGTTCTATTTATGCCACTGAGCTTATCAAAGACTACGGCGTAAAGAACCTGATCCGCGTGGGCACCTGCGGAGCTATCAGCACTGATGTTAAAGTCCGTGACGTGATTATCGGTATGGGCGCCTGTACTGATTCCCAGGTTAACCGTATTCGCTTCCAGAACCAGGATTTCGCGGCTATCGCCAGCTATGAGCTGTTGTCTGCGGTGGCTGATGCTGCCAAAGCCCGTGGCACTCAGGTACGCGTAGGTAATGTATTCTCCGCAGATCTGTTCTACACGCCAAACCCAAGCATGTTCGACACTATGGAGAAGATGGGGGTTCTGGGTGTGGAAATGGAAGCGGCCGGTCTGTACGGTGTGGCTCACGAATATGGCGCCCGCGCACTGTGTGTGGTAACTGTATCTGACCACATCCGCACCGGCGAAGCGACCACTTCAGACGAGCGTCAGAGCACCTTCAACGAGATGATTGAAATGACCTTGGATGCGGCAATAACGCTGTAATTGTTAAAGCATTTGTAAAAAGCCCTGCTTGTGCGGCAATGCTGTTCACTTAGTATGTTTCCGTTACGTTTGAAAGAGAAAGATTGAACCACGAAGAAAAGCTTTTCTTTGTTATCCCTTCGTGTCCTCTGTGTAGCGAGCGAAGTGAGCGCTTCGTGGTGAACTGCTTTTCAAAAACAAAAAGAGCCCTGCTTTAGCAGAGCTCTTTTTATATTCGCCTTAACTGAACGGTATTGTGCTTTTGCGGGCTTAATTAGATGATCCGGCTCACCGACATTTCCGCACCAAGGTACGAGTTGTTCGTGCTATGTGATAAAAAATGCCGCTCACCTGGGGTGAACGGCATTTTTGCTTAACGGCTCAGTAATTCCTTAGAACTTGTAGGTAATCTCAGCTCTGTAGGTTGCACCAATTGCAGCGCCAGGGTAGGCAAAGCTGTTGTAGTATGGCCAGCTGTCATGAGTCAAGTCAGTCTCTGGACGTTCATTAAAGATATTTGCGCCAGTCACTAACAGTGACAGGTCGTCGTTGAACTGATAGCCAACACTCAGGTTTACAGTGACGTACTGCTTCAGCCGCTGAACTTTGATTACATCACCTGTTTCCGGGTCATAGTTTTCTTTAGGCTGCTCCCAAATTGGTACACTGCCGATGCGATCAACTCGAACGGCTGCAGACCAGTCCTGATAGTTCCAAGTGGTAACAAAGTTGGTCTTGGAACGGGGCTCAGAGTTGTCCTTATCATCTCTGAGTTCTTGCACTTCAGATTCTGCATTTGCCTGGTACTTGGTATGCAGGATATGGGTCCATCCCAGCTGGAAGGCCCAGTCACCAAACTCAGTATCCAAAGAGTAGTTGATAGCGGCATCCAGACCTTGCTGCTGATACAGCGCCTTGTTTTCAGGGGTTACGTTAATGGTTTCCAGTTCGCCCTCACCGGGCTGACCAGCGCCAACACGGACAATCTTGGCCGAATTGGCCAGACACTCTGCGCTATTGGGATCTTTACCATTGAGGCTGTAGGTACAGTCATACTCGAGATCCAGCAGAGTTTGGGCGCTTTCATCCGAGATCAGGTCTTTCAGTTTGATATCATAGTAATCGAGGGTGATACTCAGATTTTCAATCGGCTCAACAATAACACCTGCACCCCAGTTGGTACCTTTCTCTTCTTTCAGTGTCTTACTGCCTGAGCGGGTACCCTGGTAGTTGGTAGGATCACAGTTTGCTGCGCTGGGCACAAAATTAGGGTCGTCACTGTCGGCTCGGCAGCTGGTCCAGTCATAGGCACTGGAGTAGAACCCTGAGTTACCCGCAAAAACATAGTGCATATCTGGTGCACGGAAGCTTTCACCCCAGTTGGCACGCAGCTTCACCATATCGACTGGTTGATAGGTCAGGCTTACTGATGGCGACACGCGACCACCAACATCAGTAGTATCGTCATCGTACTTGTCATACCGAGCGGCTAGGCCCAGATCCATGCCTTCAATAACAGGTACCAGGAATTCTACGCCTACTGCGTAACGGCTACGGTCACCACCACCTTCTGTGCCTGTCAGACCTTGCCAGCCCATGCCGTCTTGATTCAGAGTGCGGTCATCTTGGTTCAGGTCATAACCTTGTCTGTTGTACTCGGCAATGGCTGCGAAGCCCACCATCCCTGCAGGCAGTTCAAACAGGTCACCGTTGATATCGGCAGAGAAGGTTCTTGAGTAAGAATCAGCATTAATAACCTGAGTGCCGATAAGCTCATCACGAATTTCTGGTGTGATCACATCGAACAAACCAACTTTGCCCTGACCGTTGTATAGACCAAATGAGTTGTCAATTTCACCCAGGAACATCTCGGTGACTTTTTCTTCCTTCATCCAATCACGCTTACTTTGGTAATCGTAACGGCTTTCTGAATAGTACACCTGCCAGTTATAGTCAGAGTTGATGTCACCTTTCAAACCCACGGTGAAGTTGTAGACATCCTCTTCAAACTTGGTGTTGCGCTGACCCATTTCATCGAAGTTAAAGACTCTCTGATGCAACACATAGTCTTTGGTACCACCGTAGTTACCTGAGCCATCAGGGGTGTTCATCAACAGGTATTCGCTGTAGAAGTGGCGGGAGCCATACACAGCGGACTCCAGATTGGTATACATGCCGTCGGCAAACAGTTGCAGATTGTCGTTGATGTCGTAAGTACCAAATACATATCCGGTTATGTTTTCACGTTCGTTACGTATGGTTCGGTCACCTGTGGTATCTATACCGCAGTAGTTACCAAAGCCTTCACGAGAGGCATATTCATAGCCTGAGCCTGAGTCGATACAGGCCTGTTCGCCTGGGTCACGATACTGGCCGGAAAATGGGTCTAAGATCAAGATACCACGTGACAGAGCTTCTGGGCCGGCAGGGTTATCATCGACCGAATCCATAAAGTCACGGTCTCTGGAGTAGATGGGATCTGCCTTGTAGTATTCCAGCGAGCCACCAACAGAGTAGTTGGAGCCTGTCGTACCGGATGTAATGGTAAAGCGCTTTTCATCGCCGCCACCATCCTTAGTGGTACCGTACATGGCTGTAACTGTGGTTTCGTCTATATCTTTTTTCAGAATAATGTTAACCACACCAGCTACCGCGTCAGAGCCGTAAATGGCTGATGCACCCGCTGTAACTACTTCAATGCGGTCAATTGCGGCAAATGGAATGCTGCTGAGGTTAACAAAGTTACTTTGACCATTGTATGGAGTTGGGTTTTCTGCAATACGACGACCGTTAAGCAGAACCAGAGTATAACCCGGGCCGAAACCACGCAGATCAATTACGTCAGCATTGGGCGTGAAGCCACCTTGGGAGCCAAATTCATTACCCTGAACTGTCCCCGTGTTTTGTGACAGGCCCTGCAGTGCATCAAAGGCAGTACTGAAACCTTCCTCTTTCATCTCTTCTGCTGAGATCACTACGATTGGCTGAGCAGTTTCCAGATCTGTCCGACTGATGCGTGAACCGGTAACTTCAATTCGTTCAATTTTATCTTCTTCTTGGTTTTCATTCGCGGCGATTACGGTTCCGCTAAAAGCAAGACTGGAAGATAGTAATGCAAAGTTCACCGCTTTACTTATTTTTGACGCTTTTATCATACGTCCTCCATTGACTTTTTTAATTTTTATGTATGTGACGCCATTGTCGTTGGGTGGTACGGTGTTTGAATTTACTATTGATTTAAATTTATGTAAACATTAGTTTTACATTTGGTTGGTTGGATGTAACAAAAGAGGCTTTTGGGATGTTTTCAGGATTATTAGCAGTTGCTATAGGGATGTCTTCTGCAGATATAGTGCAATCAAGCACAGGTAAAATTAGTCATGTCGAAGGCTTTGCCAAACACAGTGTTTTTACACAAGTAAAAATTTCACCAGCGGGAGAATTTTTAGCTGCAACATACCCTTTTGAAGGGCATAAGCGTCTGGCAATAATTGAAAGGAAATCTCAAAATATAGTCTGCAATTACTTCTTCAGAAGTGATGAGTCAGTCATGGGATTCTGGTGGGGCAATGAAAACAGGGTATTGATGACAATATCCAAGCAGAACGGGCAATATGCCAAGCCATTCTGGACTGGTGAGTTGTTTGCAGGGAACGCGGATTGCTCTGGGAAAACACAATTATTTGGGGCTCGTGCAAACGATATGGCTGGAGCTAACATAGAAAGTTTGCTCGTGGATGACCCGAAACACATTTTAATATCGTCCAATCCAGAAAAGCGGCAGTATAATAATCTATACAAGCTCAACATATATAACGGAAAAAAATACATAGTTGAAAAGGCGGAGCATGAAAATGCTGAAATTGTATTAGATAATAGCGATGTTTGGCGTGTTTCTAGTTCTTATGAATTTGCTCGTGAAGGATTAGCAAAAGCTGAAGCTACGGGAAGGCAAATTACATATTTTCGAGATAGCCCAGAAGATGACTGGAAAGAATTTTCTGCAACTAGCTTAATAAGATCAAGCGCACAGGGAAGTAGCAGAACAATTGGCTTCAGCGCTGACAATAACTATTTATTCACTCTGGATAATGTTGAAGCGTCAACAACAGGAATATACAAAACAGAGCTATCAACTGGTCATAAACAGCTAATGTATCGCAGCGACATCGTTGATGTGACTCCTTATATGAATATCTACATCAACGAACTAGGAAAGCGTGTCAGAGAGCCTGTAGGTGCAATTGTTCATGATGGAAAACCGAAGGCTGTTTTCTTTGACGAAGAGTCTAATTTCGCTCAGCAGATCCGTGCGCTTGAAACTGCATTTCCTGAAGAATGGCTAAGTGTGACTTCTCGAACCCGTGATGATCGGTATTGGGTCATTAAGACCAATTCGGATGTAAATCCAGGTAAATTCTACTTGTTCGACTCGCACAAAAACAAAGTCACCTTTATGGCAGCATCGAAGCCCTGGATTGACTCACAAAAGATGTCCCATAAAACACCTATCCAATTTGAGGCCAGAGATGGAACTGTACTGTATGGCTATCTCACCATTCCATACGGCAAAGAAGCAAGAGATCTACCGTTAATAGTTCACCCTCATGGAGGCCCGCATGGCCCCCGTGATTACTGGTTTTACTCCGATGAGGTACAGGTATATGCGAGTGCCGGATACGCAGTTCTGCAAATTAATTTCAGAGGCTCGGGTGGCTACGGCCGTGAGTTTGAAGACAGTGGCTATGGTCAGTGGGGCGGCGAAATGCAGGACGACTTGACTGACGGCACATTGTGGGCCATCAGTCAGGGTATCGCTAACAAAGACAAGATATGCATCTCTGGCGCGAGTTATGGTGGATATGCGGCTTTAATGGGGGTTGTTAAAGAGCCTGATTTATACCAATGCGCCATTGGATATGTCGGGGTGTATGACTTGCTCCTAATGTTTAAAAAAGGCAATGTAGCTGAGCGGCTTGGTTGGGGAACAAAATATATGACTCAGGCATTTGGGGGGACAGAGGAGAAGATGAAACAACACTCCCCAGCCCACAATGCAGAGAAGATTAAAGCGGGCGTATTTATTGTTCACGGGGGCCGGGATGAGCAGGCTCATTATGAAAACGCCTATGTCATGAGAGAAGCATTAACCAAAGTCGGAAAACCGCCAAAGTGGCTATGGAAGAATACTGAAGGCCATGGATTTTATGATGAAGGTAATCGCCAAGAACTCTTCCAAGAAATGCTCTTGTTTCTGGGTGAATATCTGGATTAAACGTGATTTTTGACCGAGTTGGCGATTTCATTGAAGAAAATGCTAACTTGGTAAACACAACTATAGTGGCATCACAGGGTTGAGCCAGTACATCAAGAACTGGCGTCAACCGCCTGCATCCACTGCCGGAAACATTGTTGAAACTGCGACGACTCGAGATTGGAGGTGGAATTCCTTTAGGGAAGGTGCGAATAAGTCCCGTGGGTGCTCTGCGAGTGATGACAGCTCCGAGATGCGCGACGCAGCTCGACGTTAATAACCTGAGTCCTTAGCGAGAGCGGCAACCAAGCAGATAGGGCTGCCAGCCCCGCCCTTCGGGGATTTCGGGCAAACACGATTGCTGTGGTATGCCGCTTTGAAAGGCAACCAACCTTGCTGCACCTGAATACCTTGAACTCGAATTTTCCCGTAAGCCAGAGTGCTCCGAGGACTTGTTCTCACCTTTCTTAGCCACCTTCTTCAGAAGGGGATCTATGCTGGTCTGGCGCTTTGGAGTATTCGGCATCATCTTCACTATTGCCGACAGCATTTTTAATTCGCCGGGCTGTGGCTTTTCGTCTGTCCAATTCGGCGCGTTTAAAAGAGAAGGTTCGGCACAGTAAAAAACCTATCAGGCCGGCAATCACCAACATGACCTGCTGTTGCTCCATGTTCATCTGATGAGCGGTTTTGATTTCATTGAAAAAGAGTTGTGGTGCCAGATACACCTCAACATAGCCCAGATTGGTATCATCCTGATAAACGGCTTCGACGAAAGGTGGGTAGGGTTTTAGCAGTTCGGTAATCTCTTCTGAGCCAGCTTCCAACCCCTCTTCAGTCAGACTTTGAGCAAACGACAGGCGTTGGCCTTCAGCACTGAAGATGGCTGCCGACAGTACCTTGGGATCTTCCACCAGAGCCTCTGTCAGCCATTGTATTTGCTCGTCGTTTCGCAATTGTAATGCCGGCGCAGCGCTGTAGGCTGTTTGTTGTACCATCAGGCGGGCCATTTTTTCAGTCTGGGACTTCAGTAATTGTTGCCCCTGAACTAAAGATGTTTGCCACAGTTGTACCAGCGCAATAATTAATGTCACCGCTGTGGTGAACTGCAACAGGCTGAAAAACTTATGACTTTTTTAGGCCACGAAGAAAAAACACTGGCGTTCCATGAGGATAATTTGCTTGTATTGAGGCATGATAAATGATTTTTTGGGCGTCTTAAATCTATTAGGGTCTGTTGACCTTTGAAGATGGTTTTTGCAGCACTTTGTCGTTGTTTTATACAAAGCAACGCGATTGTGCTGTAGTTGTTCTAC
>JAJNAU010000088.1 GCA_021462625.1 Shewanella sp.
GTGCAACAAAATCTTTGTTTTTGGGAGGCCGGGAATATAACAGTAGAGCCAATTCGCGGGAAATGGGTATATAGTACTCTTGAAGGGAGTTTTGGGGATATCCTACCTGGCCATGTATGGCTCGATCAAGTGTCGTTGGACAACTAACAACTAAGGAAGGTGCGAGGACTTGTTCGCACCTTCCCTAAGGGCTGCGATTGCGGCCCTTAGTTGCTGAGTATATGGGCGTTGTTGCTCAGCGTGACGGGGGGGGCTCACTGTTACCGGCTGTTGTGCCATGCCAGTAAAGGTTGAACAGTTTGCGGCTGGTACGTCTAATATCATCGAGGATCAGATACAGCGACGGCACCAAGATCAGTGTCACCACTGTGGAGAACAAAATCCCGAAGGCCAGCGATGTTGCCATCGGGATAACAATCTGCGCCTGCAGACTCTTCTCCAGAATGATGGGAACCAGCCCGAAAAAGGTGGTCAGTGAAGTCAGGATAATCGCTCTGAACCGCCGGCAGCCAGCTTCAATAGCTGAATCTGCAATCGAGTATCCTTGTTGCCTGGCCCGGTTGACGAAGTCCACCAGGATAAGTGAGTCGTTAACCACCACCCCCGCCAGCGCCACTATGCCACACAGACTGAGGATGTTGAGCGACAGTCCCAGAATGAAGTGGCCAAACAGCGCGCCAATCATACCAAAGGGGATCACCGACATAATAATCAGCGGCTGGCTGTAGGACTTCAGGGGAATCGCCATCAGCGCGAAAATCGCAAATATAGTGAACAGGAATCCCTGTGCCAGCCCCATCATGGCATTGGCTTCATCCTGACTGGCGCCATCCAGCTCAGTGCGGATATGGGGATACTTGGCCTGCAGTTTGGGCAGGAAGTCCTGCTGAATTTCGCGCACTACCTTGGAAGGCTCTACCCTGTCTTTGTTGACGTCAGCACTGACGGTGATGGCCCGTCGGCCATTGACCCGGGTGATGGCTGAAAATGATTCCCCCAGTTCAACACTGGCAACTGACTGGAAAGGCACAGCGATACCCGAAGGAGTGCGGATCATCATGTTTTCCAGATGGCCTATGGTGCGCCTTTGCTCCAGCGGGTAACGCACCATGACTTTGATCTCTTCCTTGTTGCGCAAAATACGCTGGGCTTCATAGCCGTAGAAACCGTATCTGACCTGGCGGGCAAGATCTGACAGTGTCAGTCCCAGTGCTTCAGCTTCAGGCAGAATTTGCAGGCGGATTTCCTGGCTGCCGGAAGAGAAGTTGTCGGCAATGTCATACACACCTTCATAGTCGGCCAGCTTGACTTTGAGGTCGTCAGCTGCCTGTTGCAGTTGCTGTAGATCCGAGGACTCCAGCAGGAAAGAAATATCGCCGCCGCCACTATTGGTACTGGCATTCATATCCAGTGACTTGACTGACAGCAGTTCCGGCAGTGCCTGGCGCCAGGCTTCGGCAATAGCCACGCCGTCGATTTCCCTGTCTTCACCCTTGGTCAGTTCGGCCAGCACGAAGGCTGAAGTACGCGAGCCCATATAAATAAAGCTGTGTTTCACTACATCCTGACCGGTTTCATTCAACATTTGATGGTTCATGCGGTACAGGGCATCTTCCAGGGCGACGACTGTGTTGAGGGTGTTGAGCTCTGAGCTGCCTTCCTCCATTTCAAGATTGACCTGAATAAAGTCGGAGGGAATATCGGGGAAGAAAATCCAGCGAACTTTACCGCTGGCAACCAGCGCCACAGACAAAATCAGCACTCCGGTAAAGGTCGCCAGTACATTGTATCTGTGCTTGATTGCCCGCTGCAGAAAATGCCGGTAACTGTGATGGATAAAGTGGTGAATACGGGCGTTGAAGGCATCCTTTCGACGGCCAAGCCAGCCCCGTTTTGCCTGTTTGTTGCGAACCTTCATATTTGCCAGGTGAGCTGGCAAAATCAGCTTGGACTCAATCAGTGAGAAGATCAGACACAGGATCACCACAGCGCCGATAGATTGCCAGATAATGCCCATAGGACCTGATACCATCAACATGGGAACAAAGGCGACGATGGTAGTCAGCACGCCGAAGGTCGCTGGCATGGCGACCCGTTTGGCACCACGGATGATATTGTCAATGGAGTGGCCTTTGTGCTCGACTTCAGTAAAGGCACTTTCGCCAATGATAATGGCATCATCCACCACTATCCCGAGTACCAGAATAAAGGCAAACAGGGTAAGCAGGTTGATGGTCAGTCCTACTGGCTCCAGCGGCATCACCAGCAAGGCGCCGAGGAAACACACCGGAAGTCCCATCATTACCCAGAATGCCAGCTTCAGATCCAGAAACAGCGCCAGAATGATGAACACCAGCAGCGCACCTGTCACCATATTGGACAGCATCATCTGCAGTCGCCCTTTCAGGTAATGGGTGCTATCGCCCCAACTGTCCAGTTTTACTCCTGAAGGCAGGTTGGCGCGCCGTTGCTCAATGTACTCATTCACTTGTTTGGAGATCGCCAGCGCGTCCTGATCATCGATGCTCTTGATTTCGATAACAGCGGCAGGCTTCTTATTGAAGCGGGTGTATTCCAACCGCTCCTCGAAGCCATCTTTAATGTTGGCAACCTGAGGCAGCATGATACGGCTGCCATCCGGGCGGGAGCTGATCACAATATTGGCAAAGTCTTCCCCGGTATAAGCTTGTCCCTTAGTGCGCAGCAGAATATCGCCATCCTCGGCACGAATAGCACCACCGGGCAGGTCGATGGAGGAAGCCTGCACCGCCTGTGCGACCTGAGCGAAGGTCAGCTCGTATTCCCGCAGTTTGTCTTCCGACAATTCAATGCCGATTTCATAGTCGCGCACCCCAACGACGTTGGCGCGGGTGACCTCGGGCAGCGAGGTGATCTCATCCCGAATCGTCTTAGCAAACTCCTTCATTTCCGCCAGGCTCATGTCACCGTAAACCGACACCCACATGACGCGGTTTTGCGGCTTAATCTGAAAAATATCCGGCTTCTCAATATTGGCGGGAAAGGTGGAAATGGCATCGATGCGCAACTTGACTTCATCCAGCACATCCAGCACATCATAGTTGTCGTCCACTTCCAGGGTGACGTTGCCAAAGCCATCCGAGGCGACCGAGGTGATGCGTTTGATGCCGGCGATGTCCTCCACCGCCTCTTCAATCTTGATGTTGATACCTTCTTCAATCTCCTGCGGGGCTGCGCCCGGGTAGGCAACGGAGATCCTCAGGTAATTCAGCTCAATACTGGGAAATACTTCCTTGTTGATGGTAAAGGCACTGACCAATCCGCCCAGCAGCAGAATAAACATCAGCAGGTTGGCAGCTACACTGTTGCGGGCAAACCAGGCGATGATGCCTTTTGAGGTATCTAACTGCATAGTTACTCCTGTGCCTCAGCGGCCGCCAGCTCGCCCAGCAGTCTGACGGTTTGACCGGGGCTCAGGGTATTGATAGGGGTGTAGGAGACCTTCTCGCCATCGAGGATGCTGTCTTTGATATAGACATGCTCAATGTCTGAGCGCACCACATTCACCTTACGCATGTCGATGGTGTTGTCAGGGGTCACCAGCGCAACCTCGCCGTCGCGAACCAGGTGGCGTGGCAGTTTGACTATGCCATCAACGGTGCGCCCGCGGATAACCGCGTTCACGAAAGTGCCGAATTTCAGCGGTAATTCTCTGGCAGTACGGTTCTGGTGCAAATAGGGATCCTTCACTTCGGCAACCAGATAAACCATACGGTTACTGGCATCGATTACGCCTTCACTGCGCACGATATGGCCTTCCCAGGTGATATCTCTGCCGGCCAGCTTGGCTGTCAGTATGACCTGAGTATCCGGGTTATCGACTGACTCCAGATAGGCCAGATTGGAATTGGTCAGCGGCAGGCGGATCTCGGCGATATCCGTGTTGTAAAGTTCTCCCAGATTGGTGCCCAGGGTGACATACTGACCCAGATCGACGTTGCGGCTTTTCACAATACCATCGAATGGTGCGCGGATGACGGTGCGCTCCAGATTGCGCAGGGCTCTGTCCACAGCAGCCTGAGCAAACTTAACATTGGCCTGCTCTTTTTTCAGCTGAGGTTTGCGCAGCCCAAGCTCGGGAGGCACGCCTTTGTCAAAGCCCTGAAACTCAATCTTGGCCACTTCGCCCCGGGCCTGCTCTTCATTCAGAGCGGCTTGTGCCTGCGCCAGTGATGCCTGAGCCTGTGCTAGTTCGGCTTCATAATCCGATGGCTCTATCACCGCTAGTTGCTGACCTTTTTTGACTATGCCGCCGGCGACAAATTCAGGGGCGATCGTCAGCACTCGACCGGCAACTTCCCCTACCAGCTGAGTTTTATGTTTGGGTTTGACCACACCGTAGGAGGGCAGGTTCAATGAGACCTGTTGTTGTTGAACATAGCGGGCATCCACCAAGGGCAGTTGGATTTTTTCTTCTTTCTTTTCCGGCTCCTCTTTGGTCGCCATCAGCAGTGCTGCCAGTGCAATAAAAACCATAAGGATCAGGAGGGGAGGCAGACTTCGCCTGAGAAATGTCATTAACATGCTGTGACTTGGCTCCATGCCGAAAACTGAATTGATGCTTAAACTACCAAACCGCCACTCTGCTTCAAAATAAAAAATGTAAAAAAATTGTTTCCACTGGTGGTGGTTGTGCACTCAGATGGGCTGGCTGGCAGCTAGTTGATTACTGAGGTATTTTACCTGAGTTATCGATGACTCGGTTGAAGATGATAAGAATATATTTTGATTAAAGGTCAACAGACCTAAAGTAAATTCAGCAGCCATGAGCCAGCTGCTGATTTCAAAAGCGCTGCAGGTATCAGCATAAGCGTATCGCCTTTGTTAGTACGCTGGCTAAAAAAAGAGCTGCATCAGCAGCTCCTAACCGTATCATTTCTTTTTGGGCTTTTTCCCACGCTTGGCAGCGGCTTTGGCCTTATCTTTGGGCTTTTTCTTGGCCGGAACCTTGGCTTCTTTATGCTTAGGTCTCAGGCCTTCAACAATCCGCCGCTTGAGCGGCTGTTCGATATAGCGTTCAATCTTGCCCAGTATTCGCATGTCATGGGCTTCCACCAGTGAGATAGCGGTGCCTTTGTTACCGGCGCGGCCGGTACGACCGATACGGTGTATATATACGTCGGCAGAGCGTGGCATGTCGTAGTTGATCACATGGCTGATATCATCGATATCGATACCCCGGGCAGCCACATCGGTCGCCAGCAGGACATTGACTTCGCCTTTGATAAAGCGTCCCAGCGCCTGGAAGCGACGCTTTTGATCCATGTCGCCACGCAGGAACGCGGCCTGAATGCCGGCCTGCTGCAGCAAGCCTTCCAGAGAGGCCACCACTTCACGGGTCTTACAGAAGACGACAGTGCGCTGCACTTCTTCCTTGGCCAGCAGGGCACACAGCAGGGCAAACTTGTGTTCGCGGCTGTCGGCCAGGTGTATCCACTGATGGATCTTGGCTTTCTCGCTGCGTGGCAGGTCGTCGGCATCAATGCGCTCGGGGTCGGTCAGCAGCTCGGTGGCAAACTTTTGCACGCCATAGCCTTCCAGCGTCGCAGAGAACAGCATGGTCTGCTTACGGCCCTGAGCCTCGATAGCCAGCGTCTGAACGACCTGATTAAAGCCCATGTCCAGCATGCGGTCGGCTTCATCAATGATCAGTATTTCTACTGACTGGGCGTCAAACTTCTGCTTGTCCAGATACTCCATCAGACGTCCTGGTGTTGCCACCAGCATATCCAGGTTGCCCGCCAGAGCTTCTTCCTGTGGGGCATAGGGTACGCCGCCAGTGATAATACCAATATCCAGTCCCAGGCCTGTGGCCAGATGGCAGGCATAGCGATGGATCTGACTGGCAAGCTCACGGGTTGGCGTGAGGATCAGTACCCGCGCTGGACCAGGATGACGACGGGGGAAGTCGATCAGATGCTGCAGGGCAGGCAACAGAAAGCTGGCGGTTTTGCCGGTTCCCGTTGGCGCGCTTGCCATAATGTCGCGCTGCTCCAGCGCCAATGGCAGAGTTTTGGATTGAATGGTGGTCGGACTTTTATGCCCCATAGCCTTTAGTGACTCCAGCAGGCTATGGTCCAGGTCAAAATCTTCAAATTGCATTGGCTGCATCTCTTAACTAAGTGGCCGATATTATATGCTGCGGGTATTGGAATACCAATGACCTCAATAGCCGGGCCGGGTGGAAACCGCCTTTGATGGCGGTTCTCATGTCATAAACAGATAAAAATTCCGGGTCAGCGCCTGCATCTGCTCGCTGTAATTGTTGTCTGGTTCGCGGATCACCAGTTGGCTTGATTGTGATGGCCCGGCAGTGTCCTTCGGATGTTGCACCAGCTGCATTACCCGTTTTGGGGCTTTGCCCCGCACACTGATGACCTCACACTGGTGTGTCAGGCTGAGGTGACTGTGCTGTGCCAAAGCCTTGCGCCAGTCGGGCAGTGACTCAAGGGGCAAAATAAGACTGATTTTTCCTTTGGGGGCCAGCAAACGCTCAAGTTGTTGGGCTAGTAAATTAAAGGGCAGGTACTCTGTATGGCGGGCGGTTGCCCGGCCTGCTTTAGTTGACTTCTGGCCAGTGTAAAAGAAGGGCGGGTTACAGATGATATGATCAAAACCAGTAAAACCATCGGCAGTCTGCGGTGCCGCAAAGCTGGCAATATCGCCCTGATACAGCGTAATGCGGTCAGCCCAGGGTGAGGCGCTAATATTAGCCGCGCAGGCTCTGGCGGCTGGGATATCAATTTCCACGGCGGTGATCTGCGCATGGCTGCGCTGGGCTGCCATCAGACTAAGTACGCCGCTCCCCGCTCCGATATCTAGGATCTGACGTGCGTGTTCAAGCGGTGCCCATGCTCCCAGTACCACAGCATCGGTACTCACAGGCATGCCGCAATCCTGATCATCGATGTGAAACTGTTTAAAGCTAAAAGGCACGGGAGTATCCAGTCGAGAAATGAGGGCGGATTGTAGCCAGTGTTGGCGGTTATCTCCAGTCCTATCTGGTGGGTTTTTGGTGTAGTACGGATTTCAACCCGGCATAGGTGCAACAGCAGCGGCTTAAACTCCTGTATAACCGGTTAATTTTGTTGGCAAACGTTAGCAGCTTTCAAGACTTGTTGTGGCAACGTGTTGCGTTGATTGAAGTGTGACCTGTTAGTGCATCAAGGTCTTGTGCAGTTAACTTAACTTTGATAAATGTGGCGCCCCGGTTGGCTCCAATATCTTGGGGTTGCCAGCTGGAAAAAGACAGAAGAAAAGAATAAAAACCGGCGTGCGCTAATCGAAACGACAAAGTTGCACAAAAACTCGCCGGGGGTGGTCTGAATAACGTCAATACCAACTGTAATCATTGGGTTACACTCGTGGGTAACCATGGGCATCCCAGCGCGTGATAACTCAAGTTGATGAAAAACATATTTACAAAGAGGGTGGATTTGGTGCAGAACAAGCAAATGACAGTTGGGGATACAGTAGGCTTGGGCTTTATGACCTTTGCCTTTTTTCTGGGCGCCGGAAACCTGATTTTTCCGCCGTTTGCGGGTTATCTGGCCGCTGAGAATAGCTTGCCTGCGATGATAGGCTTTTTGTTGACGGCGGTTGGGATGCCCTTGATTGGTCTTATCGCAGTTGCCAAGGCCAATGGTAAGGTGATGGGTTTGCTGCCTGCTGCAGCGGCTACTGCGCTGGCGGTGGTGATTTATGTGATTATTGGGCCTGCCTTTGCTACGCCCCGTGCTGGGCTTGTTGCCTATGAGATTGGTGCCCGTCCTTTTATTGAGAATACCTCTGCGGTGATTGAGTTGGCTGGCCTGACTCTCAACAAGACGCAACTGCTGTATACCCTGGTTTTTTTCCTGATCACCATGCTGCTTTCCATGTTCCCGGGCAAGTTGTTGGATAATGTGGGTAAAGTGCTGACGCCTGTGCTGCTGTTTTTGCTGGTGGGGCTGGCCGTATCGGTATTTGTTCTGGAGGGAGCTGAGCCTGGACTGCCCCAGAGGGAATACGCAGAATTTCCGCTGACCAAAGGTATCCTTGAAGGATACAACACTATGGACACCTTGGCATCGCTAATTTTTGGTATGCTGATCATCGATATTCTGCGCAAAAAAGGGGTGACTGACGCGGTTAGCCAGACCAAATATCTGGTGCAAGCTGCCCTTATTGCTGCCGGCGGACTGGCCTTTGTTTATGTGTCATTGTTTTATCTGGGCACCACAGCCGGTGAGCTGGCCAATGGCGTAGAAAACGGCGGTCAGTTGCTTACCCAGTATGTGACCCATCACTTCGGTGCCACTGGGGTGGTCTTGCTGGCAAGTGTTGTAACGCTGGCCTGTTTGACGACTGCTGTGGGTCTGGTCAGCGCCTGCTCTGAATACTTCAATGAACTGCTGCCCAAAATCAGTTACCGTACATGGGTGCTGCTGTTGAGCATCATTTGCGCCGTGGTTGCCAACGTAGGTCTGACTCAGCTGATCGCCATTAGTATCCCAGTGCTGGTTACTGTGTATCCAGTGGCTATTGCGTTGGTGCTGGTGACCTTCCTGACCAACAGATTTGCCCGTCCGGCGTTTTCGCACCGTCTTGTACTGTTTGTTGCGTTGATTTTCGGTATCTTCGACGGCCTGAAAATCGTCGGTGTGGATACCAGTGTGCTGGACTTCATGCCGTTGTATCAGGAAGGCATGGCCTGGTCGCTGCCGACCCTAATTGCCATAGTGGCCTGCCTGTTTATTAAAGGCCAGGGCAGTACCGGCGAAGTGGCATAATCATTTGCTAGACAACATAATAAAACGGCGTCCTAGGGCGCCGTTTTTAATTAGGGAAGGAATTGTTTTGGCGAACGAAACAGAGTGGAAGGCAATAACGCTCGCTCTTAGATCACAGGCTGACCCGGCTATTTTGAGTCTCAGTCAGGCGGCGATAGAAACTTTTTTGGATGAATTGTGGTCTATTAATGGTCTGAGCGACAACACGCTGAATGCCTATCGCACGGACCTCAGTCTGCTGGCCTGCTTTTTGTCCCGTGAACGGATTGAGCTGAAGCTGGCGGACAAGCACGATTTGCGGCGGTATCTGAGTTGGCGTAAAGATAAAGGCTTTGCCAAGTCCTCCAGTGCCAGAGTGCTCAGCGCCATGCGTCGTTTTTATGGTTATCTGCTTGAAAAGACAATGATTCAGGTCGACCCCTGCGTTGAGCTCAGCGCGCCCAAGCTGGATCGCAAACTGCCGGGAACCTTGTCAGAGCAGGATGTCGAGCGGCTGCTGGCTGAGCCGGACTCGCAGGATACGCTCGAGTGCCGGGATCAGGCTATGCTTGAGCTGCTGTACGCCACCGGATTGCGGGTGACTGAGCTGGTCGGCTTGAGGCTGGATCAAATCAGCTTGCGTCAGGGGGTGGTAAGGGTTGTGGGGAAAGGCGGCAAAGAGCGACTGGTGCCCATGGGAGAAATGGCCTGTGCATCACTGGAGCGATACCTTAGCAGTGCCCGGGGATTACTGCTGGGGGGACAAAGCTCTGATGCGGTGTTTCCTTCTAGTCAGGGGCGAGTGATGACCCGGCAGACCTTCTGGCACAGGATCAAGTGTTATGCCCTGCGCGCCAATATTCAGGGGGATATTTCTCCTCACACCCTGCGGCACGCATTTGCGACTCATCTGCTCAACCATGGCGCCGATCTGCGGGTGGTACAGCTGTTGCTTGGACACAGTTCACTGTCTACAACCCAGATTTATACTCATGTCGCCAAGCTGAGGCTGGCGCAGTTGCACAGTGAACATCATCCTAGGGGATGATGGCGACCACATGATGGCGACCACAATTTCTGCCGTTTCTGCCGGGGCAGTCAAATTTGGATACAGTTTATTGCCGGTAGGCAGTTGCTTTTAATGAAATGTGTCTGTAATTTTTAGGAAAAAAGGGGTCTGTTGACCTGTAGCAGCCCGACCCCGATTCAGTCAAAGGATTTATAATGAAGTTTACTCTAGCCCTTTCTGTCAGTGCCGTATTGCTGGTTTCATCCATGACTTCAGCATTTGCTGCCAACGCTCCTTCTGCCGCTGCGTTGAAGAAGAAGCTCAGCAATACCTTAGGCTTGGAAGTTGTTGAGTTGCAACCTTCCCCTATCGCCGGCATGCAACAGGCCATTACTGCTAGGGGGGTGTTTTACATTTCCGATGATGGCAGTAAGCTCATCCATGGCAATATCTATGACATGGATAGCGGCATGAAGAACCTGACAGATGCAGCATTGGCCGGTCCGCGCAAAGAGATGATCAAGCAATTTGAAGATAAGATGCTGGTCTACAAGGCTAAAAACCAGAAGCATGTTATCACGGTATTTACGGACATTACCTGTGGCTACTGCCGTAAGCTGCACAGCGAAATGAAAGAGTTAAACGATGCCGGTATTACCGTTCGTTATCTGGCATTCCCGCGTCAGGGGGTGCCATCGGCCAATGCCGATAACATGCGCTCCGTCTGGTGTGCTGCTGATCCGCTCAAGGCCATGACCGATGCGCAAAATGGCAAGAGTGTTCCCGTGGCCAAGTGTGATGCAGACATTGCCGGTCAGTACCATTTGGGTAGTACGCTTGGCGTCAATGGCACGCCTGCCATAGTGCTGGAAGATGGCACACTTATCCCGGGTTACCAACCTGTCAAGTCCTTGCTGAATATGCTGGAAGCCAAATAGTTCCGGCTTTAGTGCAAATGAAAAAAGGTGAGCCAGTGGCTCACCTTTTTGCTATCTTGTCGGTTTTGTCAGCCCTGCAGGAAATGCTTTTTCGTGATCCATAATATCCTTCGCCGCCCACAGGTGGATGACTCTTATCTGCCTGCCAAGTTACCGCCTCTGCTTCGTCAGTTGTACGCCAGACGTGGTGTCAGTTCCCGGGAATGTGAATTGACCCTGTCGGCGTTGCTGCGGCCCGATAATATGAAAAATCTGGATAAAGCTGCAGCGATAGTGGCAGACGCTATGGAGCAGCAACTGGCGATATTGATTGTCGGTGATTTTGATGCTGACGGCGCTACCAGTACCAGTGTATGTATGCTGGCACTGCGCATGATGGGTGCCACTCAGGTCAATTACCTGATCCCCAATCGGTTTGATTACGGCTATGGTCTGAGCCCGGAGATTGTTGCCGTTGCCCATCAGCAGGGGGCACAGTTGCTTATCACTGTCGACAACGGGATATCTTCCATTGAGGGGGTTGCCGCCGCTAAGGCACTGGCAATGCAAGTGGTAATCACAGACCATCACCTGCCCGGGCAGACAGTACCGGATGCCGATGCCATTGTTAATCCCAATCAGCTCGGCTGCCAGTTTGCCAGTAAATCCATTGCCGGGGTCGGCGTGGCCTTCTATCTGATGAGCGCGGTGCGCCAGACATTGCGCAGCCGCAACTGGTTTGCTGCCAGAGATCTGGCTGAACCCAATCTGGCCGAGCTTTTGGATATTGTTGCCCTTGGTACGGTGGCCGACGTGGTGGCGCTGGATGTCAATAATCGTATTCTGGTCGATGCCGGACTGAAACGAGTGCGGGCCGGACGCAGTCGCCCCGGTATTACCGCGCTGCTTGATGTCGCCAAACGCAATCCCCAACGCGTTTTGGCGGCCGATTTCGGCTTTGCGGTGGGACCAAGGCTGAATGCCGCCGGTCGCTTGGATGAGATGGCGCTGGGGGTGGAAACTCTGTTGTGTGAGGATATTCATCTGGCAAGACGCATGGCGGCGCAGCTCGATGCGCTTAATGCCGAGCGGCGGGAGCTTGAACATGAAATGCAGCAGGAAGCATTGCAACGCCTCAGCACCGTGCAACTTAACGACAGTGAGTTGCCCTGGGGCATAGCACTGTTTCAGGAAGACTGGCACCAAGGGGTGATAGGTATTCTGGCCTCGCGCATCAAGGAAAGATATCACCGACCGGTGATCGCCTTTGCCGATGCCGGCGATGGTGTGATAAAAGGCTCGGCCCGCTCCATTAAAGGGCTGCATATGCGCGATACTCTGGAGCTTATCAACAGTCGTCATCCGGGGATGATCATCAAATTCGGCGGGCATGCCATGGCGGCTGGGCTGAGTATTCCCCTCTCGGCCTATGATGCATTCGCCGAGGCATTCGATAAGGCGGTCCATGAGTCATTGCAACCCGAGCAGCTGACCGGTGAGTTACTCAGTGACGGTGAACTTGGCGCGGATATGCTGACTCTGGAGACTGCGCTGATGTTGCGCAATGCCGGTCCCTGGGGGCAGGCTTTTGAAGAGCCGTTGTTTGATGGTTATTTCCGCCTGTTGCAGCAGCGGATTGTCGGTGAAAAACACCTGAAAATGATAGTGGAAACCGAATGCGGCAGCCTGATGTTGGATGCCATTGCCTTCAATGTGGACTTGAGGATTTGGCCGGATGCGACCATCAGCCATGTGCGTCTGGCTTACCGGCTGGATGTTAATGAGTTTCGTGGCAATCAATCATTGCAGCTGCTGGTTGAGCAGATCGAGGCTTGCTAGGCTCTGCTGACCTTTGGTGATTGTTTTTTGCAGCAGATTGTAGGCTCTTTATCCAAGGCAGAGGCTTCGATCTGTAGCCAGCTTACATGAGAAACGATAACACTGAAGAAAGGGGCCACAAACGCTGCCATGGGGTTGGGCTAAAAGCGTTTTATGCTTTGTTGAGGTGTAGTTGCTTAGGGAAGGTGCGAACAAGTCCTCGCACCGCTCTGGCTTATGAGCAGAAGCGAGTTCGAGGTATTCAGATAAAGGAAGGCTGGTTGCCTTTCAAAGCTGACTACCAAAGAAATCGTGATTGCTCGAAAGCCCCGTAGGGCGAGGCTGACAGCTCTATCTGCTTTGTTGCAGTTCTCGCTAAGGACTAGGGCCATTAATACCAATCCACATAGAAGATTGATCTCATCAGAGCCATGTCAGCCATTCGAGTACAAGCGAAATTGGTGACGGTATAGTGGTTCTCTGGCTAAACAATTTGGTGCCGTAATCGTGTGGCTGACAGGCTCCCGTAGGGCGACTTTTAAAGGCGTGCATACTGCCCAGAGCCCTCTTGATTTATCCCGATAGACCTTCGATTGCTCTGATTGTCTTCACACCTTTAAATTCTCGCTGAGTGACTAACCTCCTATGCGGATTGGTATAACTTCAAACTGCGCCGCGCATCTAGAGGCTGTCAGCACTTGCAGAGCACGCACGGGACCTGTTCGCACCTTCCTTAGCATAACTATACTATGCGCCAAACCTTCCCGGAGTTTTTCCAGAAATTTGACCACAAAAGGTCAACAGCCCCTAACACACCATCATTTGTTCCTGCCTGTGTGCAGCAGAAATAAATCATTCACCTTTGCCTTAATCCCCCAAGGCAACTGGGATGAGTTTTAAACCAATAAAAAAAGCGACCCATCTGGGTCGCCATACTTCAAATCGAAGTCAAAAGATGGGATTAGCCATCTTAATATTAGGGAGGATGATGAACGATAAAACACTAAGCTAAATGCTCAGTTCATACATTATGACAGTGATGAAGGGCAAAAGTTCTCCGGCAGAGTAAAAAAATAC
>JAJNAU010000089.1 GCA_021462625.1 Shewanella sp.
GTAGAACAACTACAGCACAATCGCGTTGCTTTGTATAAAACAACGACAAAGTGCTGCAAAAACCATCTTCAAAGGTCAACAGACCCTAATATCCGGATTGGCTCAGGCTTGAGTAGCGGGGCTTGAGTAATAGACATTAACCGGAACCCCAGCCCGTATTAAAATCAGCCCCGCACAATCGGGGCTGATTGTTTCAGGGCATTTCCCTTACAAGATAGGCTCTTCACCGGTGTAATCTTCACTGTGATATTCAAGGCACATATCCACTTCATTGGCACTGCCCAGGATCACCGCCACCCGCTGGTGAATTGTCTGAGGTTGGATATCCAGAATGGTGTCATAGCCGGTGATCGCCTTGCCGCCGGCCTGCTCAACCAGGAATGCCATTGGGTTGGCTTCATACATCAGGCGCAGCTTGTAAGGTTTTTGAGGGTTCTTGTTGTCGGTTGGGTAGGTAAACAGGCCGCCGCGGCACAGTACCCGGTGAACATCTCCCACCATGGCTGCAATCCAGCGCATGTTGAAGGTCTTCTCGCGGGGTCCAATTTTGCCCAGCAGCAGATCAGCAATGTAGGTCTGCATCGGCGCTTCCCAGAATCTCTGGTTGGACATATTGATGGCAAACTCGGCAGTGTTTTTGGTGATCTGCACATTTTCCTGGGTCAGCAAAAACTCACCAGTTTGGGGATCCAGGGTAAAGAAGTTCACACCACTGCCTGTGGTCAGCGCCAGAATGGTGGATGGACCGTACAGCACATAGCCTGCGGCCAGTTGGCTGCGGCCGGATTGCAGGAAGCTCTGCTCAGTCAGCTCCCCCTCTTGTGCCGGCAGTACCGAGAAGATGGTACCAACCAGCGAGTTGATGTCGATGTTGGAAGAGCCATCGAGCGGATCGAAACATACCAGATATTCACCGGCAGCACTTACCGGCACCACATAGTCTTCCTCTTCGGATGCCAGTCCCCGTACCTGACCGGATGCCTTGAGGGCATCTTTGAGCATGTCATTGGTGATCACATCCAGCTTCTTCTGGGTTTCCCCCTGAACATTTTCCTGCTCAGTCGCGCCCAGCACGCCGGCCAGTGCACCGTGGCGTACCGCCTGGCTGATGGATTTGGAGGTGTCAGCCAACGTCAGCAGCAGCTGGGTCAGTGACTCGGGAATGGCTTGTTGTTGAAGGTGTTTGGCCAGAGTCTGCATGGTTAGTCCTTAAAGCTTTTGGCTGTATTTTTCTGGCGCCGATCATACCTCAGCAGCCTGAAAATAACAGTGCAGGTAGCGGATTTTGGCAGTTTGCCCAAACTGCCACCGACTGGACGCTGACGGAAATTTATGCACAATGGGACGCTGTTGTATAGGGAATAATAATGAAACAGAAATGGATAACTCCGGCGCTGCTGATGATGGTGGTGGCCGGTCAGATTAAGGCGGCGCCCTTGTTAACTGAAACCCTCACACCACCTGCCGGTGGGAGCTCCCCCCTGACTATAGAGCGTATGTACGCCTCGCCTGCGCTAGCGGGCAGCACTCCAAGAGGGCTGAAACTGTCCCCTGATGGACGGCTGGTTACTTTTCTGGCGGCCAGGGAAAATGATCAGCATTTTTACGATCTCTGGCAAATTGAAGTCAGCACAGGCAAGCGCAGTAAGCTGCTGAATGCCGATAAGCTTGCCGTCGGCGAACTTTCTAATGAGGAAAAGGCGCGTCGCGAACGGCAGCGCATTTACGGCCAGGGGATTATGGAATACTTCTGGTCGGCGGATAGTAAGGCACTGCTGATCCCCGCATCCGGCAAGCTGTATCACCATGATATAATCTCGGGTCACACCCGCTTACTCAAGACAGGCGAGGGCTTTGCTACCGATGCCAGACTGTCGCCCAAGGGCAATTATGTATCCTGGGTAGCGGATCAGAACCTGTATGTGATGGCGCTGGTTAGCGGCAATGTCATTCAGTTAACCAAAGATGGTGGCGGCGCCATTAAAAATGCCATGGCCGAGTTTGTCGCTCAGGAAGAGATGGACAGGATGACCGGCTACTGGTGGGCGCCGGATGAGTCTGCCATTGCCTTTACCCGCATTGATGAATCGCCGGTCGAGCTGGTGGTGCGCAATGAAATCTATGCCGATGGGATCAAGCTCACCGAGCAGCGTTATCCTTACGCGGGTAAGCCGAATGTGTTGATTGACCTCGGCACAGTGCAGCTTGCCGATGGCAAAATTAACTGGATTGATTTGGGAGAGGAGAAGGATATTTATCTGCCCCGGGTCAAGTGGCTCAATGACAGCCGCCACCTGAGTTTTCAATGGCAAAGCCGGCAACAGCAGCAGCTGGATTTACGCATTGTCGATACCCAAAGCAGCGACCAAGCTGTGACTGTGCTCGCCGAGCACAGTGATGCCTGGCTGAACCTGAATAACGATCTCATTTTTCTGAAACAGCAGGATGCCTTTATCTGGGCCTCTGAGCGCAGTGGCTATAAGCATCTGTATCTGTATGATCTCAAGGGCAAGCTGATAAGCCAGCTGACCGATGGTCAGTGGAGTGTGGATGATGTGGAGTATGTGGATGAGGCTCAGGGCCTGGTGTACTTCTCCGGACGCAGGGATACACCGCTGGAGCGGCATATCTATCGGGTGTCGTTGACACAGCCCGAACAGGGGATAATCCGCCTCAGTCGCCGCGTCGGCATGCACAACCCCGAGTTTGCCAAGTCAAGCCCTGTGTATCTGGATTATTTTAGCTCTCTGGTGCAGCCTCCCCAGGTGAGCCTGCATGATCAACATGGTGCGCTGACCCAGTGGATTGAGCAAAATATCCCCCTGAAAGGGCATCCACTTGAGCCCTATTTTGGCCTGTGGCAGGTGCCTGAATTTGGCACCCTTAAGGCTGAAGATGGGCAGACTCTCTACTATCGCTTACACAAACCGACGGATTTTGATGCATCCCGCAAGTATCCTGTGGTGGTCCGGGTTTACGGCGGTCCCCATGCTCAGCTGGTGACCAACAGCTGGAGCGAACACGATTACTTTACCCAGCATTTGTTGCAGCGCGGCTATCTGGTGTTCCAACTGGATAATCGGGGCAGTGGCAATCGGGGAACCCGTTTTGAGCAGGCGATCTATCTCAATATGGGGGATGCCGAGGTTGAAGATCAAAAGGCCGGGGTGGACTTTCTGCGTACCCTGCTTTTTGTGGCCGGTGACAGAATTGCCATCTATGGTCACAGCTATGGTGGCTATATGGCGCTGATGAGCCAGTTTAAGGCGCCGGACTACTTTAGGGCTGCTATCTCAGGTGCCCCGGTGACTGATTGGTCCTTGTATGACACTCACTATACCGAGCGTTATATGGGACAGCCGCAAACCAACGCCGAGGGTTATCAGCGTGCCAGCGTGTTCCCCTATGTTTCGAACTATCAAAGGGGATTGCTGATTTATCATGGCATGGCTGATGATAACGTGCTGTTTGAAAATTCTACCCGGTTGTACAAGGCGCTGCAGGATGAGGGCAAGCTGTTTGAGATGATCGACTATCCCGGCTCCAAGCATTCTATGCAGGGGGAAAAGGTGAGAGTGCATCTGTATCGCTCACTGGCCGACTTCCTCGACCGTCAGTTGAAACCCGGCGATTAGGATTGCTGAACAAGGGCGCTGAAGGCGCCCATGTTATTCCGGGGATACTGATGTTTCGTTCAGTAATCAACTCGTTGTTTCCGGGTTCGATTTATCAGAGTCACGATCAATAAAAAGCCAGCATGAATGCTGGCTTTTTTACAGCTTAACAAACAGGATCCTGGATTAGTCTTCCAGGTTGCCACAGAAGCGGTAACCTTCGCCGTGAATAGTGGCGATGATTTCCGGCGTATCAGACTGGCTTTCGAAGTGCTTTCTGATACGACGGATAGTCACGTCTACAGTACGGTCGTGTGGCTTCAGCTCACGGCCGGTCATCTTCATCAGTAGATCGGCACGGCTGAGGATCTTGCCTGGGTTCTCAACAAAGTGCAGCATGGCACGGAACTCACTGCGAGGCAGTTTAAATGACTCACCCTGAGGGCTGATCAGTGAGCGGCTGTTGATTTCCAGAGTCCAACCATTGAAACGGTAGAATTCTACAGAACTCTTTTCTTCTACCTCAGTGCTTGCGCTATTGACACGAGTCAGAAGGTTACGGGCGCGAATAGTCAGTTCACGTGGGTTGAACGGCTTGGTAATGTAATCGTCGGCACCAATTTCAAGCCCCAGGATCTTATCGACTTCATTGTCACGACCGGTCAGGAAGATCAGACCAATATTATTGATTTCACGCAACTCGCGCGCCAACAACAGGCCATTCTTACCTGGCAGGTTGATATCCATAACAACCAGATTAACTTTGTTTTCCTGCAAAGCTTTATGCATTTCTGCGCCGTCATTGGCCTCAGTTACCACATATCCTTCTGCCTCAAAAATGCTTCTTAAGGTATTACGGGTTACGGCTTCATCTTCAACGATCAGAATGTGCGGGTTTTGCATGCTATTTACCTAAATTAACAATGTGGTGCTGTGCTAGCCATTAAACAGTCGTCCAGTCGTCCAGTCGTCCGAGAGACAACTCTCCTCAACAAGCGCGTACAAAAAAATAAAGATATCGCGAGTGTTCTTCTTAAGCAGAAGGGATTGGACGGCGACTCACTCCATGATTAGCCCATTTGCAATCGATCAGGGTGAGTACTGATCATTGCGAAGTTGTACAATCTTCGATGCACTTGAATGCGAATAGTTCCGCAGCCGTTGTGTCTTTGTGATGGTCGTTGTTTTGTCTTCCGACCGATGACAATTTGTACAACTCTCAGCTTGCTAATTAACCACTCAGGTTAGATGTAACGAAAACGATTTTAGCTTGCGTTCAGAAGGTTAGTCAGCAAACCAAGCTATTATACTCGTTTTAAGTATTTGTTAACAAATTAATGTTTAAAAATTCCTTCTGTCGCCGTGATCCATATCATCTAATTCCTATTACTCATTGAATTTGATTGAAATTATTTTTGAGTTCTCTGTGATGTTAATCACAAAAGCTTGGCGTTCCAGCGGGAACTGGCTAAACTGGCCTGGGCTTAGATAAATCACAAGTTAATCATGACTCAATTCACATCTTCGCTTTGGCAGTATTATCAGCAGTCGGTTTTCCTGTTGACTCAACAGCTTTCTCCCCAGTCATCCTTTGCAATTGTCACCGCTTGTAACCCCATGGGCAGTAACCTGTCAGCTTGTCAAAATCGCTTGAATGACAGGAAATTACAAGCTGAAATAGATCAGCTGAAAGTGCCTTATCGCTTGGTTATCGGTGGCAGTCCTGATCTGGTTCATTTGGAGCGCAGTTGGGCACTTTTATGTGACAGGGATACCGGGGTTGCGCTGGGTCACAGGTTCAATCAACTGGGCATCTATTTTGTAGAAAACAATCAATTGCACTTGCTTCCCTGTCATGCCAATCTGGAGTCTGTTGAACTGGGAGAGTTTTCGGCCAGAGTCCGCCTGGTCAGTGAATTACCTGAACTGGAATTTTAAAGTCTGCACCGACTTTAGGTGGTGAGGTTAAATATTGTTGTGTTAAATCAAACAAGAATTGACTTCTATTAACCTTGATTGTTAGTTTTTAACACCATTGCGCATCATGCGCGGTGTTTACACAGAAGAGGAGCGTTAACTAGGTAAGTGAGTTAAGGAGCACAAACTCCATTTGAATCTCACCCAGGGGGATTAACGCCGAGGTATGTCCGGGTTTGTGTCCGGAAATATCGATCAGTCAGGTTGAATCCTGCTGATTGTCACCTGTATATGGTGGAGAGCTTCTGGTGAGTTATTGTTTCCCTCCTGCGGGGTGCATATGCTGCACCAGGCTTTCCGGGCGATGTGAGTTCGGAGATAGCGTCATGTTTTATCAAATCAAAAAAACCAGATTACGGCGTCCATTCGACTTGATGGAGGGGTCGATATGACTGTTATTGCTAAGTTTGGCGGTACCTCAGTGGCCGATTATCAGGTCATGGGCCGTTGCGCCGAAATCGTTTTGAACAATCCTGCAACCCGGGTAGTCGTGGTCAGCGCTTCAAGTGGTGTCACCAATCTGTTGGTTGAACTGACTCAGGCCAATCTCACCGATGAGCGCCGGCTGCAGCTGCTCAAGGCGATTGCCAGCATTCAGTATGGCATTTTGGATTGCCTTGTTCGTCCGGCTGAGGTGGCTTCAGAGCTGGACAAGCTGCTCAGCCAGATGTTGGTACTGAGTGATACGCTGGTACTGAATCGGGGCAAGCATTTGATGGATGCGTTGCTGTCTACCGGCGAGCAGTGTTCATCACTGTTATTTGCCGCTGTCCTGCGTGAACGAGGTGTCAAAGCCAGTTGTTTCGACGCGCGCCGGGTGATGCGTACAGATGGACATTTTGGTCATGCCGAGCCGCAAATCGAGGAAATTGAGGCATTGGTCGCCAGTGAACTTGCGCCCTTACTGGATGACAACTTAATCGTTACTCAGGGATTCATCGGTGCCGATGATCAGGGACAAACCACGACTTTGGGGCGTGGTGGCAGCGATTACTCCGCAGCACTGCTTGCCGAAGCACTGCGCGCTGAGGCGGTGGAGATCTGGACCGATGTTCCCGGGGTTTTCACTACAGATCCACGGCTGGCACCTGGTGCCCGGGCGCTGGAAGAGATCAGCTTTAACGAAGCGGCTGAGATGGCCACCTTTGGTGCCAAGGTACTGCATCCGGCAACTATTTTGCCTGCGGTACGCAGACAGATCCAGGTATTTGTTGGCTCCAGCAAGGAACCTGAACGAGGTGGGACCTGGATCCGTCATCAGGTTGAGCATGCCCCGGTTTACCGTGCAATCGCCCTGCGTCGGAGACAGATCCTGCTGAATCTGCACAGCCTGCAGATGTTGCACGCCCAGGGGTTCCTGGCTCACATATTTGCGACCCTGGCCAAGCACAGAATATCGGTGGATTTGATTACGACGTCAGAAGTCAACGTGTCGCTGACGCTGGATAAAACCGGATCTGACAGCACGGGCGCAGGCCTGCTGAGTGAAGCCTTGCTGCAGGAACTGGCCGAGCACTGCCGGGTCTCGGTTGAGGATAATCTGGCGCTGGTAGCCATTATCGGTAATCGAATCGCCTCCACTTCTGGCGTATATCGCCAGCTGTTTACTGTGCTTGAGCCTTTCAATGTGCGCATGATCTGTCAGGGCGCAAGCCCCCATAACCTTTGTATATTGGTGGATGAAAAGGATGCCGGGCCAGCAGTCGCGATACTGCACGCCAATTTGTTTGAGACTGCGCGGTGAGCCGCTGGCAGAAATCCACAGTTTAAGGTGAGTGAGCGGATCCTAGGGTCTGTTGACCTTGGTGGTTATTTTCGCAGCAGTTTGTGGCTTCTTTATCCAAGGAGGCTTTGATGTGTAGCTAGCCTACATAAGAAACCGATAACGCAGGAGAAAGCGGCCACAAACGCAGCCCATAGGGTTCGTTTTAAAGCGTTTTATGCTTTGTTGTGGTGTATTTGCTTAGAATAACTATGTGGCTCACACTTCGGTGCGCCTAAGAGGCTTTTTCGCCTGAACAAAATTAAACCGCAAAAGGTCAGCAAACTCTGGTTCAAGTTAGATATTCATATGGATAGATGGCTATAATGCCGACGCTTACTGGCTGTCGGTATGGTAGCCTGCTGTTTGTCTGACGATTCAAGTCGACGAGCAATAGCAGTCAACTCTTCTGGTGCCTGAAACTTGATTGGTTCGGGATAATCGGGAAGCCGGTGCAATGGTTTTTGCTGAATAAGTAAAGGCTATGAGTCCGGCACTGCCTTCGCAACGGTGAATGGTGAGAGACAGACGCGCTCAATAAGAGTGTTAGAAAAGTCTGTACTTGCGCGATGGCTTGATTAAGCTGATTACAGTCGCAGATCCTCAGTCCGGAGACCGGCCAGATGGGTGACTTTGGGATTTCGGAGGGCAGATCCCGGAGTGCGACAATCCAGGAAGGTAGCGTTTAAAGGCGCGGTTTCAGGGAGGGCGTGACATTTTTGCCCCATTTTCTTTTCAAGAGATAAAAGGTAAATGGGTATATTCAATTCTATTAAACATAATTCTTCTCACGTGGGCTCATACACAGCCAGCTCGGTTGCTGCTGCCGTATTGATGAGTCTGTTGGGCTCAGTGTCAGCGGCATTTGCCGACGATATTGAGCATATGCTGGTGCTGGGACGGGCTGGTGATGATGCACTGAATATGGCGGCGGATGTGACTGTCATCGATGCTGCCGTTATCGCCCAAAGCGGCGTTACCAATGTGACCGAAGCCCTGCGCAATATCAGCGGTATTCAGGTGTCGGACAACAACACCAATGCTGTGTTTGCCATGCGCGGCTTCTCGTCAGATCAGGCGGCCAATAACACCCTGATCCTGGTGGATGGCCGTCGCCTCAATAATATCGATATTGCCGCCCCCAGTTTGAACGCCATTCCCCTGAATATGATTGAGCGGGTGGAAATTCTTAACGGTAGTGCCGGGGTGCTGTACGGGGATCAGGCGGTCGGTGGGGTGATCAACATTATTACCCGGGTGCCGGACCGTGACGGTGGCTCCCTGAGTGTGTCCGGCGGCAGTTTCGATACCTCTGAAACCAAGGGCGATCTGGCCGGTCAGTTTGCTGGTAACTGGCACTATTATTTGTCGGGCAATTACCGAAAGTCTGACAACTATCGTCGTCACAACGCCAGTAAAACCGGCGCCGTGCTGGGGCGTATCGGCTATCAAAATGTCACTACTGACTTCTACGTTGAAACCAGTTACTACGACAACCATGTTGAAACTCCGGGTGGTCTGACTGCCAGCGAATACGCAGCAGATCCGCGCCAGAGCAATGCGACTTTTGCCCACGACTATCAACATGATGTCAGCCGGGCTGTGCGCTCAGGAGTATCACAACAGCTTAACGATAACTGGTTGCTGGCGGCTGATGCCATTTACAGTGACAGTCAGGTGACTTCGGTCGGCTGGGGCTTGCCGGGTGGCAATGATCGCCACCAGCTGATGGTGTCTCCCAAGGCGGTGGCTAGCTATCCCACCCGGAATGGTGAGCTGAGCATTGTTGTTGGCAGCGATCTCAGTCGTGGGGAATCTGAATTTGATTTTGGCCGCAGCAATATCCAAACCCAGTTGAGTGCCTATGTGCAGGCGACAGTCCCCTTGACTGCCGAGCTGAGCTATGTGGTGGGTGGTCGCTACGCCGATGTTAAAGATGATCTGACAGATGCGTCGATTTTCCCTCAGGGCACAGAGCTCAAGCAGGACGCCAAAGCGTTCGAACTGGGGCTGAACTATCAGCTCAATGAGGCCAACAAATTCTACCTGCGCGCCGAAGATAACTTCCGTTTTGCCAAGGTGGATGAGCAGGCTTATACCCCGCCGTCAGTGGTTGGGCTCAAACCCCAGACAGGTCGCTCTTACGAGGCCGGATGGCGCTACAGCGGTGATCAGCTGCAATCCTGGGTGAACTTGTACCGGCTGGAGCTGGAAGATGAGATTATCTTCGATCCCATGGCACAAAAGCCTGAAGGGGGCAGTTTTGAAGGCGCCAATGTCAACGCCGAATCCTCTCGCCGTTATGGCGTTGGCGCCGGACTGGACTGGCAGCTATTGACCGATGTGCAGCTTGGTGGTGAAGTCCAGTGGCTGGACGCCGAGTTTACCGCCGGTGTCAACAAAGGCAAGCAATTGTCCTGGGTAGCCCGTGAGTCCGGCCGTGTGTATGCCAGCTGGGATATCAATGAACAGTGGCAGTTGTATTCGGATGTGGCCTATACCGGCAAACGGTATGAAGAGGGCGACAATGCCAATGCCGCGCCTGAGTTGGCTTCCTATACCCTGGTGAATCTGGCTGTTAACTACCGCCTTGGTGGCTGGTTGGCTAGTGTACGTGCAGATAACCTGCTGGATCGGGGTTATGTTAGTGCGGCCTACTACGCTGAGTCTTTTCCCGGATATGAGCCTGCCAAGTACTATGTTGGAAGTGGTCGAAATATCAGGCTGACCTTGAGTTATAGTTTCTGATAGTAAGTTAAAATCAAAAACCAAAGCCCGCGTTTGTGGTTCTTGGTTTTTGTCACATCGATTACAGATGCATCATGCGGCATGCCTGTGCTCATTGAACAGCTGGCGACTGGACAGATCCAGCTCTTCGCCAGGTGCTTCTTGCGGAACTTCGCCATTAGGGGCATCAGCCAGCGTACACTGGAGTGGCATTCAATCGCCACCGTCAGCTGTTGGCACTTTTGGGGGATACCGCGTTTGAGCGCCAGCTCTATTTCCATCACTCGGGGCAGGATCTCTTCGGCCAGCTGCACCAGGCGTATACCCTTCTGCGTAAAACACAGGGGCTTGCTCTTGCGGATGAAAATGGGTGAATTGATACGGGTTTCCAGCTCTTTTATCTGGTGCGACAAGGCTGACTGAATCACAAAGCGTTGCTTGGCTGCGACCGCCAGTCTGCCACTTTCTTTCAGTGCTATCAGGGTGCGCTGGTGCCCCAATTCAATCAGTTTGCCTCTATCAGCTGAATTATCCTCAAGCGCCCGGTGAATAAAGTTTGTCTGTTGCAGGCTAACACTATAAACATCCAGATGTCTGTCGCTCTGCTGGCAGAAATATTGTTTTTGATATCCGTGCGCGGAGAAGGGTTATCTCGCAGTTGGTATTGGCTACAGGTGGGGCGGTTATCAGCCCCTCAGGCATCTTGACCTGAGCGCAAAGGAGGCATACTCATATACTGATGAATGATTAGGGTCTGTTGACCTTTGGTGATTATTTTTTGCAGCCGCTTGTGGGTTTTTTATCCAAATCAGAGGTTTCGATCTGTAGCTAGCCTACATGAAAAACCGATAACGCAGGAGAAAGGGGCCACAAACGCTGCCCATGGGCCTTGACTAAAAGCGTTTTATGCTTTTGTTGAGGTGTATTTGCTTAGAATAACTATGCGGCACACACCTAGCCGCGCCTAAAACGCTTTTCGCTAGAACGAATTTTGACCGCAAAGGTCGGCAGACCCTAAATACAGGAGGCAGCCATGAGTCATGTCTACAAGATAATCGAGCTGACAGGTTCATCGCCCATCAGCAGTGATGATGCCATTCATAATGCCATAGCGGCAGCCAGCCAGTCTCTGCATCGTTTGCGCTGGTTTGAGGTGGTGGAAACCCGCGGGCAGTTGGAGGCGGGGGTGATCGCCCACTGGCAGGTGACCATTAAAGTGGGTTTTACGCTGGATCAGGATATCAGGGATAGCTGACCCTGATCAGGCTTGGGCTTGGGCTTGGGCTTGGGCTTGGGCTTGGGCTTGGGCTTGGGCTTGGGCTTAGGCATCCCTGGGCAGTCCCTTTTCGACTGCGCGTATCAGCCTTTGCTGTTTGCGGTTGATGTCGACCGCACTGTTGGCACGCAGGTGCTGTTGCGCCAATGCCCAGGTGACATGCTGTTTGGCAATATCGCCCAGTTGCGGACATTGCAGGCTGGTTTCCAGGGCGGCGACAATCGCCTCACAGTAAGGCGCATTGCCCAGCGCCACGGCAATATTACGCTGCCATCTTTGCCAGCCGATGCGGCGGATGGCAGTTCCCTCAGTATGTTTGAGAAATTCTGCTTCGCTCCAGCCAAACAGGGTCAGCAGTTGTGGCTGTTTTAAGGGGGAGCGGATATGAAAATCTGTCTCCCCGGTCAGCGGCGCATCGGCGTTAACCGGGCAGGCCAGTTGGCAGTCATCACAGCCGTAAATACGGTTTCCCAGCAAAGGCCTGAGATCTTCAGGAATGGCGCCATCCAGTTCTATGGTCAGATAAGATATGCATCTACGGCTGTCCACCACATAGGGCTCGACGATAGCGCCGGTAGGGCAGGTTTTGATGCAGGCCACGCAGTGACCACATTGTTCAGTGACCGGGATATCTATCGGCAGCGGCAGGTTAATTAGCAACTCTCCCAGAAAGAACCAGCTGCCGGCTTCTTTGCTCAGCAGCAGCGAGTGTTTGCCTGTCCAGCCCAGACCTGCCTTATCTGCCAGTGGCCGTTCCAGCAGCGGCGCTGAATCCACGAAAGGACGATGGTTGGCGGCGCAGAATCCCTGCTCTGTCAGCCAGGCATCGATGCGTTGCCCCAGCTGCTTCATGCGGTTGCGGATTAGTTTGTGGTAATCGCGGCCACCGGCATAGCGGGAAATATAGCCCAGGTTGGGATCCCTCAGATTGATGGCAAAGCCCGCATCGGGGGGCAGATAGTCCATGCGCCCGACTATGACTCGCTGGGTGCCCGGGTGCAGCTCGTGAGCGCGGGCGCGCATCATGCCATGACTGGTCATAAAGCCCATTTCGCCCTGAAAGCCAGCATCCAACCAAGCCTGCAGTTTAGGCTCCTGCTCTGTCAAATCGGTATCGCAAATACCTGTGTGGGCAAAACCCAATTCCTGCCCCCATTGTTTTATCAGCTGGGAGAGTTGGTTCAGGTGGTGTGCATCGACGGGGTTGGGCATGGACATTCGCAGTGAGTATCAAAGATTGCGGCTATGATAACCGCAGCAGGCTTTGGACTCCACTCTTGGCCCGGATCAGGGTGGCAACTTTGCAACTTCATCGGGATAAAGGTATAACAGAGCATTTTTTTCATATGAGATAATGAGTTCGATGAAAGCTTTGATTACTCCCGGGGTGCTGCTGGCCGGATTGCTTGGCACACCTGCGGCATTGGCCGCTGACTCACTGGAAACCACCGGCGATGTTTTGCATCTGTTGCTGCCAGCCTCGGCGCTGGGCTCGACTCTGTTTCACGAGCAGGGTGATGAGGGAGTTGGCAGTTTATCAAGGCGGCGGTCAGTTCCCGGGTGGTCACTGAAGGTGTGAAATGGGCAGTAGACAAAGAGCGCCCCGATGGCAGCGGCAATGACTCATTCCCGTCAGGACATACGGCCGACACTTTTATGGCGGCGACCTTTATCAACCAGCGCTACGGCTGGGAGTGGGGCGTGCCTGCCTATGCGGTGGCGACTTATGTGGGTTACACTCGGGTGACAAGTGATAAGCATAAGGTGGAAGATGTGCTGGCTGGGCAGCCATAGGTGCGTTAGCCGGCTGGTTCTTTACCACACCTTATGAGGGGCTGACTGTCGTACCTGTGGCCGGAAGTGGGCAGTATGGCATTTATGTCAGCGGCCGGTTTTAGCCTTCGGAGTTGGCTGGTATATCGCCGCCATTTTATGATTGGAACAGTATAATGAGTGACTAGGGTCTGTTGACCTTTGAAGATGGTTTTTGCAGCACTTTGTCGTTGTTTTATACAAAGCAACGCGATTGTGCTGTAGTTGTTCTACA
>JAJNAU010000090.1 GCA_021462625.1 Shewanella sp.
TCGCGTTGCTTTGTATAAAACAACGACAAAGTGCTGCAAAAACCATCTTCAAAGGTCAACAGACCCTAGGCAACAGATCAGTGCAGGATCTCGTCTTCATCGTCTGGCATTTCATCACCGATAAAATAGGTGCCCCAACCGTCATAGTGAACTTTCTGTTTGGCTGCCAGCGTCATCAGCTGGTCACAGGCTTTGTCCAGTAACTCCACTTCCAACCTGTGGTTGGCAATGGCATCGAAGCAGTATAGGGTGCTGCCGTCTTCGAGCTCAATCTCTTCGGCATCATTTACCTCAAAGCCCAGCTTAAAAGCTTCCACTGCCGCCTTTTCTAGGCGATCGAAGTTGGTGCAGGAAAAATGATGCTCAATCACATACTCAGCATCCGGATCTGAACCATCGTCCAGCAACGCCTGTACAATATCGCGGTTTTCTTCCAGCTGCTGTTTCAGCATAGGTTCAATAGACATACTCGTCTCCATCAAAATCAGTCGGCGCAGTTTAGCATAAAGCGGCTCAAGCCTCTGAGGTTTTGCCCATCATTGCAGCTGCTTCGGCATTCAGCTGAATCAATTTGTCTTCCATCAGCTTATGCAGTTTTCCGGACAACTCCTTGACCGATTCCTTGCCCAGTCCCTTGGTTTCAACCGGATCCATGACCTCGATGATGACGACACCATTGTCCCAGCGATTTAGGTGAATATCACTCTGATTGGAGGCCAGCACCGGCACCATGGGTACACCGGCAGCAATGGCAGTGTGGAACGCACCGGATTTGAAAGGCAACAGGCCCCGGCCACGACTGCGGGTTCCTTCCGGGAAAATCCACACAGACAGACTCTTGTCTTTGATCTTCTGCGCTGTTTTGGCCATGGTATCGAAGGCTTTATTGCGGTTTTTCCGGTCGATCAGGATATTGCCGGACAACCAGTAGATCTGCCCAAACAGCGGTATCCACAGAATGCTCTGTTTACCCAGACTCACAGTGCCTTTTGGTACAGCAGCAGTATGGGTGAACATGTCATAGTTGTTCTGGTGATTGGCCAAATAAATGCATGGCCCACGGGATCCTCCGACAGGTCTGCGCACAACAACCTTGATACCCAGAATTGGCGCCACGGCTGAAAACAACCTGGCGAACATATGTACATTGTCTCTGTGTCTTGGCCTCAGCAAGCAATATAACCCGCCGAAAAGGAAGGCAAACACAAGGATAACCGCCAACAGTATACATCTGACGATTAATAACATGAAAGTCTCCTGCAAAAAAATTGGCGACAGTATAGCCAGCAACGCTCTGCCGCTCAATCTTTTGATAACATCTGTACGCTTGAAATCTATTTACCTCAAAAGCGGCTTTTTGGCCATGGACTTATAAGGAACTAAGCTGGAATAGGTCAGTCTGAACAGCAAAGCTGACAGCGCCAGAGTGACCACAATGGCGGCTCCGGCAGGCAGATCATAGCTGGCAGACAACCAAAGTCCCAGTAGGTAGCCGAATGCCCCGACCAGATAAGCCCATACCAGTGCCCATTTCTGCTGATACCTGTTGATGGCAAGCGCAGGCAAAATCAGGGAGCTGAACACCAGATATACCCCGACCAGCTCAACCGACAGGGTAATCAAGAATGCAAACAGCAGATAAAAACTGCGACCCTGCAGCAGAGCCGGATGCCATAGCACCGCCAGCAACACAGCAGCCGAAGATACTGCAGGCAACGCCAGCGCCGGCCAGTCCACCCACAGGATTTGGCCTGATAACACTTGTTTGAGCAGCTCACCGCCATGGGGATCGTGTGACAGCAGCAACATGGCACTCGCCGCCGCCAGCACATAGAAACAACCGATCATGGCTTCCAATTCATCGGCCATATGTTTTTCCAGCCAGGCAATCAGCACTGCTGCCGCCAGCGCAAATCCTAATGGCATCCACAGATGAGCGAATGGCAATTGGCCAAGTTCGTGGTGCATTTGTACCATCACAGTGCCCAAAGCGGCGACCTGGGCAATGGCCAGATCGATAAAAATAATTCCCCGCTTAAGCACCTGCCTGCCCAATAAGACATGGGTAGACAACACCAGTAAGCCGGCCACAAAGGCCGGCAACAGCACCTGCATCAGCTCCGCAGTCACTGTATGACTCCTGTCAGTTGCTGGATAACGCTAGCGTAGAGTCCGAACAGATCTCGGCTTTGCTCATCACCACCCACGGACATAGGCAACACCACCACGGGCAATCCGATTCGCTCGGCCAGCCAGTCGGCACCCCGTCTGTCCTGATAACCAGCTACAGTGATAGCGCTGATATCCCCGGCTTTCCCCCTAGCCAACAGGGAGGCCAGATGCGCGCTGGACGGTGGCAGTCCGGGCTTGGGTTCAAGATCGGCAACCTGCTCAATCCCCAGCCAGTCAAACAGATAGCGGAAACTGCTGTGATAGCCGATAACCTTTTTCCCTTTGAGCGATGCCGCCTGTTCCTGCCATTGAGGAACAGCCGCCTGCCAGCGTTTACTGAATCGCTGCAGATTGGTCTGATATGCCGCGGCATTGTCAGGATCCAGTTGCGCCATACGGCCCGCCAGCGCGGTGGCGATAGTCAGCACTCTAGTGGGCGAAAAATGCAGATGGGGATTGCCCAACTGATGCACATCTCCCATGCTGCGATCCGCCTGCTTCAGTTTATCTAGGGTGTCAGTTTGCTCCGCCGCGAAAAACAGGCCCACACCACCGCTGTTGACTTTGGGGTTGGCAGATTTCATCTGCAGCATGGGCAACCAGCCGACCTCAAGCTCAGCACCGGCGCACACCGCCAGATCGGCGCGCCGCATTTTGGCGATAAGACTCGGACGCGCCTGCACCAGATGCGGGTCCTGAAATGCCGTTGTGGCGCTGAACACCTTAGCATCAGGTGCCAACTCAGTCACTAATGAGGCGTATTCAGGCTCGCAGGCGAACACCGTCAGCTGGGCAGAGGCCAGAGGTGCACAGCCCACACCGACGAGCAATAACAGGGTATTAAGCCAATCAGAATTGATGCGCATCGTGGGCCCCCAGAGTCATAATGTATTGAAGAGTGACAATATTTCCGTCGTTCAGACCGTCGAAGTTGGTTCCCTGCTGACGGGTATATTGCAGCCGCACCGTAGAGAAGTGGCTTTGATGCCAGGCCAGTGTCAGCTCAGTTTCTTTCAGTTTTTGGGCATCAAAGTACTCATCATGCATCAACTGAGTGTCGACCTGACCGTATCTCAGACCGACCGACCAGTTGGGGGAGAATTGATAAACTCCGCTCAGGTACCATCCCTGCGCAAAGTCTTTACCCTCGTCAGCATGCTCGGCTTCGGGAGCGTCATGGGTATCTTGCGGTCTGAAGTCGCTGAGATGGAAATACTCACCGCTCAGTGTCAGATGACGATATTTGTAATTTCCCTGAGGCGCCCATTTGTAAACAAAATCCACCCCGTAGAGATTTTTCCCGGTATAAGCAACATCATGGTTGTGACCATGTTCATCCGCAGCCACTTCCTGCGCCGGATGCTCCTTATGTAAACCGGCCCGGCCATTTTCATTGCGCAGATAATTCAGACCCAGTTGCCAGGAGCCTGACTCACCAATATCGCCCCCCAATTTGGTATAAGCCGTATAAACCCCGACAGTGCGATAATCCCGTTCGCCGCTTTCCTCACCCGAGCGCAATGCATCGCCATTGAAGGCTTCCGAGCCTATCAGCCAGTAAAGTTCAGTTGGAGCCAGATAATTTAGCCGCACCCCGGTGTCGAAATAATGACTGCCCAAAAACGCTCGGTATACTGCGGGCCGCTCGACAAAAGCATCGGCATGGGGGTGTTGATTGTTGAGATAGCCGATATCCGACAGAAAACGCCCGGCCCGAATCCCCAGGCCAGCAGGCATAGCCAGCGTCTGAATGAAGGCCTCCTCCAGTTCGACCTGAGTCTCCCCTTCCTGCATCTCCAGTACTGTTGTGATTTTGCCGTAAAACAAGTCATCAATACTGGCACTGATAGTCAACTCAGTTTCATTTAGGCCAAAACCTTTGGCATTGCCCAGCACCCGATCGGCGGATTGGTAGTAACCGTTAAGTACCCCGCTGATAGCCGGATTATTTAAACTGGAAACCTGAGCAGAAACCGGGCAGCAGGCTAAGGCCGTTGTTAGTACTGTCATGCGAACAACAACAGGTAAAGATTGGAATTTCATATTTTCTCCATAACATCCCACGTCCTGCAGATCATGACCTGCAGGCTAAATTCATCATTGATTTTTAAAGGGTATTGGAGAGTAATGGCGGGCCGCGGCTAAAGTACCAGGTGAAAGCTGCCGTCAGTGATGCAACCACCTCGGCGGTAAAAACAACAAATTGAGGCTGAGCCGGCGGTAGCTCCTCCCCGGGAGCTGGAATACCAGTCGCCATATGGAGCTTATGCACACACAGGCTGCAGTGCGGGAGGGTGCCACCGGAACCATCCGGTATATGAGAAAGACTGTGAGCAGGCGCCAGCAATACCAAACTTATCCAGCTGAATAGCAGCCAGATAATCATATGCTTGGTGCTTCTGCTTATCTGTGGCAAATCCCTGCCCCGGTAAATTTTAAATAACAAACTCTTATTATGCTGAGTTGCACTTTATCACAACCCAGCAGCATATCAGTCCAAAATGCAGAGCAATTTCATCTCTTCAGCGTAGATTAAGACTGGTTTAAGCTGTAAAACCTATTGTGGACAGAGGATAGCATCCACCCTAGTGTCGATATTTTGGGAGAAACAATATGCTGGCTTTTATCCGCGCGAATCTGGGATTGATCCTGGTCATTGTGCTGTTTCTGGCAGCCGTGCTGGGTGGCATCTGGTGGGTGGAAGCGTCACTGGCAGGACAGGAAGTTATCCTGAGTTAAAGCAGCACTGGCAGCACCTAATTTCCCTTAACCATGGGATATAGGTTAACCGGAAGCAGATTTACTGCGCTTTATTTTCTGGTGGCTCAACAACGCGCAGATGATCCATCAGGTTGGCGACCAGCAACAGGATCAGCGATAACATCCCCACCGGGACCGCAATCATTCTGCCTTCAGGCCGCCACCAATACCAGGACCCCATGGCCACAGCCAGATAGAAACCGAGTATTTTCAGGCGCTGCAAGGTGACATTTTTGCCAAGCCAGGCGTGACAATGAGGGCATTGGAACTCGGCTTTCAGTCCCTTCCCCCGCTGCATCTCTATTCGGGCAACACTGAAACCTTTGTGGCAGTGTGGGCAAATCATAGGCGTAATCCATGGGTAACAGGCTGCAGCCAAATGGCTGGCTACAATTCAGGGATGCGAGTGTAGCAAATCCAGACACAGAACCCCAAGCCATCCCCAACTTCTGATTTTTCACTGTTGCCGCCACACGGCCGGGGGAATATCTTTACGATCTTAACGTCATTAACCTCAACGGGATAAGAAACAGCGTAATTTATTGATTTAACAAAAATCTGTATTTAACTCTCTTTCTGGTCGGCAGTTTTTGTTGATCGCAAGGTGAATTTGCGCGTCAATAGCGGGTCTATTGCAAGTAAATTCAACGCAGTTAGCTGCAAAAACAGCCACTATAGAGGCGTTCTGTTACCCCGAGCTGAGGTTAATTAAGGATATTCCATTCCAATGTCCAAGTTAGCTACTACACTGGCAGCGGCACTGCTGTGATTGTCCTGCATAAGTCCCTTCGCCAACGAGGCGCCGGCCAGCACGGTGCAAACCAGCCAACAAATTCAGTAGCTGTAACAGGCAATTGATCAGGATATTGCCCAGCTGAAAACAGCCAAAGGCGAAATCCACGCACTGACTGAATACCATATCAACAACAAAATTTCTAAGCTGCGCCGCCTGATTGCTACTATGGTTGCCCAACCAGATCTTGATGGCAAAACAGTTGAGCCGCTACATTATTGAGCAGCTGCAGTTTACCAATCAGGCATAGAGTTATCTGATCAACAATATAACAATATCAACAATATCAACAATATCAACAATATCAATAAGATCAACAAGTTAAAGCAGGGGCTGGGGCAGGCAGATGACAGCCAGACAATACTGCTGATTGCCAAGCGCGAATCAGAGCAAGACCAGTTCTTTGGTGCCTTGCTGGAAACCATCAAGTGGGCTGAAAAGGCCGGCACGGATGTCAGCAACAACAAAGCCGGGCTGATCCAGGCGCTGGATCAGCGTGGTGAACATCTGCAAAACCAGGTGACCTTCCTGCAGCAACAGCTCAAAGCAGCCGTGCAGTAGAGGGTGTTCATCATTCTGTGTCAGGTTATTAAATATCCAACATTTTATCCAAACGCCCTTCAAAAGAGATAGCGAGTTGGGAGAGCGCCTGACGCTAGTTTTGGTTTGGCATTGTTCATTTTGGGGTGGCGTTCAGCATTCCCCTATAAAGCAGCTTTAACAAGCTGTTTTGATTGGGAAATATACCTTTAGTTTTGATCTTTCGAGCCAACGTACTTCATTGAGTTGCGGATTTTATGGATAACGCACAACTGAATCTCGGTTTGAGGATAAATTGCTGCTATGGCCTCGGGAAATCCGGTAAATCCATCAACACAGGCTATCAGAATATCTTCCACCCCCGCGATTTTGCAGTTCGGTCAATACCAGTGTCTTCAAGATAGTTGCCAAGACACTGTTAAATAGTGTGTTTATAATTGTGTGCAGAATGAATTCTGTGCGCTATTTTTATCCAGCGGCTAAATTTGCTATCCTTCGCGCCACGTTTTCTGATGGAGGATGAATGAGATTACTGTATTGGCTTGATGAGTGGTTAACCTTTTCTCCTGCACAGAAACAGGCGCAGCTCCCAGTGACGGGAGGCGATCTGCTCGATGATGTCTACGTAAAATATCAGTTTGTATCCCTTGATAAACCGGTATTGTTTACCTTTTCTCCGGCTGGCACAGATGTGCAGCAGCATGATCTGACGACAGATTTTTCCCCCTGGGGATACCGTCTGGCACAGAAGCAAAACATCAATGTGGTCGCCTTTCAGCATCTGGGTAAAAGCAACTGGTTTCGCAGTCGCAATCTGATTTTCTTTCTGGAACAACTGTCCACCCTGCTGACGCCGTTTCGTTGTCGTCTGGGTTATGGCCTCAGTCGCGGCGGCTTTGCCGTTGGGGCATTCGCCCGTCTACTGGAGCTGGATCAGGTGCTGTTATTTCACCCGGTTAGTACCAAGAATCGACAAAAAGCTCCCTGGGATACCCGCAGCAGCACGGAACTGTCGCAACAGTTTGACTGGGAAGGCGACTATCACGATCTGGATCTGGGCAGGGCAAAGGGTTACATCATCTATGACCCGATTAATCCTATTGACCGGCAACATGCTAGGCGATATGAGCAACTAACGCACCTTCGGGTGTATGGCATGGGGCATGGAACCCACGCTACTTATCTGAACAAGTTTGGTTTCTACAAGCAGGTGGCGGTGGACTTTATGCGCCATCAGCAACTGGATATCGTCCAGTTCAGGGCGCAGACCAATACCCTGAGATTCAAGGAAGATTATTACCAGCGGCTCAACAAGGCCAATGCCGGTTCGGCCTATCGACTGGGCCTGTTGGCCAAGGCTCATCAAATTGTGGTGGATGAGAAGGAGGCTCATGTGCAAGAGCATCAGGCGAAGATTGATATTCAGCCGTTGATTGATATTGCGCTAAAACATCAGGATGAGTATCCACAGGACGCCATTCAATTACTGGAAGTGGCGCAACAATTGGCGCCGGATGACCCGCTGGTGGAACATAAGCTCAAACAGCTGAGCTGAGTTACTGGGAACTCAATCCTGAGAGTAGGGCCTGGGGATTTCCCAGGCCCTTGTTTTTTAGCAGCACCTACCTCGAGCCGGTGTCAGTAGGCTTACTGAGTGGCTTTGCATGATGTGGTCCCTGTTTGTTTTTCATTGGATCACCATTGTACCCCAGAGCTTGCCAGTCCAGGCGGTCGCCACCGCCGTGGCAATCCCTGCAGTTCAACGCCTCTGCTTTTGGCGAAACCATATGATTGATTCGCCACCACATTTCAGTAGGCGCAAAGCCGTACTGGCCACTGTAGCTCAGCCCCATGGCCTGCAGTGTAGGATTGGCCGCCATCCCCAGTCTGGCGGCTTTATCCCAGTCAAATTCCGACCAGTAACCACCTTCGCCATAGGTTTTGGCAGTGATCAGTATGTTGTGCTGTTTATCGTAGATCTGTTTGCCAGTGTGCACCTTGAATGGATAGATTTTGGCTTTGGTATCTGTGATATCGCCAAGCGGGTAGGCCAGCTTGGTGACTTCCCTGGCATTTATGGGGTCGCCGGCCATATAGGCGCCGGCTTTGCCGTTGTACCAGGCATAGGCAGGGCGAACCATCTTACCCCAGGTGAAGCTGCCCTTTTTATTCTGGAAGGTCTTGCGACCGTGTTCATCAATCGTTTCGGGCTTATTCTGACCTGCTGTTGACCAGTCCCAGCTCATTTTGGTTGCTTCATTGCGCGCATAGAAGGGGATGTGGCAGGTCTGACAAGCTACAGATGCTGTATGTTGGTTGAGCTTTTGGTTGCTGTGGGGGGCGCTATCGTGACAACTTTCGCAGCCGATATGATCATCGCCACCGGGAGAGACTCCCATGGCATTACCGCTGATAGCATGAGCCTTTGTCTGGTGACAGTCCTGGCACTGAAAGTCATTGCCATCACTGTCCATATGCACGTCAGTGGCCTTGTCCGGATAGGACATGGATGAGTCGAGATCGCCATGCTTTACCGCATCACCGCCGCCACCATAGAAATGGCAGCTGCCGCAGTTGTCCCTTACTGGCATACCAACATTTTGGGCAACCCGTTCCAGATTGACCTTGGCCAACACTTCGCCTGCGCCCGCGGGGTCTTTAATATAAGTGCCGGTAGTGTCGTGACACACCAAGCAGTCAACCTTGGTCGCATCGCTGAAATCAAAATTATTGTCCTGCCAGCCATAGCCTGCATGACAACTGGTGCAGCGGGGTTCATTACTTGAAATTGCGACACAGAAGTTATTGATAGCATTCTTTTTTCCGCGTTCGACTGTTCGTCCTGGCAGCTCCTGGGTCAGACTCCAGGTCCAGTGTGAGGTCTTCATAAAATCATGTGCCTGCTGACTGTGGCATTCCAGACACTGTTGGGTTACCTCTGAGCCGGAACTAAACGGACCCTTGATGGCATCCTGATGCGGGTTGGCCGCCAGCGCAGTGTGGCCTGCAACTATCAGTATTATAAATAGAAAGTATTTCATAAGATGACTCCTGCCCCGGCAGTGCCGGGGCGATAGATCAGAAGTTGACGGTGAAAGAGGCGTTGATATCCAGCGCTGTGTCGACCACCGGCAGCAGTGAGTAGGCGGTGCCTTTGATGACATCATCGACCTTGACCGGGGCGCCAACCGGCGTGCCTGAGCCTGTGTATTGATAGTCGTAGTAAAGCCCGGCCAGTTTAATAAACATTCTTGGATTGATATCAAACAGGTAATAGGCCTCGACGACATGTCCCCGGGTTGCAAGTTTGCTGCCTATCGGGTCATCCTGAGCCTGAGTAAAGGGACTCCAGTATTTGGAGCCGTAGTTGTACTCCAGCCCGAATTTGCCCATTGGAGCAGGGATCTGCATGCCAATATAGACGCCGTAGCCATCGCGGGCCTGCTGTCCGTCAGCGGCCATGGGCACCATCATCAGTTCACTGCCATCGGCGCTGAGTTGACCGGTAAACACTGCATCGGTCAGCAGGCCTCCGAACATGCCAGCGTTGCCATTGGGTTTTGCATGGGTCCAGCCCAGAGAGGCAAAGGCTTTGATATCTTCATCGGATTCATACAGATAGCCCAGTCCACCCAGATACATATCACCTATAACGCCACTGGGTTGTACCCGGGTTACAAAGTTAAAGTTGTCAAACTTTTGCATGTCCTGATACAGGGTTGGGGCAAAGATAGCGGCCAGTTCATTGGGGAAGGCCATGGTGCCTTTGAAGCCATCATTAATATCTTTGGCGCCGAACAGGGTCAGCTGCACAAAGTGATTGCCATCGTTGATGACATCAATGTTGAATCCGCCCAGATGGGTGTCTTTTGTGATCAGATTGCCAAACAGCTCGCCGTTGCCCCATTGAGACTCAAAACCCTGGCCGTAGCAGAAGCGCACAACCTGGCCTTCAATACCGGTAAGCTCTCCCAACTTGTAACCCAGTGTAGCGCCGTCAAAGTTGAAATTCACCAAGTGGCCGGATGGGGTGCCACCGCGCTTTTCATTTTCTCGCAGATGGGATGGCGGGCCGTATGTTGATGGGCGTCGACCTATGGACAGGTAGAACTCGCTGCCGCCGATGTTTTTCCAGTCAAAATACGCGCGTTCAACTCTCAGCCAGTCGCCACTGGTGTTGCCTGAGTTGGTACCGTCCATAGAGAAAGATCGCCAGGAGTCAAACACCTGTACTCCTGTGGAGTCGCCCCAGTTCTTATACATGGACAGCCGCCCAGCGAAGCTGACGTTGTCCCAAACTCTGGCGTTGAGATCCAGCCTCAGACGGGTGGTGTAAAACAGGTCATTGTTGATGTCGTAGGTTTGCCTGTTGCCAAGAACCCAGGGCATAACACCTGCCAGTTGGCCATTCATGAAGGCATTCGCCAGATCAGGGTTAGCTGCCATGAGTCTGCCAAGTGGTGAAGTTTCATCCATGGGATTACCATATTCGCCGTTCATGGCCCGGTGGACGAAGTCATCAAAGTTGACCTTGATGCCCGGACTCCAGGTGACATCCCGGTAGTGCAGTGAGTGGGCTCGGGTGCGAAAGTCACCGCTGAAATGAATGCGATCAAGGGCTGTGTGCCGCTCAGTTTGGTTCAGCCGACTGTCGAGATCTTCCAGCTCTTGTGTCAGCTCATCGATTTTTCGCTGTAATTGCTCGATATCAGCATTGTCGGCAGCAATGGTTGGCTGGGGAAAATTGCAGGCAAGCCCCAGTGTTACTGCGACGGCTACAGAGTTTAATGTATGCATAGTCTTGCCCCTGACCGGTATTACCGGTCTTTTTCAGGTTGCAACAGGCGCTGGGGCATTCCCTATAAGCCTGGCAATCCGGGTATTAATCAGGATTAAGAGAGGTTTTTGCGGCCGACTTAACCGCAGGTCTGAGGCTGATCTGAGTCGGCGGCGTGGTCGTACAGAAATTGCTGAATATCCATCAGTTCTTTCTTAGACAGTTGCTGAAAGACTTCGGGTTTGTGTTTGTGTTTGTTTTTGTCGAAGAATCTGTCCCACTGCGCCATGGTTTTACTCATGGGGGTAAGTTCACCAGCGCTGTCTGCTTTGCTGTGGCAGACCTTGCACTCTTTTTTATACAAGTGCTTACCTTTCTTCGGATTGCCACCGTCGGCAGCCAGTGCGGTTGAGCCCAGAAACAGGCCCAGAAACAGGCTCAGAGCAATTGTGTTGGCTGTTTTCATCGTCACATCCTTATTTATGTTCTTCACGGGTTGAACAATCAATGCGCTCGTTAATTTGTTGTGCAAAGGTTAACACTTTGGTTTGGTTAAAAGTTTGAGATAGATCAGATTTGTGAATATTGTCTAATTGATAAAAAACTCATTGAAAATTATCTAATGGAACTGGTTTAGTGAATTGATTTACTTATTATTTTGTTTTTTGCGTGTTGATTTTTTAGGAAAGGCATAACAGGGATAATTGTAATGATCTGACTCGTATTTTGGTGGACTTGCGATCAGCCAACTGAAACAGAGCGTGCAGCAGCCGGCGGTGAGGTTCATCAAAATTGTTGGGGAGCACGATTGAAGATTACGCTGTCGGATTGGTTTTTTTGTTATCTCAGTGGGTTGAAGAGATTAATTGATGCTGAAGATGACAGTGGAGTAAAGCGTTCAGCTTCGCATATGCCATTTCTTGTTGCTACAACACACTATAGGAGCTAGTGCAATGTTGGCCTTGCAGAGCACTTGAGTGTGCCCGGTACTATGGATTAGGCACTATAAATTTAGTGCTTATGGTCTCGACAAAATCCAAAAGATTTTGCTAATATTTGCATTAGGTAAAACTTATGGAGTATAGGTGTGATTTGGTCCTGGAAAAAAGGCGGGATAGTGTTGGGGCTGGTATTTTTTCTGGCGGTCTGGTTGGTGAAACCCATTGGGGTGTCGACTCAGTACGTGATTGCCGATGGCATAGTGGGTTCCTGGTTCAGTGAGCAGGTGGTGCAGGTTAATCCCGAAGCCAAAAGTGGCTTCAGTAGCCCCAATGCCTATCTGAACAAGTCAGGTGGTAAGTATGCTGCAAATATAGCCAATCCCTTGAGCTATGGTCTGGTGTTTGTACTGAGCATGATAGTCGGGGGGGGGATCGCCTCCCGTCAGATGAAACATAGAGAGGCAAAGGTTCCTGATTGTCCGATTAATCGGGGACTTGCAACCTCGCTCTGGTATCCCTTCATTGGTGGGTTTGTGTCTTTGTTTGGTGCTCGTCTGGCTGGTGGTTGTACCAGTGGTCATATGATGAGTGGCATGATGCAAAGTTCGCTCAGTGGCTATGTGTTTGCTGTGTCGGCATTTGCGGTTGCCGTGCCAACAGCGATGTTTTTGTACCTTAAACGGAGTCAGTAATATGGAACTGATATTGGCTGTGGTGCTGGGCACCCTGTTTGGCTATGTGTTGACCCGTGTTGGTGCAACCAGCAAAGAGAAAATTATTGGCATGCTGACGCTGACGGATCTGCATTTGGCCAAGACTATTTTTACTGCTATAGGGCTGGGTTCTGTGCTGTTGTGGGTCGGCATTGCCACCGGCGTCGTGGATGCGGGTCATTTGAGTATCAAGTCCATGACCCTTGGCGTGGTGGTCGGGGGAGCGTTACTGGGGCTTGGCTGGGCTATGTCGGGCATGTGTCCCGGGACTGCTGTTACCCGATTGGGTGCCGGCAAGCGGGATGCGGTGGCATTTGTTATTGGTGGTCTGCTGGGCGCCGGAGCACTGACGCTGAGCTATCCCTTATTTGAACAACTGGGATTGTTTGCGCCTGTCTTGGGAGGAAAAACCTACCTGGCATTCACTCCATTGTTGATGCTGGCCGCAGTGGCAATCGGCTTGGGCTTTATGTTGGCCGGGCGGTACTTGCCTTCAGGGTTACGCAGGCTGGGTTAACTCCAGGTCTGCAGTTCTTCTTCGAGCCGGTGATTGGTGTCACCGGCTTAATTAGATGGTCCGCCTCACCTCCAAACCGTTAGGTTAGGAGGTGAGAATTTAAAGAGGCGAACCATTATGAAGCGTAACATCAT
>JAJNAU010000091.1 GCA_021462625.1 Shewanella sp.
GATAGCAAAGAAAAGCTTTTCTTCGTGGTCTTCGTGGTTCAATCTTTCTCTTTCAAACGTAACGGAAACATACTAAGTGAACAGCATTGGCACTTGATGCCGGCTTTTTGTTATTCCCAATCCAGCTTCACTGAGCGGATAATCAGTCTTTCACCAGCCCATTGGCGCAGCAGCGGCTCAATACCGGTTTCTTTGCCGCAGGACTGTTTGTACAGCAGCATAGGACCCTGACTGCCGTCTTGAGACAGCAGTGTGGCGAGAAAGGCATTCGCGCGCGGTCGCCTACTCGAAGATGCCTTGCTCTTTGAAGGTCTTATAGGCGTTGGCCCGAGAATTTTCGATTAGATATAGCTGCAGTAGCCGGCAGAGTCACTACCCGAGAAGATGTGGCCAAAGTAGGTTGACTGATAACGCGGTGCGACTTCCTCAATCAGCCCATGTTTGCCCGCGATTAACCCTCAAATTTAGCGGCATCCTGTGGTTTGGTGTCTGTCAGCGTGTGCCAGTTCAGAGGCATGGTATTAATCCCTCGGTACTGACAGTTACCGCTACCCGATATAAGCTAGCCTGAAATATAACAAAATGCCGGGCCGACAATGCCGACCCGGAGGGGAAACTCAGTAACCTTGAGCTGAGGAGCCTGAGCGGCGGGGATCAGACGCACCATAGAGGCCGGTATCTGTTTTCATGATGCTTTGGGTTGAGCCCATGGCATCTTTGATTTGCACATTGTGGCCCTTGGCTTTCAGCAGCTTGATGGTATCCGGGTTAAGGCTGCTCTCCACCCGCAGTTCATCTGGTAGCCATTGGTGATGAATGCGCGGTGCGGCGCTGGCTTCGGCGACATTAAGGCCAAAATCCACCGTGCTGACAATCATCTGCAAGACAGTGCTGATAATGCGCGAGCCCCCCGGACTCCCGGTCACTAGCCAGGGCTGTTTACCATCCAGCACTATGGTGGGGCTCATGGAGCTCAGTGGTCGCTTTCCACCCTCCACAGAGTTGGCATCACCACCGACCAGACCATAGACATTGGGGACTCCGGGTTTGGCGGAAAAATCATCCATCTCATTATTGAGCAGAATGCCGGTACCATCGGCCACCAGACCCGAGCCATAGCTGAAGTTCAGGGTATAGGTATTGGATACGGCATTGCCCCAACGGTCGATAACTGAGTAATGAGTGGTTTGTGGGCTTTCATAATTAAGCTGCGCGCCGGGCTTGATATCGGCACTGGGCCGGGCTTTGTTCGGCTTGATCCCGGCGGCCAGCCTTGCTGCATAGGCTTTGTCAGTTAACTGGGCGACCGGCACAGAATAGAAGTCCGGATCTCCCAGATATTCACTGCGATCGGCATAGGCCAGCTTCATGCTTTCGGCCATCAAATGCAGTGTGTCGGCGCTGTTATGGCCTGTGTCGCTGAGCGGAAAGTTTTCCAGGATATTAAGCAGTTCAATAATAAGCACGCCACCGGAAGACGGTGGTGGCATAGATAACACCTTGTGACCGCGGTAGCTGCCTTCAATCGGCTTACGTTCAATAGCCCGGTAGTTTTTCATATCATCTAGGGTCATGATGCCACCGGCCTGTGTCACGGCAGCGACCAGTTTGTCGGCTGTTTCACCTTCATAAAAGCCTTTGCTGCCCTGTTTGGCTATGCGTTTGAGTGAGGCTGCAAGCTCGGGTTGCTTCAGCACATCTCCAACCTGATAAGCACTGCCATCTGCTTTGTAGAAGATTTTAGTGGTGCTGGGCCACTGCTGCATGCGTTTTTTGAGGCCCGCCAGTGAGTTGGCCAGATCCGGTGTCACCGAGATACCGTCTTCAGCCAGCTTAATCGCCGGAGCGATGACCTCCGCCAGAGACATGGTGCCGTATTTATGCAACGCCATTTCAAAACCGGCGACGGTGCCAGGCACGCCTACTGCCAGCCCGTGATATTTGGACAGCGTGCTGTCGACATTGCCATGTTCGTCCTGAAACAATGTCTTGTGGGCGCTGGATGGCGCCATTTCCCGGTAGTCGATGGCGGTACTGATGTTTTGCTTGGGTGAGTGATACAGCATAAAGCCGCCACCGCCGATATTACCGGCCCGAGGCAGGGTGACTGCCAGCGCAAAGCCTATGGCGACAGTCGCATCAATGGCATTGCCTCCCTGTTTGAGAATATCTACACCGACCCCAGTCGCCAGGGCTTCCTGACTGGATACCATGCCATGGGCTGCCCATTGAGGTTGCGCAGTAGCAAGGGAGCTGAAAATGGCAGGATTGTCGGCTGCTGGCACAGTGGAGATAGGCTGGGTTGTGGCATTGACTGCCAGCGGCAGGTACACACAGATGGCGACTAAAAAATAGGCGGGAGAGAAAACCTTGGGTTTATGCATATTGGTCCCTTACACTCATTGTTTTTGTAAAGCAATGTGCCGGGATGTTAAAGGGAAGTCAAGGTTGACAATAAAATGCAGGTAACATTAGATTACAACCCTTACTGTAACGACAATAGCTTACCGCGGGACATAGTGATGCAGAGCTGCATCGATTTGTTAAGAGAATAATAGTTTTGCGAAGGGGCATAGTCGACTATGAGCGCCGACGCTCTGAAACAACATCTACTGAGTAGTACTGAGTAGTGTCGATTTACCATCAATCCACTATCACAACCGTCAAATCCACGGATGTCGGGGATTTATGCCGCTCGGACTCGGTTTGGTTGTCGTTAAACGCTCCCCACACCAGCGTAAACATATTCGCCGTGAACAGGCTTACAAATAATACTTACACAAGGCTGGCAACCAGGCAGAGGTGCTCAGTCCCAGTGATTCACCTCATCTGAGGTGTCGAAGTCCGGGCGTTGCGGTGAGACCACACAGAAATTGTGTCCTGTAGGTGCTTGCATCACGACCCAGCGCTCGAAATGCTGCACTTTTTTGGCGCCCAGGGCCATCAGTCTTGCCACCTCGGCTTCAATATCATCTGTCTCTATGTCCAGATGGATCTTGCTGGGATGATCCACCCGATGAATAAGCACATTGGGCTGCTTATCCGGAGTGCTCAGGCAGGCATAGCGATCTGCCCAGGCTTCATTGGTACGGATTACCGGCATTCCCAGGGCGGCGCCCCAGAAGCGGTTGGCCTGTTCGATGTCTTCAACCAGACTATCAATAACCAGTGCGGCTAATCTGCTCTTATGCATGGTGACTCCCTGGAGCAAAGATAGAGGGATAAAACTTAAGCTACTCCAAATGGTCGCGGCTGCAAACCTTGAAGCGAGTCGTGCCGCACCAAAGAAAACCCGATGACCAGTCGCCATCGGGTTTTGTGAGGATATTCAGACGCTGCCTGTGCTTTTGGTTATACCATGGTGCTCGGCTGTATTACTGGATGTTTTCTTCGTCGCCGAAGTGACCGAGGAACAACGCCGTAGACAGGTAACGCTCTGCAGCCGAAGGCAGAATAACCACGATCATCTTGTCTGCGTATTCAGGCAGCGCCGCGATGCGGTTAGCTGCGACTACAGCTGCCCCGGAGGAGATCCCCACCAGAATCCCTTCTTCTTTCATCAGGCGGTGTGCCATCTCGATGGCTTCATCGTTGGTAACAGCCTCGGCTCTGTCCAGCAATTCCATATCTAGGTTGCGGGGAATAAAACCGGCACCTATGCCCTGAATCATGTGAGGCCCCGGCTGTATCGGTTGTCCTGCCAATGTCTGGCTGATCACTGCAGAATCTGCAGGCTCCACGGCAACGGACAAAATAGGTTTGCCCTGAGTCTTTTTGATGTAGCGGGTGATCCCTGTGATGGTCCCGCCAGTGCCAACACCGGCAACGATGACATCCACTTTACCATCGGTATCATTCCAAATCTCAGGCCCTGTACTCTTTTCGTGAATTTGTGGGTTGGCCGGATTGCTAAACTGCTGCAACAACACGTATTTGTCCGGTTCGGAGGCGCGTAGTTCTTCGGCCTTATCGATTGCGCCTTTCATTCCCTTGGCGCCGTCAGTCAGCACCAGATTGGCACCCAGTGCCTTGAGCAATTTGCGGCGCTCCAGACTCATGGTGTTGGGCATGGTCAGTGTCAGCTTGTAACCCCTTGCAGCGGCCACAAAAGCAAGCGCGATACCGGTATTACCGGAAGTAGGTTCAATCAGCTGTTTGCCTTCGCTCAGCAAACCTTTATTTTCCGCATCCCAGATCATATTGGCACCAATTCGACACTTCACGCTGAAGCTTGGGTTGCGCGCCTCAACTTTGGCCAGTACATTGCCGTTGCTGACACGCTTTAGTTGCACCAGCGGGGTATGGCCTATGGTCAATGAATTGTCTTCAAAAATTTTGCTCATGGGATAACTCCTGTTATTGCGTTTCTAGAGCATAAGCATTCACCGATTTTTTTTATTTTTTTTTTTTCTATGCGCTATTCCAAATGGTTATAAAACTATTTGCTGTTATTAGCAATGCGTCAGGCGGCTGATATCGACAGCGGTTGTTGATGCCGACAATGCCATAAGTGTAGAAAAATGTTGCCTGGGCTGCGTTTTTACGGGGATTGGTGTTTACTGAGGCGCGATAGCGGGATTGCGGTAGGCATCACGGTACTTATCGACCCACATGGACGTGGCACCACAAATAGCCACCGGCATCACGATAAAGTTGACTATGGGGATCATGGAAAACAGGGTGACGGTGGCACCGAAACTGAAAGCGCTGCCCCGGGTTTGTTTCAACGCAAACTTCATATCATCAAAGGCGACCCTGTGGTTATCGAAAGGATAATCACAATACTGCACCGCCATCATCCAGGCGCTGAACAGAAACCAGAACAAGGGCGCCAGCATCTGGCCGACAAAAGGCACCCAGAACAGCAGCAAAAACAGGATGGCTCGGGGCAGATAGTATTTGAGTTTTATCCATTCTCGCCCCAGCATGCGGGGAATATCCTTTACCGTATCCAGCGCGCCGCCGGTATTGACCGGTTTGCCTGTCAGCAGCTGTTCTGCCTTTTCAGCCAGCAGGCCATTAAATGGTGCGGCAAGCCAGTTCATTACTGAGGAAAATACAAAGGCCATCACCACTATCAAGGAGAGCACCGCTAATGGCCAGATCACAAAGTTCAGCCATTGCAGGTATTCAGGTAACTGACCTTCGACCCAGTACAACAGCTCCTGGAGCTTGCTGTAGCCAAAATAAAAGCCAACCGAAAATAGCAACATATTAATAAGCAAGGGGATAATGACAAAGGTGCGCAATCCGGGACGGCGGATGAGAGCAAAGCCATCCATAAAATAATTCACGCCACTTTTGGCCGCTTTGACTTGGGTAATCATAGTTTCTTAACCAATAAATCAAGTTGTTAGTGCCGATTGTGAGTAAGCATCGCGGCGAATACAAGCAATGGTTTGTTTCACGGCGAGAAAAAGCGTTACAAAATGCAGCCCCCTTTGATAAAGTTGCCCCAAGGAGTCATAGACTTTAGTGATTATTTTTTAACGGCTTATCCAGGACACTCGTCGCAAAACATGAGACTGAAACAGATAAAACTGGCTGGATTCAAGTCGTTTGTCGATCCCACCAAGATCCCATTTCTAAAACCCCTGACCGGCATTATCGGCCCCAATGGTTGCGGCAAATCCAATACCATTGATGCTGTGCGCTGGGTATTGGGGGAAAGCAGTGCCAAACATCTGCGCGGCGATGCCATGACAGATGTGATTTTCAACGGCTCCAGTGCCCGTAAACCTGTGTCAGTGGCATCGGTGGAACTGGTATTTGAAAACCTCGATGGTCGCCTCGGTGGCCAGTATGCCAACTATCAGGAAATTTCGGTAAAGCGGCAGGTAAACCGCGATGCCGAATCGGCCTATATCCTCAACGGTCAGAAGTGCCGGCGCAAAGATATTACCGATCTGTTTATGGGCACCGGTCTTGGGCCCCGCAGTTACGCCATCATTGAACAGGGCACCATTTCCCGGCTGATCGAATCCAAGCCTCATGAATTGCGGGTATTTATTGAAGAGGCCGCTGGCATATCCCGTTACAAGGAGCGGCGACGTGATACTGAAAACCGCATCCGCCATACCCGCGAGAATCTGGAACGTCTGGGAGATATCCGTCAGGAGCTTGGGAAACAGTTGGACAAGCTGGCAACCCAGTCCAGAGCGGCTAAGCGATATCGTGAATATAAGCAGCAGGAGCGGGAAACCCAGGCTCAGTTGTTGGTGATGCGCTATCAGGAGCTGATGGAAAAGGCGGCTTCGCTGTCAACACAGATCAATCTGAAATTGCTGGAGCAGGAAAAATTACTGGCCTCCAAAGCCGCAGTGGAAACCGATGTCACCACACAGCGCCTCAAAGTTGAGGAGCTGGAGCGTCAGGAGCAGGCGTTGGTACAGAGCTATTTTCAGGTGGGCACTCAGGTTGCAAGGCTGGAGCAGCAACTGGCCCACGAAGAGCAGCAGAATGCGGGTTTTCAGCAATCGCTGGAGAAAATCCGGGAGCAGCGGCAGGCACTGCATGAGCAGCTTAGTTGCCTGACAGAGCAGGTTGCCGGATTCGATGGTCAACTGCAACCGGTTGCCGATGAAAAAGCGTTACAGGAGGAAACCATAGAGGAGCTGAGCGAGCGCCTGATGGTTATGGAAGAGGATAAAGAGCAGCTGGATATCAGACTGCAGGCCGGGCGTCAGCGGAGGTCAGAGCTACAGCTTAAGTTGGCGGGCGTGCAGGGGCAGTTCAATCAGACCAGCCAGCTGCTGACCATGAAGACCGAGCAATTGGCTGAGATTACCACAAGTCCGTTGCCGGCCGGGGAAACCGGCGAGCTAACCTCACTGCATCAGGAAGTTGAGCAGCTTTCCGCCTGTCGCCAGCTGGCGCTTGATGGGCTCGAGGAGCTTAAGGCGAGTCAGTCACAGCTGCAGCAGCGGCGTCAGCATCAGGAAGCACAGCTGCACAAGATGCGCCAAAGTCTGAGCGGTTATGAATCGCGGCGGGAGTTTATCGCGCAGTGGCTGGATAAAGCCAAAAGCAGTCAGGATGAGCAGCAGCTGTGGCAAGTGCTGGAGGTCAAACCCGGTTGGGAGGACGCCATCTCCCTGTTATTGCAGGGCTTGCTGGAGCAACCTGTTACCGACTCTCGCTCCCGGTTCGGATGGTGCAGGCAAACTGAATTGGCGTCCTACCCGGGATTTTCCGCGCCGGTCAACCTCACGCCCTGGTTACAGGGAGTCAGCTGGTTGTCCGGGTTGGATGAAGCCCGTGGCAAACAATCCGCACTCCAGCCCCATGAGCGTATTGTCACAGCAGACGGTTATATGGTTGGTAAGGATTTTGTGCTTGCCGGTGGCTCCTTGGCGGATTCTGCCATCGCCCTGCAACACGAGCTGCAAGGTCTCGAGCATGCCATCGAGCCGCTGCTGAAAACCAGTGGTGAACTGACGCTGTCGGTCAGACAGTTGACGGAGCAGGGCGAGTTGCTGGCTCACAGGCTGGAAGAAGCCCGTCTTGCTGTGGAAGATTGCACACTCGCGCTTGCGCGCTCACAGCAGCAACTGCAAAACGAGCAGGAGCGAATGGCCCGCTTCCGCGAACAGGCGCAGGCCAGGGAGCAAAAGATGCTTAAGCTTCATCAGGAAATCCAGATGCTTACAGAGCAGCGCGAAGCGCTGCAACTGCAACTTGAGGAGCTGAACCGTGAGCAACCTGTGTTCAGTGACGAGGTTGAAGAGCTGACTCGCCTTCAGGGGCAGTGCACCATGCAGGTGCGGGATTTCAGAGCTCAGTTGACGGCCAAGCAGCTGTCATTGCAGCAGCTTGAACGGCGCATCAGCGAATCGCAGACCCAGTTGGCCTTGGGTCGGCAGCAAATCCAGCAGGCACAGATTCGGCTGGGTGAGCTTGAGCAGGCTGAAGCGGAGCTGCACTGTCAGCGTCGTCAAGATGACCCTCAGGGAGCCTCTCAGCTGGACGGTGTCAATCGTGAATTGCAGTCGCAAATGGTCAAACACAGTGAGCTGCATGCCCGGGTAGAACAAATACGCGCCCAACAGATCAGCTGGCAGGAGCAGCTGGATGCGTCACTATTGATGCAAAAACAGGAAGTTGGCAAGATAGAGGTAGTCAGTCAGCTAATCGCTGAGCTCAAGCTTAAGCGTGAGGGTATCAAAGGGCAGGCAGACAGCCAAATGCAGTTGCTTGCCGAAGCCGGGATCCGGCTGGACGAAGTTGGGGGAAACCTTCCTGAAGAGGCGGATGTGCAGCGCTGGCAGGAGAAACTCGACAGTTTGCGGGCCAAAATTGCCCGGCTTGGTCCCATTAACCTGGCGGCGATTGAAGAGTATGACCAGCAACGCGAGCGCAAGCAGTATCTGGACGGCCAGAATGACGATCTGAGCCGTGCGCTGGAAAGTCTCGAAGAAGCTATACGCAAAATCGATCGGGAGACCCGCAGTCGCTTCAAGACGACCTTTGAGCAGATCAATGGTGACCTTGGCAGTCTGTTTCCCAAAGTGTTTGGCGGCGGCAGTGCTTATCTGGCGCTTACCGATGATGATTTGCTGGAAACCGGGGTGACCATCATGGCAAGGCCGCCAGGAAAGAAAAACAGCACGATCCATCTGCTCTCCGGTGGTGAAAAGGCACTGACCGCTTTATCATTGGTGTTCGCAATATTCCGCCTCAATCCGGCACCTTTCTGTATGCTGGATGAAGTTGATGCGCCGCTGGACGATGCCAACGTCGAGCGTTTTTGCCGCTTGCTGAGGGAAATGTCCCACAGTGTGCAGTTTATTTATATCAGCCATAATAAAATCACCATGGAAATGGCTGATCAGCTGATTGGGGTAACGATGCATGAACCCGGCGTGTCCCGTATCGTTGCCGTGGATTTGGAAGAAGCAGTGGCCATGGCCGATGCTGGATAATTAAAGTTAACGACAGGGTAACCAATGGAAAATTTTCAACTGGTATTGTCAGTATTGGGCGGACTGGCCATCTTGGCGGTCGCGGTGCATGGTTTATGGTCTGTCAGAAAGCAGCAACCCAAGCCTCTGCGTAATGGTTCAATACCCCGGGTTAGCAAAGATTCTGGCGGTATGCACGGCAAAGAAGGCTATGATGCCGATGACGAAGACCAGATGCGGGTAGTCAACAAAGATAAACCCCGGATAGAAGTGCCAGAGGCACCGGGTCACCAGTGTGACCCCGTAATGAGCGCCGGTCATAAGCCTGTGCCGGGACTGGCTGAGGAACCTCAGGTTGTTGCCGCGCCGGTGAAAACGCCACTGGGTGAGCAGACCAGTCTGTTCACCGAAACGGAACTTGAACAGCAAGCGTCAGCCCCGGCTCAAATACAGCCGGAAACGCCGGTGGCCGAGGCTACTGAGCCTGAAACTCAGCAGGAGCGGGCATTGAACGAACCCCTTGACGTGTTGGTGCTGCATGTATGCGCCAGGGAAGGAGAGGAACTCGCCGGTGCTGAACTGCTGCCCTGTTTGCTGACGCTGAACTTCAAGTTTGGTGAGATGAATATTTTTCATCGTCATGAAGACAATGCCGGGACGGGCAAGGTGCTGTTTTCAATGGCTAATATGGTTAAGCCTGGGGTATTTGACCCGGACAGCATGGAGCAGTTTACCACTCAGGGGGTGGCGCTGTTTATGACGCTGCCTGGCCACGGTGATTCGCTGCGTAACTTCTCCATCATGCTGAACTCCGCTTTCCAGTTAGCCGATGATTTGGGTGCCGAAGTGCTGGATGATAGACGTCAGCCCTGGCATAACGATACCAAACAAGCTTATCTGGAGCGTATCCAGGCTGCCGGACTTTAATCATCGGACTCGCACCCGTCTCAAGGCCGCCTGCGCGGCCTTGTTTAATTCGGAATAAAGAAAAGATATGCAAGACATCCAAGCAAAAATGCAGGCTCTGAGCAACGAGCTGAACCAACATAATATCCGCTACTACGTGGATGACAATCCCAGCATCCCGGATGCCGAATATGACCGGATGATGCAGCAGCTGAAACAGCTTGAAGCTGAAAATCCCATGTTTGCGCGACCTGACTCACCGACTCAGCGGGTGGGCGGTATGGCGCTGGATAAATTTAATCAGGTGGCGCATCTCAAGCCTATGTTGAGTCTGGACAACGCCTTCAGCGAAGAGGACTTCAACGGCTTCTACAAGCGCATCACAGATTGGGTGGGGCAGGTGGCCTTCTGTTGTGAGCCCAAGCTTGATGGCTTGGCGGTGTCACTGCTGTACCGCAATGGTGTGCTGGAGCGGGCTGCTACCCGCGGCGATGGCAATACTGGGGAAGAGATCACCGAAAACGTCCGAACTATTCGCTCAGTGCCCTTGCGCCTGCGCGGCGAGGGGTATCCTGAACTGCTGGAAGTGCGCGGCGAAGTCTTTATTCCCAAGGCTGCCTTTGAGGCTCTTAATGAGCGCGCTATCAAGCAGGGTGATAAAACCTTTGTTAATCCACGCAATGCTGCCGCCGGCAGTTTGCGGCAGCTCGACAGCAAGATTACCGCTTCCCGTCAGCTCGCCTTTTACGCCTATGCCCTTGGTGTGGTGGAAGGTGAGCAAACGCCTATGGCAAACGCCCACTATGCTCAGCTGATGCAACTTAAAGCCTGGGGATTCCCGGTCAGTCAGGAGGTGAAGATTGCCGCTGATGTGAGTGAAGTCTTTGCTTATTATGGCGATATCCTGAACCGCCGCAGCGCGCTTGCTTATGAAATTGACGGTGTGGTGATTAAGGTCAATGATATCGCGCAGCAGCAGACTCTGGGCTTTGTCGCCAAGGCGCCTCGCTGGGCGATAGCTTACAAGTTCCCGGCCCAGGAGGAACTGACGCTGCTTGAGGGCGTGGATTTCCAGGTTGGCCGTACCGGCGCAGTGACGCCGGTCGCGCGCTTAAAGCCGGTATTTGTGGGCGGGGTGACAGTTTCCAACGCCACCTTGCATAACGCCGACGAAATCAACCGCCTAGGCGTTAAGGTCGGCGATACCGTGATTGTTCGCCGCGCCGGCGATGTGATCCCGCAAATTGTCGCCATAGTAGCCGACAAGCGCCCGGCAGATGCCTTGGACATTGAGTTTCCCCATGACTGTCCTGTGTGCGGCTCATTGGTGGAGCGTCTTGAGGGCGAAGCGGTGGCCCGCTGCTCCGGCGGTCTTTTTTGCGAGGCTCAGCGTAAAGAAGCACTTAAACATTTTGCTTCGCGCAAGGCGCTGGATATCGATGGCCTGGGTGATAAAATCGTTGAGCAACTGATCGACAAAGAGCTGGTGGCCAGCCCGGCCGATCTGTTTAAACTCACCGCCTCCATGCTGACCATGCTGGAGCGTATGGGAATGAAGTCTGCCAACAATTTGGTAGCTGCCCTTACCGCCAGTAAACAGACGACCTTGCCGCGCTTCCTGTATGCGCTGGGCATTCGTGAAGTGGGTGAGGCGACCGCTGCCAACCTGGCCAATCATTTCAAAACCCTGGAAGCCCTGCGTGAAGCATCAGTTGAGCAACTGATTAGAGTGGAAGATGTGGGCGCTGTGGTGGCTCAGCATGTGGTGTCCTTCTTCGAGCAGCCCCATAATAATGAAGTCATCGACAAGTTGTTGGATGCAGGCATTACCTGGCCTGCCATCGAAGCCGTGGCCGAAGATAATCAGCCTCTGCAGGGTCAGACCTGGGTGCTGACAGGCACGCTGACACAACTTAACCGCAATGATGCCAAAGCCCGCCTGCAGGCACTGGGAGCCAAGGTTGCTGGCAGTGTATCGAAAAACACCCACTGCGTGGTTGCTGGCGAAGCCGCCGGCTCCAAACTGGCCAAGGCCCAAGAACTGGGCATTGAAGTCTGGGATGAAGAGCAACTGTTGGTCCTGCTTAACCAGTAACAGACCCGAGTAAAAATAAAGAATCCAGCTAAAGCTGGGTTCTTTTGAATTTTCTGTTCCTAGATTCTGTTGACATAATCATCTCAGCCACAACATGAGCGCTGCCTGTGCCAGCATTCCCACGTAATTAATTGCCTTTTTTTCAAAACGGGTGGCGATTCTTCTGTAATGTTTTAACTTGCCAAACATACTTTCAATTCCATGGCGCTTTTTATAAAGCCATCAATCACAATGTCTAAGTGTTTTGCAGTTGGCCTTCGGTGGGATGACCGCTGAGATTCCATGCTTAGACAACCAGTCAATAAGCTCATCATTGTCATAACGTTTTCCACAAGAGGGATGGCCTGAGTGATATCAGCTGTCTGTCCCTTGCCAGAATGAACATGACCGGAAGACCCAGAGTATCAGTAAGCGCGTGTATTTTGCAGCGGAAACCCCCTTGACCTCCCCAGTGCCTATTGCTCCGCAGAACTACCGCAAGCCCCAGCACAGGCATTGGGTCGAGTAACTGAACTGTCTATGGAGACGAATTCAAGGTCTGCACTGCCTAAAAACACACCAGAACACTGCTCAAGATATCCCTAGAGCACTAACGAAAATAGCGCTTGAAAACACTATTCCATAAGCCACGCTCTCGGTGATTGACGCCATTGAGCGCTAGCTCTGTTCACCCATAAGACCGCTTCAAAAAAATCTCTGTATTTACTGCGAGTACCGATACTAGGGTCTGTTGACCTTTGAAGATGGTTTTTGCTGCACTTTGTCGTTGTTTTATACAAAGCAACGCGACTGTGGTGTAGTTGTTCTACACAAATGAGCGTTAATGCAGTAGAAAGCGACGACAAACGCTGCCCGAAGGGCTCGGCTATACGCGCTTTACTCTTTGTTGCAAGGTATTTGCTTAGGCCCCTAGGCGGCACACCTTGCGTCGCGATTAAAGCGCGTCTAGAGCGAGCAAAATTCAACCATGAAAGGTCAACAGACCCTAACTTGAGTACGGAGTTGTAAAACTACCAGTATTTTTAACCACTGCTCATTACCTAATCGGGTTCTGGATTAAAACCTTAATGGATCGGTGTTGACCGGGAGGTGGTTTTTTAATGGAATTGTCTATTAAACAGACATCTTTCTTGGTTTTCGTCTGAAAAGTCGTCAACTGGTGGTGTTTTCTAGTTTTTTAGCCAAAAAGTGCTTGCAGGAAAATCTCGCTTGCCTATAATTCGCTTCCGTTGAGACGCTGAAGTGACAGCGTGACCGGTTCGCTAACATGAGCGGGTTGCCTTTTATGGGCTTTGTTCTTTAACAATTTATTACTAGACAATCTGTGTGGACATTCACAGTCGTTGATGAGGTCGACAAAGACTTTTTTCTCGCCTTTCACGTAA
>JAJNAU010000092.1 GCA_021462625.1 Shewanella sp.
TAGGGCGAGGCTGACAGCACTCGCAGAGCACGCACGGAACTTATTCGCACCTTCCTTAGGGTCTGTTGACCTTTGAAGATGGTTTTTGCTGAGAATAACTATGCGCCGCACACCACGGGGTGCCTAAAACGCTTTCCGCTAAAACAAAATTTGACGACAAAAGGTCAACAGACCCTAGTCAGCCAACTGGGTTATCTCTACCCGGCGATTAAGCTCACGCCCAGCTGCCGTGGCGTTATCCGCCATCGGTTTACTCTCGCCCTGTGAATGGGTGTTAACGCGCTCAGCGTTAACACCCTGAGCCAGCATAAAGGCTTTGACTGCATCCGCGCGCTTGAGCCCTAGGGTGAAGTTATAACGCTCACTGCCCTGATTGTCGGTATGGCCCTCGAGCTGAAACAGACCCGGCTGCTTGTCGGCTTTGGCCAAAATGGTCTGAAGCACAGTTTTCGACTTAGGCGTTAACTGCTGACTGTCAAAATCAAAATAGACCCGCGCCAACAAGGTATCTGTGGCATCAGCGGACAACTGACCATGGCTGAGCAGAAACTCAGCGCAGTCGGTATCTACGGCAAACTGACGGGCGAACAGGGCGACCATCTGCGCGCTTTGCTCTGGCGCACTGCGCACCAACAAGTTGATGCTGCCTGCCTTCGGCGTCACCTCAATGGGGGTGCCCAACTCGACCGTCACTGACTTACCCAATCCCGGTTTGCCACAATAGCTGTTCATCAGTTCACTGGCGTTGGCAGTGCCCTGCGCCAAACAAGAACAAAGGGCCATAAGCGTGACCGCTACACTTGGTTTCATTGTCATAGTTCCTACTTAAAGTGCCCAATTTCTTCAGAAATAAGGTTAAGAATAATGTCGAGTAGCTCATCGGGATCGGCGGCGTCATACACGTTTTCGATACCCACACATTCAGCCAAAGCCCGGTTGTCGGAAACCTTGTAGTCAAAGCCTACAAAGGCCATTTGGAAGTTAACCGGGCGATTATTATCAGTCGTTCTGCCATCGAGTTTGCGCTTGATTTCTCTGCACAAACCAGCATCCACCAGATCGCCACTTGGGATACCATCAGAAAAGGTGCCACTGCCGACTTTGTCCAGTCCATCAGACAGAATCACCATCAACTGACGGGGATTTGGAGATGGCAAACGCTCAAAATACTGAGCGGACTTGATAATGCCTTGGTACGAGCCGGTCCAACCATCAGGTCTGAAACTTCTCATACCACTCTTAATCTGCTCAAAATTTTCAGTAAATGCGATATTGTGGAAAGGGTAAGTACGGTCATCGTACTTGTTGTGATTGCAGATCATCTGCTCATTCTCTGCATTGTTTTGCCACAACTTGGTAATCGTCGTATTGATATCCACGCTCCGACCGTTATTTATATAAAGAAGCTCATCTACAAAGTTCAATACCTTGAGCTTGCCAGGATTGTAATCCCAGCTCTTCGGGCACTCTTTACGACAGTCTTTACGATCATCTTTACAGTCTTCACGGCACTCCTTTTTACCCGGTGAGCGGCAATCGGCCCGACATTGCTGATAAGCGATCTTGCACTGCTCTCTACACTGCTCGGGTTCTGGAACTTCCTCTTCCTTACAACTGGCCAACCCGGAGAGTTCTTCACCGACTAATGGTTTTCTTGTGTATTCAGAGTAAGGGATCACTGATACTCGAATAGGCGTTATTACAGTAGCCTGGTGAGTTTCCAACTCATCCAGCACATTATCGACAATCTTCCTCAGGGCGATATATTTACGCTGGCCTTTCCAGTAATCATCCATAGAGCCGGAATAATCCACCACAAAGGAGATATCGATACTGTCGCCCTGGTATTTACGGGCCACACTGCCGTGTCCCACTTCATAGGACTCAGAAAAACCCACCATGCCATCGGCCACAGGTAGCCAGGGACTGTGCTTGGTCACCACATCCACGGCGTACTCGTTATAGCGGGTACTACCATCACACTCATGCTGATCTGATGCTTTGCATTCAGTGCGTTCAATATCGATGCGCTCAATGCTATCTTTATCCACAACATAGGTATCGATATAGCGGGTGACCAGCTCACGGTTGGCTTTGACATCTTCACTGTTGTGGGAGGCCAGCGCCAATGTAGACACTTCTACCGCATCGCCCAGGCGCGCCTTATTTTGTAGCGCTCTGGCACCATCAATAGCCAAGGTAAATAAGCCCCACATAATGGGCAGCAGCAAGGCAAACAGCAAAACGGCATGGCCGCGCTGACGAATAAAACCGGAAATCATATCAACGACCCATCATGATGGAAGAGGACTGTACTGTGGTAAACTGGGCATCAAACAGCTCACCCGCCCAGTTGTCTGTTTCATAACACAAAGTCACCCGGTACAAGTTGGCTCTGCGGCCCCAGCTGGTCATAAATGACAGATGCGCAAACTCATCGAGATCCTTGGCAAGCTGGCAACCACCGCCTTGAGACACTTGTGTCAAACTGGGTGAAGCCTGACTGTCTGCAAAGGTCAGCGACTCAAAGGTCGCCCCCAAAAGCTTGCCTTGATGGTTGTCGCTGGTGCGCTTAAGTGAGTTATTGACGATAGTGAATAAGTCAGCGGCCGTGGCTGCATCAACGACAGTACTGGCCGTATCAAATAGCTGAGTGCGCTCCTTTAGGATATTCACTGCCGAATAAGATAAGCGGTCCAGCTTGCCCTGCATGGACAGCTTAATCACCATATCGGCGGTAAAAATCAGCAAGGTGGCAAATACCACAGCCAGCAGCGCAAACTCTATGGTGAAATTGCCCCGCTGTTTAGAAATCAAAGGCATCTCGCTCATACTCCTGCACCACAATCACTTCTCTGCGGAGCATTCCCGGCTCAGCGATAAATCCACTTAACATGGGTTGGTAATCGTATTCGACAGCATAGACAGCAATAGCACTGAATTTGGGCTCACCACACTCAAGCTCAATACTCTCATCATCAGCTGCGCGGCATTGACCTGTGTAATTACCCAGCTCTTCGATACTCTTGAGATACTGCACTGTGAAGCGAAACTTGCTGGCATCCACCAGGCCACCATAACCGGCCGTTTGCTCAGCCAGAGTTTGCTTAAACACCTGCATAAATTCGCCACTGCTGCTGGCCTCGCCCTTGGAGGGATGCTCCATGGACGTGAGTTTGGCCTCACGGGCGGCTTCGGCAATGGCGACATCTGTCACTGATGACACATGGGCCATATAGCCGATTTCCATCCAGGTCAGGCACATCATAAAAAAGGCAAAAAAGCCTAGGGCGAACTCTATACTCGCGACCCCGCGCTGAGCGTGTTGCATCGCCTTATTCTGCATAGCTGGCTTCACTCGCTCGCCTCAGACAGTTGAACTTGAGTAACTTGAGCCCCTGAAGAGTGAGTATTTGCAGCTTGATGAGTAGCAGGTACAAGCATGCTGCCACCTTGCTCAATGGCGGCAATAACCGCCTTTGACGAGCCAAACTCATAATGCTGCTCAATCAACTTAGCCGCCTGCGCGTGGTGGCCTGATTTCACCAACGCCACAATCAGATTAGCGCGCAGTGTGCTGTCCTTGGGCATACGCTCGTATAAAGGCGCCAGCAAAGTCAGCGCCTTAGGGTAATCCCCCTTAAGCATATACACGGAGGCCAGGTTGTTTTTCACCTTAACCTCATCAAAGAAGTAACGGCGCGCCTGAATAAGTGCATTTAAAGCCGCGTCATACTGCCCCTGCTCAGCAAACAAAATGCCAGACAAACTGTGCAGCTCACCGTCCTGAGGGGTAAGCGTTAGCGCCTGCTGCACCGACTGCTGTGCCTGCGCAAATTGCCCCTGCTGATATAGCGCCTTGGCCTGCACTTTCAGGGCGGCAACATTGCTGTGAAGCGCCTTGACATCCGTAATCACAAACAGCGCCGATTCCGCGTCGCTCAGCTCAAGGTGCTCTGCGGCCAACTTCACCCGCACAGCATCGTCCTCGTGGGCGAGTAACTGCTGCTGATATAAAGCAATCAGCTGCCGGTGATTGCCGCTGTCTTTGAGCATGGCTTCGCGATTGGCATCTGTTGCCTGATAGTCCAACGCCGGCGCACTGGCACAGCCGGTGAGTGCTGCAACAAGTAGCAGGCTACTGATTTGTTTATACATTTAGGCTTAACCTCATAATGCCTGGTGCCACAATAATGATGACAATAGGGAACATAATGAACAGGATAAGGGGGATGGACATCTTGGCCGCCAGCTTGCCGATTTTCTCCTCCACCTGCAGCATATTCACGGCGCGAATATCGGCCGCCAGCGTAGTCAGGGTGAGGTAAATCGAGGAGCCATACTGCAGGCTTTGCTTCAGTGTCATCACAAAACTGCGCATCTCTGGACTGGGAATACGCAAATACAACTCGTCCAGCGCCCGCTCCAGCCCTACTACTCGGGAACGCTCATTGACCCGCGCCAGCAGCTTGGCCAGATTTTTATCAAAGCCGCGCATCTCCAGCGCCAAATAGCTTATCGCCGCTTCCAGCGTCATCCCTGTCTGCACACAAATGGCGAGTAGATCCAGCAAGTAAGGCAGCTGACTTGAGGTGTTGCGAATAAGGCTTTTTTTACGCTGCGCCAGATAGGAGTCCGGCGCTATCAAACAAAATACAAACCAGAGGATACCTGCAATCAACAGCTTATCGCTGGCGATATCGGCGGTTTGCGACCACAGGTACATCAGCGCTGCGCCCACGATGAACATGCCGTACTTAAAATGCATGTAGTAGCGGGTGTACTGGAACTCCTCCATCCCGGCTTCAACAAACTTCCTGTTGATCTCCTCCTCAGTCGGAGAAAACTGCGACACCAATGAGCCAAGCACATTATCAGGCTCGGCATCACGCTCATCAGACACAGTCTCTTCACTCAAATAGTGATGCAGCCTGTGTCTGCGCCTTAGTGAGGTATAGGCCAGGTACAAAATGGCGGCAATGCCGCACACCAGCAGGAGCAGGACTAAAAACAGGGTAACTTGCATCGACATTACTGCTGGGCTCCCCTCATCAGCATCCACACTATGCCTAAACCAATCGCCTCACTGATGATGAGGTAATACAGCAAAGGACGGCCGGCATCATCAAACATGATGAATTCGTAGTTTTGCGGGCTGAAAAATTGCAGGCCAAACATAAACAGAAACGGAATAGCGGCCACAATTTTGGCCGATGCCCGCGCCTCTGCTGTCAGTGACAGCTTTTTCTTTTCAATGGCGCGGTTATCAAACATCAAGCGGTTTAGCCGAGTGATAACATCTTTCAGCTGACCACCACGCTGTATATTGGCGCGCAGGGTGATCACAAAGAAATGAAACGCCGGATAGGGGAAACGGGCACAGGATTTGCGGAACACAGAATCGGCACTTTCCCCCAACTGCAAGCGATCGCCCATACGGGCAAACTCTTTACCCACCTCATCTTCCAGGGTTTTGCCCACATAGATGATGGCATGGGTAATACTCTCGCCGGCGCTGACGGCACTGGCCAGCATATTCAGGGCGTCGGGAAAGGATTCGTCAAACTGCGTTTTTTCGCGCTTTTGTAGCCACAGGTAGCCGAGCAGCAAACCCATGCACTCGACGATAACCAGCACCAACAGCAAATTACCACGCAGCACAGCATCGTTAATGGCATTGGCGGCAAACGCCAAAGCCAGCATATAAACGCCAATCTTGGCCGCCGCCAATTGACCTATCTGTCGCTGTACCCGGGTCACGGCATCCAGCAGACGTCCGTGCCAGGTTTTATCTGACAGGGACTGCAAGTTTACCGCCTGCTGCGCCTCTTCAATGGAGTCCACACGCAGGGTTTTAACTGACTCTTCCAGGTAGTATTTACGGTTGCTCTTGCTGCTGCCGGGCCAAAAGGCAATCAGCACAGCCAGCCCACCTATGATCAGCGACAGCCAGTAGATCATTTTGCGCCTCCCAGATTGAACGCTTCCTTAAGTTGCTGCTCCAGTCCGAAGAAACGGGCTTTTTCCACCAGCACAGAGCGCTGCATCAAACCTGCAGTCACAAAGTGGCCACTGACCTTAGCCTGATCTTGCTGCATGGATGGCTGAAAGCGAAAAATCTCCTCCAGTACCACGTTGTCACTCTCCAGCCCCACCACCTCGGTGATGTTCATCACCTTACGACTGCCATCATGCAAGCGGCTTATCTGCACCACGATATCGATCGCACTGACGATATTGCGACGAATCGCCGATAGCGGCAGGTTATTGGTCGCCATCATCACCATGGACTCTACCCGCGCCAGCGCATCCCTTGGGGTGTTGGCGTGCAAGGTCGACATAGAGCCATCGTGCCCGGTGTTCATCGCCTGCAGCATCTCAAACGCCTCAGCGCCACGACACTCACCCACCACGATGCGGTCCGGGCGCATACGCAGGGAGTTAATCACCAGGTCGCGCTGGGTTACCTCGCCATTACCCTCAATGCCGGCGGTGCGGGTTTCCAGACGTACCACATGGGGCTGCTGCAGCCTCAGTTCTGCCGCATCCTCAATGGTCACAATACGCTCTTTTTCTGAGATAAATTGCGACAGCGCGTTAAGCATGGTGGTTTTGCCAGAGCCGGTACCCCCCGAGATCAAAATGTTTAGTCGACAGCGAGCGGCAATCATCAGCACCCGCGCCATTTCCGGGCTCAGGGCACCAAACTCCACCAATTGAGCAAAGTCGATAGACTGCTTTTTAAATTTACGAATGGAGATAGAAGTGCCATCGATGGCAATCGGCGGGATCACGATATTGACCCGGCTGCCATCTTCCAAGCGGGCATCACAGGTAGGTGATGACTCATCCACACGACGTCCCACCCGGCTGGCAATACGTTTGGCAATCTGCTGCAGCTGCTGCTCATCAATAAAGGTCACAGTGGAGTTTTCCACCACGCCATTACGCTCAATAAACACGTGTTTAGGACCGTTGATCATGATGTCACTGATGGTGTCGTCATCCATCAATGTCTGCAGTGGCCCCAGGCCGTGGAGCTCATCGAGCAAGCTGTGTACATATTCAGAGCGCACTATGGTGGCGACCGACAGCCCCAGCTTTTCCACCAGCATTTCAACTGCATTGGTCAGCTGCTGCGCCAGCGCCTCGCGGGACAGTTTCTTTACCGCCTCGGCATCCAGCGCATCATAAATCTGGGCGCGAATTTGCGCATAGTTGCTTTGTACCTGATTCATTAGCTACCACGCTTAAGCAGTTTTTCCATCAGGCTCCTGCTCTTTCCCACTTCCAGGCCAAGCAGTAGCTGAGTGATGGCGTACACACTGTCACCAAAGGGCTGCTTACTGTCATACAGGTGCTGCTTATCCAGCTTCATCTTGCCAAGCTTGGGCTCATAGGGGCACACCACATCGGCAGGCTTACCCAAATAGGCGGTCAAATCCGCAGGGCTAATGGTGGCCGCGCTTTCAGCCATGGTGTAGTTAAGCACTAACAGCATTCGCGCCGTGGAGGACTGAGTCTCCAGGAATTTTTGTACTCGCTTGGCTTCACGCAAACTGGACACTGTCGGTTCAATCACCAACAAAATGATATCGGCGTTGTGGGCAACAAACTCCAGATCCTGCTTGATGTTACAAGAGCGCGACAGGTCTTCGAGAATAAAGTTGAACTGACCCGAGAGCTGAGATGACAGTGCGCGCACATACTCTTTCAGATCCAGCTCATCCAGATCCTGAGATTCAATAGCCAGCAGTGACAGCATATCGCTGACTTTTTTGGCCATACTGCTGGCAAACGTGGCATCCATACTGGCAGAGATTGAGCTGCGGGATACCGGCTTTTTCTCGTGGTTTTGCAGGCTTAAGAAGATATCCAGGCAGCCGCCACGAAAATCATGGTCAATGATCAAACAGGAGGAGTTGCGCTTGGCTGACAGCTTTAAAGCAATCTCAGTGGTCAGCAAGGTCGCGCCCGCGCCGCCTTTACTGCCCCAAATTGCCACTCGCTTACCTTCACGGTCTTTACCCAGGCCTGTGTTGTATTTACGGTTTTTATCCACGTTGCGCACAAAGTCGATAAGTTCCTGCTTGGGCACAGGCCAGAATACATAGTAAAACCCCATGGCCTTGAGGTTACGTATGGTGGAGATGGAATCTTCACTGCCAATCACAATCACAGAGGCGTGATTAGGCAACAGGTGGCTGATACGCTCAATATCCCGGGGCACATCCAGGCTGTTATTCAGCTCAACAATCACCACAGAGATATGGGAGTCACGCACATGCTTTTTAATATTGCTGTCTGTGTTCTCCAGCATGGATGGCGCCACCAGACCTTCAAAGCGGAAGGCCTCTTCCACCAAGTCGATACATTCCTGGGTCTGATGAAACAGCACTGTGGTGATAAGCTCTTGCGCCACCACCTTGTCTTGCGGCTTGGTCTTTAAGATATCTACCAGATCAAACATTTCTACTACCACCTAACGATGCTTACTTCGCGACTTGCTGCTTGGGCAAATTGTTTTGCGGATTCACCATAGACTGCCAACGGGCGTTATCGACAAAGCAGCTGCTGTCACCGGCGCCAAATTTGCCAATGCTGGGATAGTCACATACCGAGGTCAAAACCCGATACTCAGTCAGGCTCAGTGAAATATCAGCGCCCTTATCCTGGGCCTGGGCAATGGCAAATTGGCTGGCCAATAGACCTGCTGAGCTGGCCTGCTGCACACTGAAATCCGCCAGGGCTTTACCTGACTCGGAGCGCCACGTAAGCGAGATGCCCTGGGTGGCAATCAGCGCCTTGTTAACCTGAATAAAGTCAGCAATCTCCCGCTTTGCACCTTTCAAACCTTTATCGCCGGCATCCAGAGACAGGGTTTGAGTGACGGGGACCAGAGTAATGGCTGTGCCCTGGGACTCATTGATAGTCTCAGCGCAGCCGCCAAGGCTCATAAGACCGAGCAGCAGCATGCAAGGGGTCAGAGTCAGGCTTATGCCTTTGCCCATAGCGCTTGTCAGGTTTTGATGCAACTGGCTCATAGCTTGAACCCTCCTGTGGCAATCACTTCATTAGCCCACTTCTCGGCGGCGGTTTGATACTCACTCTCGACGCCAAAAAAGCGCTGGAAGGTGGAACTGCGGTTAATGGTTGGCAGCTGGATCAGGCTGGGTTCAACGGGTTGCACCAGATTGACCGTAGCCACAATAATCAGCTCGGTTTTGCTGCGCTCAGTACCTGTCTTGCGAAACAGTGCGCCCAGCAGTGGAATGTCGCCCACCAAAGGCACCTTACTCAGAGACTCTTTCTCTTCTGTACTCATCAATCCGCCCAGCACAAAACTCTTACCATCCCCCAGCTGCACTGTGGTACGTGCCTTGCGGGTTTTCAGTGCTGGCAAATCATAGGAGGTATTGCTGTACTGGGTATCGAGCGAGCTGACCTCTGGCATCAGCGACAGCAAAATCTGATCGTCTTTGAGCACCTTGGCCATCAAATCCAGGCGCACACCAAATTCTTTATATTCCACATTGGTGGTGCCATCGATAACCGTGACCACAGGCAGCTCACCCCCCACCAGGAAACTGGCGCTCTCACCGGAGATCACCGACAAATTCGGCTCAGCCAGTACCCGACCGACAGTGTCATTGCCTATGGCGGTAATCACTGACACGATATCTGAGGCGCTGAAGCTGGTGACATTGTCGACAAAGATGCCAGTGCCTGAGCCTGCGCTGCCGTACTCAATGCCAAACTCCTCTAAGAAAGAGTGCGACACCTCGGCCACCGACAGCTTAACGTTAACCTGCTTGGTGACGGCCACCTGAATATTGTTCACCACGCCGTCATAGTGAAAGCGCTTCATAAACTCCATCTCCAGGTCGTCTTCTTCGCCAGACCACTCCAGCTTAAACTCCTGCTTTTCCTTCTCCAGCAGTGTTCCCACCAGCTGGTTTATCTGATCTTTCTCCTGCTCACTGCCCACCATGCCGGACAGCACCACCATATCAGCGATATTGCTGATATTGACCTCAGCCTCTGGATGCAGGATTTGCACTTTCTGGCGGATAAAATCCAGCGAGATATCGACCCAGATTTTCCGGCTGGCCAATGTACGCCCGGCGCCGCCATACACGGCCAGCGAGGTGTTACCCACCTGCTTGCCAAATACCACTACCCTGCGCTTATCTATCACCTGATAGTCAGCCACCTTGGGATCGGCGATAAACACAGACTCAATATCCTCAGCCACGGTTACCGTGGTCATGCCGCCCTGCTCCAGGTTAGTTACCTGCTGCGCCTTAACACTCATTGGCAATAGCAAAGCCATGATCATGGCGCTTAGCAGCCAGGCACGCTGCCACATAGGGGAAGTCATTTTCATAGTTTCCGTTATCAATTTATCGTCACGGCTTCAGCGCGGTACTCAACAATAGATTTAAAGTTACTCAGCACATCACCGGCATCGGCGTGCAAGTCGGACTTTTGGTACTCACCAATGGATTTGTGCACCTCAATCTCGGCGATGCGCTGCGCTACCGTGAGGGTTGCCACTTGCTTGCGGGTCAACTCAAGCACCAGATTGACCTCTATGGTGGGCGCTTCGCCGCGACGCTCCGGCAACTCTTTCTTATCAACCTTAAGCACCTTGATATGGGTCAGCACAGGAGTGACAAACATGCTTCGTTTGCGTGACACAGACGCATCCATCGCCTCCAGTGAATGATCGCTGGGCAGCGACAGGGCCAGAATATCGATATAGCTGCCATGATTGATCACCCCACCGACGACAGAGGAAGGGGAGACTTTAATGGCATAAGGTACCCGATTGGCACTAATCACCAAATCCAGATAGTCATCGCTATCCGGAGTAATCATCAGATCTTTAAAAGCCACATCACCCACCTTGACATCGCGGCGATACACGGCGCCTGAAGGGATGTCCAGCTTCATATCCGCCAGCACCCCCAGGGCATTGGCTTGGGCCTCTGTAAGCTTAAGCACCTTAAAGTGGCTGCGCTCGACCCTTTGCCCCTTAAGCGCCGCTTGGGACAACTGCCACACCACCAGGTTTTTCTGCTCAAGCTTGGGCTTGGCCTCCACCGCCTGCGGATTGCTGTTATTGGCCAGATTGCCCGCCAGGCCGAACAAGCCAAACGCAATAGCCAGCACAGCAAGCCCTAAAATCAATACTTTCTTCATAGTCTTCCTATGATTGTGTTCCTACAGATGCCAGGATCCCTAAATAACAGCCAAGGCAAATTGCAATTGCATAGGGCACGCCACGGTTGTTGTTATCAACAGCTTTGTTATTCACTGCTTTGTTATTAACTGCTTTGTTATTAACAGCTTTGTTATTAAGCAGCTTATTATTAAAACGTTTGCGACTAAATAATTGACTATTAATTAGCTTAAGCCACAGCCAATAGAGCAAACTAACTCCCCCACCAACCAGCGCAACCATTAATAGAGTTGCAGGTAAATAGGCGGGAGATATGGCCAGAGAATAAGCGGCCAGCAGTTTGGTATCCCCACCACCGAGCAGGCGAAAATAACTCAGAAAAATACCCACAAGGATAATGGCACCACTATGGATAAGATTTATCCACTGGCCATAACAGACCAATAGTGCAAAGCACAAAGCTGCCACTATCAGGCACAGGGCATTAGGCACTTTTCTGAATTTGATATCCCACAGGCAGATAATAAATGAAAGGGTGGCTAAGCTTATTAACCAGCCTTTCATAAACATTAACATAGAAACCAAATATCAGTTCTTTCTTACGTTTATTCTGTAATACCTGCAGAAGTAGTAATTTTAGCAAAAATATCTGTAAGAAGTGTGCCGAATGAACCGTCTTTTGCGAAAACAGTTATCACTACAGCAGCAATAGCAGCAGCAATCAGACCATATTCAATGGCAGTTACACCGCTCTCATCTTTTTTGAAGTTTTGTGCAGCCACAGAAGCTTTAACAAACAGTTTGGTCAACATAGGTTTATCCCCTTGATAACAACGAATACGACATACCAATATCGCATCGGGTAAAATATAAGTGAGCGCTGGATTAATTAAGTGACTTAACGCATCCCAGCGCAATTAAATGACTAAATTCAGGGCGACAATGTACCAAAAGATTGTTCATTTGCCAAGCAGAACAGCAACAGAATAAAAAACTAGCTAAAGCTAATTAAATAGTGAGTGATGCAACAAAAACGAATATCTGTTAACAAAAATGACTGCAAATGAAATTAAACAGGAAAGCCGAGATCGCTGGAAACAAAAGCGACAAATATAAATATCAAAATTTACACAAAGCACAAAGCACAAAGCACAAAGCACAAAGCACAAAGCACAGCCTGACTCATCTACACAAATGTTAGGGGAGGTGCGAATAAATCCCTGATGTGAGATCTTCATCTCGTGACTTGAACTGACCTGATCTGAACTGACCTGATCTGAACTGAACTGAGCCAGGGAGCTGACAAGTAACCGAATGAGCCAGCAACTGACCTTTGCCGACGGTGAGTTTTCCAATAAACGCCGACAGACACGCAAGGAAAAAGGAAATCTTCCTGGGCGGGATGGATGACTTGCTCCTGTGGGGAAAACTGCCTGGCGTTATCGAGCCCGAGTATCCCAAGGCTTATCCTGGTCGCAGGCCCTATCCCCTGGAAACTATGTTACCCATTCACTGCATGCAGCAATGGTACAACCTGAGTGATGAAGCCATGGAGGATGCGCTCTATGAAATCGCCTCCATGAGCCAGTTTGCCCGCCTGTCACTGGATAAAGCTATTCCCAACCGCACCACCATCATGAATTTCCGGCATTTGCTGGAGCAGCATAAGCTGGCACGTAAAATCTACAGTACTGTCAACCACTGGTTAGCAGCGTGTGGCGTCCTAGGGTCTGTTGACCTTTGAAGATGGTTTTTGCAGCTTTTTGTCGTTGTTTTATACAAAGCAACGCGATTGTGCTGTAGTTGTTCTACATAAATGAGCGTTAATGCAGTAGAAAGCGATGACAAA
>JAJNAU010000093.1 GCA_021462625.1 Shewanella sp.
AAGGCAACCAGCCTTCCTTTATCTGAATACCTCGAACTCGCTTCTGCTCATAAGCCAGAGCGGTGCGAGGACTTGTTCGCACCTTCCTTAGTTTGCGTAGTTTAGTTATCTAATGACGTCAGGGCCTTTTCCTGCTCCTTAGTCAGAGGGTATATTTTATTGATTTGACAGGGAATATCTGGGCTATTGCCGGGAATGACAGAATCAAATCTGGCAGAAAGTGAGCTGGACATGGCTTGTTTGGTCAACAGATTATTGGCAAAGTTAAGACTGGGGCAACGGGCCTTCAGTTCCAGCAAATAAGGTTTGAAAGGGCTGGTTCTGATTATCAGGTAGTGCTCTCCCAGAGAGGTCCAGCTGTCGAGGGCGAAGGTAGTGATGCTGTTTATAGGTTGCAGATGCCACTCCTGCACTTTGGCAGAGACTTGGTTTTGCCATGCGTCGTTACTCAGGCGATTGGCGCAGGCTGTTGTCACCAGGGTTAGCGCTATGGCTAGGATCAAACTTTTCATGGGCACTCCTTAATTGAGTATTGCCGGTGAAATTCTCAATTAAATCTGGTATGTCTGGAAAGTTTTGTCAATATTGGCAACAGGGCAACAGGGCAACAGGGCAACAGGGCAACAGGGCAACAGGGCAACAGGGCAACAGGGCAACAGGGCAACAGGGCAACAGGGCAACATAAGGCACTATGACAAAAGCTCAGTTAGAATTGTGCTGCCCAGGCCACTCAATTCCAATGTGATGGTTTGTCTGTTTTGGATGCGTACAGGGCAGCAATTGCAGCCAATAACACCATAAAAGCCACTGAATAATTCTTGAGTATGGCCGGGCTGAAACTTGCACTTGTATTTTGAGCTTCTACACTTGTTTTATGGCCATCCTTTCGACCATATGAAATCGTCTCGGTTTATATTTTATTGGTGAGGGGGTGGCCGGCCACTTTCACAAGCTATTAACCCCTTTACTGTTCCCCTTTAATTGCGTCATACACCTGCAGACAGCGCCGATTAGTCATCATTTTTCTGATAAAACCAACCTGCTTGGGGCGAATTCATACCCGGCAGTACATCGGGTACCGCCTGCATCCACCAGTAGCAACTTCCTTAAATAGCGATATTCAGTTTCACCTGAACACTCATCCAATCGTCGACACGGAAGGGTTGCCTGATAAGCGCAGATCTGCAACCAGAGGGAAAGGCTTCAGGCTCCACTAAGTTCAGTGCCGGTGGTTTCGACGTTGATAGCGCCATTGCCTGGCACGCTGCAGGCGTTGACACCGGACGAGCCAGTGTAGCATCAGCAAGCCGGTGAAGGCACAGCAAAATAAACCCAAAGCGATAGCGTTCACCTGTGTGGGATGGTCGCGGTACAATACAAACCGCTAAGCCATCCCAGCAAAGAGAGCAGGCTTAACTGCCGCATACAGGATTTACAGCGTCCCAGTTGACGCCGGAAAATGTTGTTACTGCAGTACTGGCAGGCCATTATGGTGAGATTCTGTCAGTTGATAATGTGTGCCGTTCAGTTAAGCAGTGGATGGTTTTCGGGCAACTTGCTGCTGATCCACATAACCAGCCTATGTCGCATGTTGGGGCCATCTTCCTTGTCTTCGGGTAGTGGTCCGATTAATTGATCCTGTACCAGCAGGCGATAAATACACTCAACTTTATTTTTCTCTGAGAAGCCTTTGTCCGGTACGGCAAAGCCTCTTTTTTTCGCATAGGCCAGGCCGATTTCCAGCGCCATTTTTAGCAATTGTGCCTCATGCTTGTGCTTTTTCATCCCCTGACTCCTGAGATTGACCGACTGTCATCAAACTAGCGGATCTTTGAGCTCAGGTGAAGAGCTGACTTTGTGCACAACAATATTTTCATAACTGCTCCGATTCGGATAATTGAATAAAGACTACCGCGGATTCAACTCTCAAATTCAGTGCTCAGGTCGAATTTGCCTCGGTTACTTGCCCCCTCCATGAACAGAATTGCACAGCAGATGCCGATCGATATGTGTGATGTTTATCGAAAATTGCATTGAGGCAAGCTGGTAAAGCAATGGGGGTGGTTGTTAGTTAGCGCTTACATTGGCAGGTTTGTGCAGTCGTTTTAGGTTGTTCAACCATAACTGTTTGTCATCCATAGTAAAGTCTTTGCATTTAAATAGTACCCAAGATTGATTCTTACAAAGTCAGTGAACACTGACTTAATTTAAGTATTTGAACTTCCCTATCTTGACCAAGCAGACGTTAAGCAGTTGCAGATGGAGGGCAAGAAACAAACCCCTGCGAGCATTTTCCAGGTGACAACCCGCACCTTGCTGAACATCTTTCATCCTCATGGATATGACTATGAACAGATCAAAATCATTCAGAGAGGTTGTACTTACCAAGGCGTTGTTCTCTATCTCACTCAGAATGTTGCTGACTGCTGTGCCTGTGACTCAGGCATCACAGGAGGCGGTCGATAGTCTGGCTCAGGGCTGCTATCTAATTCAATCGCCGGCCAATAGTCAGTATATGAAATGGTTTTATCAGGGCGGTCTGGAGGACAATGGCCTGAGTTACCGATTCGAACATACTTCGCCTGCGGAGGCTAATCGGTTTTACTTCAAGCCCAGTCGCCGTAACCATTTTATGGTCACAGATGGAGATGGCCACTATCTGGCCAGTCACTTGCCTGCCGAGGTTAGCTGCCGGTTGTTATCCTGGTGAGTTTGCCGAATGGCAGGTAGTCACTCAGGGGACACTTATAGACAGGAACTTTAGCGTAACCACATAAAATATGAAAAAAAGGCTCTTAGTGTGATCAGATTAATTTGCTAAAAACCACCACACTACCGAAGAGCCGATGACAATTAACAACGCGACAAAGCCACTAAGGAAGGCGAGGACTTATTCGCACCTTCCCTAGGACACTCTAATGTTCATGGCCTGAAAGATAAGGGTGTGTATCTGGTTAACCGGATGATTGACATCGCATGCTGATTGAGCTGGTTCATATGTCGGCGGACACTGTGACTGAGGTGATGGACATAGTGGATGGCCGACAGTATTCCGGGGTCATCACTTCCCACAGTTGGATGAACTCAGCCAAAGATGGCGGGCTGCACCGCAATACCCTGAGACGGCACTGGTGGATGGCTTTATTGGCACCCTATAACGCCAATGTCAATCAGCTGGCCGGCAGTATTAATCGTTATCAGGATATCATTGCTGCTAACCCTTAATCTTGCCGGGTGTTGGTCTGGGTGCAAATATTAGCGCCCTGGGGGCTCAGGCCGGCCCCCGTGATGATGCCGATACCGACCCGCTTATCTATCCCTTTGTCAGTGAATTTGGGCTGGAGTTTGACCGTTAGCAGTCGGGTGACCGTATCTTTGACTTTATCCTGGATGGCATGGTTCATTACGGCATGTTGGCGGATCATCTGGAAGACTTGCGTCAGCAGGCAGCCCAGAGGTGTATGAGGCGGTGATGAATTCTGCCGAGGCTTATCTGCAGATGTGTTAGCGTGCCCGAGGCCACGGGGTATGGACTATATTGATCCTATTTAATCAGAGGGCTATTTCACTGAAATCCACGACTAAGGGATTGGTTACAGGCCCTTTGTTGTCTTTGCCAAACTCGCTTTTTGCGGGTAAAAGCTGTTAAAATCCCCATTCGTTTAGACCTGAGAGAACCAATCCGAGACACAAGATGGGAAGAGCGTATCAAAACCGCAAAGAATCCATGGCCAAGACCGCCGGTCAAAAGACCCGCCTGTACTCCCGCTATGGCAAAGAGATCTATGTATGCGCCAAGAACGGTGGGGTGGAGCCTGAAGGTAACCTGGCACTGCGTCGGATGATCGAACGTGCAAAGAAGGATCAGGTACCGGCTCACGTTATTGAGCGTGCCATTGAGAAAGCCAAGGGTGGCGGCGGTGAAGATTATGAAGTAGCCCGTTACGAAGGATTTGGTCCAGGTAACTGCATGGTGATCGTTGACTGTCTTACCGACAATGTGAAGCGTACCTTTACTGAAGTGCGTCAGGCATTTGTGAAGAACGATGCTAAATTGGGCGGTCCGGGTACTGTGGCTCACATGTTTGATCACCAATCAGTGTTCGTGTTTAAGGGTGAAGACGATGAAGCCATTCTGGAACTGCTGATGATGGCAGATGTCGACGTGACCGACGTTGAACTGGACGATGGCATGATCTCCGTATTTGCGCCTATTACTGAGTTCAACAATGTGCGTACTGCGCTGGTGGAAGCCATGCCGGAGATCCACTTTGAAGTGGAAGAGATCTCCTTCGTTCCTCAGAGCATGACTGAAGTCAGTGGTGAAGATGTGGCGACTTTTGACAAGTTTATCGCAGCGCTTGAAGATTGCGATGACGTGCAAAAAGTTTACCACAACGCTGAAATTACCGAATAACTCTGTTATCTTTTCGCTGGAAAAACCGCCGTATGGCTACCACCACTCAGTTAAGGCGAGCTAGGCGTGTTTGGATTGAATGGGATACTGTGTTTTTGAGATACCAACGATCCGAATTCTGGGTCGCTTTCTCTTTTCTGGCGGGATGTCATATCAATACCTTTGGGGTGGACTGTCGTTGTTATAATCCGGCCCACAATTAACTGCACACCCATTATTGTGATGAATCACGTCGAACTTCAGTTGACCGGTGATGGCTCCCACACCCTGTTCAACACCCAACTCAATGAAACCTATCACAGCCATAAAGGTGCGCTGGCGGAGTCCAGGTATGTTTTTATCCATGCCGGTATGGATGCCAAGCTTGAGCACACTAGCGAGTTATCGATTCTGGAAGTCGGTTTTGGCACTGGCCTGAATGCGCTGCTTACCATGCTGAGATTCCGGGAATTTTCCCGGGTGCAGAACATCCGCATTCGTTACGTCTCTATCGAGCCTTTTCCGCTGAGTAAGGCGCTGATTGAAGGACTGAACTACAAGAGTCTGTTGCCGGAGGATGCTGCGCCTTTATTTGACGCGCTGCATGACGCTCCCTGGGATCAGGATGTGGACGTGTTGCAGGGATTTGTGCTGCGCAAAGTGCACGGACAACTTGAAACCTATGAGGGTATAGCCGGATCAGTGAATCTCATCTACTTTGATGCCTTTGCTCCCAACAAACAGGCAGATGTGTGGGCGCTGGATAATTTCAGAAAGTGTTATGAGCTGATGCAGCCTGATGGCCTGTTGGTGTCATACTGTGCCAATGGTCAGTTCAAGCGGGATTTAAAAAGGGCAGGTTTTAGTGTGAAGCCCTATCCGGGGGCGCTGGGTAAGCGTGAGATGACCCGCGCCAGGAAGGCGGTTGATTGAGTTTATCTTTGCCGCCCGGCCATATGCCGGGCGCCCTACTTTTATATCAAACCCACCATCGATGGCAGTGGTGATAGTTTATTTGTGAATGGCGCGTCTGCATTTGTACCAGGGCAAGGTTTCTAGGGTACAAATCAGCAAACCGGCCCAGATTAGCGAAAAGCTCACCAGTTTTACCTCATCAAAGGCTTCGCCGAACAGCAATATGGCCAGCAAAAACTGTACACTAGGCTCGATATACTGCATCAGCCCTATGTTGGTTAAGGTGGTGCGCATGATCGCCATGGCAAAAAAAACTAGAGGCAGCAGGGTGACGGGTACTGAGCCGATATATAGAGCGATGGTTTGCCAACTGCCAGCGGATTGGCTCTTACCCGTGGCAAACAGATAGATGAGATATACCAGCGCCGGCGGCGCCAGCCACAGGGCTTCGATAGTTACCGAGGTCAGGGCATCGAAACGGGTAAACTTTTTAACCAGTCCGTACAAGGTGAAGAAGCTGCCCATCAGCAGTGCCAGTAACGGTAACTCACCATAGACCCAGACCTGATAAACGATGCCGGATATGCCCAGCACCACTGCAATGGCCTGACCATGTGTGAGCTTGTCTTTCAAGAAGAGCACGCCCAGCGCGATGGCAAACAGAGGGTTGATAAAGAACCCCAGACTGGCCGCCAGTACCTGACCATGGGTCAGGGCTATGGTAAATGCGCACCAGGAAACACACATGATACAGCTGGCAAGTAATGCCATGATCATGGAACGTTTGTCGGCCAATACCGCTTGCCAGTTCAGTTTACGACCCAGCAGTGCCAGAATAATCAGCATAACCGGGACAGAGAACAGGAGTCTGTATGCCAGCAGCTCATAGATATCTGCCCCCGGCAGATACTGGTAATACAAAGGCAGTATACCCCACAGCAGAAATGAGAATGCTGCAAGCAGATTGCCCTTCATTTGGTTTTTCATAGCAGGATTAATAACGAGCACAGAGGCGAGAGGAAATTACCCCATTATACTCTGTGTTCAAGAAGTGACCAACATCATAAAGCCGATGATCTCTGTCTTGATCTGCAATAATTGTGGCTCAGGTTCCTAATGCCACTCGCTTAAGGGCGAGTGGCATTAAGCGAAGGCCGCCGTTTTTTATTGCAGTCTGAGTGTTAGACACTATGATTCATCAAAAACAGCGTCGCCAGTCCCAGGAAGGCAAACAGGCCGATGACGTCCGTAACTGTGGTCAGCACCATGCCGCCAGCCAGCGCAGGGTCAATATTAAAACGTTTGAGGATAAGCGGAATACTGGCACCCGCCAGCCCGGCAACCGTCATGTTAATCAGCATGGCGCCGCCGATGAGACCGCCCAGTGCCAGATCGCCTTTCCAGGCCCACACAGTCAGAAACACCAGAATCGACCACATCAGCCCATTGAGAAAACCAATGGCCAGCTCTTTGCCGATTAGCCAGCGGGAGTTACTTTGCCCTACATGCCCCAGTGCAATCCCTCGGATCACCAAGGCCAACGTCTGATTACCGGCAACGCCGCCCATGCTCGGTACTATGGTCATCAGCACGGCGATGGTGGCAAACTTTTCCAGCGTTCCCTCAAACATATTACTGACAGAAGCTGCCAGCAGCGCAGCAAACAAATTGATGGTCAGCCACAGTGAGCGGCGTAGGGTACTTTTCAGTACCGGGCCGAAGGTATCTTCGTCGTCATCCATACCTGCCATTCCCATCATGGAGTGCTCGGCATCTTCACGGATAATGTCAACCACATCGTCAATGGTGATACGGCCAAGCAGCTTGCTGTCTTCATCGACTACTGGCGCAGATACCCAGTCGTGTCGCTCAAACAACTGCGACACTTCGGTATCAGACATACCAACCGGGATGCCTTCTAAATCCGGCATCATAATGTCCCGCACTGTCGCATTGGGATTACAGGTCAGCAGATCGGTAATGCGGATACCGCCAAGTAAACAGTCACGTTTATCCACCACATATAGGGTGTCTGTGGCCTCTGGCAGTTCACCCCGCAGGCGCAGGTAGCGCAGGATGACATCTATGTTCACATCCGGCCTGAGGGTTACCGTGTCCGTGTTCATGATGCCGCCGGCAGTTTCTTCCGGGTAAGACAGTGCCTGTTCTACCCGCGCCCTGTCCTGAGCACTCATTGACTGGAGCACCTGGCGGAATAGGGCATCGGGCAGGCTGCGCAGAATATAAGCCAGGTCATCGGTATCCATGCCAGCAGTGGCCTTGGCCAGTCGCTCCGGGGTCATAGAGAGGATAAGATGATCTTTCATATCTTCGGGCAGTTCTTCGAGGATTTCGCCGGTTTGTTCCTGATCGATAAGTTGCCAGAGGATTTGACGGGTTTGCGGTGGCGAAGACTCCAGCATCAGCGCGATATCCGAGGCAGCCATGTCATGCAGCATGTTGCGCACATGCACAAACATACCGCTTCCAAGCGCCTGATTGAGCTGGGTAAGACGTTGTTCGGTCAGCTCGTTATCCAGAACTTCGATCGGCATGAATTTCCCCCCCCTGCTACCGATTTTTCTTGATAGAGATTAGGGTCTGTTGACCTTTCGTGGTCAAATTTTGTATTAGCGAAAAGCGTGTTAGCCGCCCCGAGGTGTGCGGCGCATAGTAATTCTAAGCAAATACACCTTAACAAAGCATAAAACGCTTTTAGCCATAACCCTATGGGCAGCGTTTGTGGCCCCTTTTCCTACGTTATTTCTGATGCAGGCTCGCTACACATCGAAACCTCTGCTTTGGATAAAGAACCCACAAACTGCTGCCAAAACAATTACCAAAGGTCAACAGACCCTAGTCTGGTAAAACTGATGTCTGCCACAGGCAGGGTGCCGCAGTGGCACAGTGCAGACAGGCGCATATGATAGCCCAGCTATCGGAATTATACAGATTTTTTGCTATTGATTTTCGTCAAAACGAGCATTGATCAGGGCACAGATGGCATCCATGGCAGCTTGCGCGTCCCGCCCTTCAGCCGTCAGCGATATGGTTTTGCCCTGGCCGGATGCCAGCATAAGTAGCCCCAGCACGCTGGCGGCGCTGGCGGTCTTTTCGCCATTGGACAGGGTCACTTCAGCGTCAAACTGCCCTGCCAGTACCGCCAACTTGGTGGCGGCTCTGGCGTGCAGACCCAGTTCATTACAAATGGTTACCTGGCGCTCAAGTTTCATCTTTACTCAGCTCACGGTGCCGCACTTTGACTGTGTGCCGACTTTGGGCGATATGTTTGGCCAGTTGCTCGGCGATAAAGACAGATCTGTGCTGACCGCCGGTACAGCCGATGGCGATAGTCAAATAGCTTCGATTGTTACGCTCAAGGTGGGGCAACCAGGTTTCCAGCAGATTCTCAATCTGCCAGATGAATTTATTGACCAAGGTTTGGCGGTTGAGGAAGTCCTGTACCGGTTGGTCCAATCCGGTCAGCGGACGCAGCTCCGGCTCCCAGTGGGGATTAGGTAAAAAACGCACATCGAACATGAAGTCGGCTTCAGCTGGCATGCCATGTTTGAATCCAAAGGATTCAAAGCTGATCACCAGTTCTTTTTCCACGTGCCCCATCAGAATTTGGCGGACCTGATCGCTCAGCTCGTAAACATTCAGATGCGAAGTGTCAATAAAGTGGTCCACCATCTTGGACAGCGGCGCCAGTAGCTGTCCTTCCAGTTTGATGGCCTCCTGCAGAGAGGACTGATTGCGTGACAAAGGGTGCAGGCGTCGGGTTTCGCTGTATCGTTTAAGAAGAATGTCATCGCTGGAATACAGGAAAAAACTGGTGATCTCTGTATTGCTCAGCGACTTGAGTTGCCGCTCCAGAACCTTGTCCTGATTTTTCAGGTTGCGCACATCCACGCTGATGGCAACCTGCTCAGTGGTGCTTTTGAGCTGCTCCATCAAACTGCCAATCAGCGACAGTGGCAGGTTATCCACACAGTAATAGCCCAGATCTTCTAAGACCCTTAAGGCAACTGATTTTCCAGAGCCACTGCGGCCCGATACGATAACTAATTTCATGCGGTAATAATCCGAAACAGTTCTGCATCATCCTGCGCTTTGCGTAGTTGTTTAACCACTTTTTTGTCGCTGAGTTTTTCTGCCATTGCCGCAAGTGTTGCCAGATGAGTCTGACATTGCTCAGTCGGTACCAGCAGGGCAAAAAGAATATCCACCGGTTGATTGTCGATGGCGTCGAAGGGGATGGATTCGGTGCATTTCACCAAGGCGGCGATAGGATGGTCAATCGTCGTTAGTTTGCCGTGGGGAATTGCAATACCGTTTCCGATTCCTGTGCTGCCAACTTTTTCCCGGGCAAGCAGACTTTCGAATACTTCCTGGGAAGAAAGGGCGGGGTACTGAGCAGCAATAAGATCGCTCATCAGCTCAAGTACTTTTTTCTTACTGCCCGGAGTGGCACAGGAGGCACACTCCGGCTGCAGGATGGTACGAAGTTCCATCGTTAGTGTTTTATCAGTTTCTCTTTGTGTTTAATCACCTGACGATCAAGCTTGTCGATCAGGACGTCTATTGCGGCATACATATCTTCATGTTCTGAAGTTGCGAAAATTTCGCCGCCGTTTATATGCAGTTTTGCTTCTGCAATTTGCTGAAGTTTATCAACACTCAATACAACGTGCGCATTATTAATCTGATCAAAATGGCGTTCAAGCTTGGTGAATTTGCTCTCCACATATTCCCGCAGGGAGGATGTAATTTCAATATGGTGTCCAGTCAGGTTGATTTGCATAGATAGCTACCTCCTTTATTCCGGATGGGGTTATAAACTCTTACGCTGGTTGGAAGGCGGAATCAGCATCGCTTCTCGATATTTGGCGATAGTCCGTCTGGCAACATTTATTCCCTGTTCTGCCAGAAGTTCTGCCATTTTGCTGTCGCTTAATGGTTTCTTCTGGTTTTCGGCGGCCACCAGCTTTTTAATAAAAGCACGAATGGCAGTGGACGAGCATTCTCCACCATCTTCAGTTCCAACATGGCTGGAGAAGAAATACTTTAATTCGAAAATCCCTCTTGGGGTATGCATATATTTTTGTGTGGTCACCCTGGAAATGGTGGACTCATGCATTTCAACCGCTTCGGCAATATCGTTGAGGACCATGGGCTTCATGGCTTCTTCACCAAACTCGAAAAATCCCTGTTGAAATTGCACAATACAGTTGGCGACCTTCAGCAGAGTGTCGTTACGGCTTTCCAGACTCTTGATGAACCACTTTGCCTCCTGCAGATGGCCGCGAATGAACTGGCTGTCAGCCTGACTGCGGGTGCTGCGGGCCATCGCTGCATAATGTTGGTTCACATTCAGTTTGGGCATGGAATCGGGATTGAGTTCCACTACCCAGCGTCCGTGCTTCTTGGATACTGATACATCGGGGATAATATACTCATCGTTGTCCCGGCTGATGAGCCGCCCTGGACTTGGATTAAGGGTCTGGATGAGATTGATGGCATCGCGCAGATCATCTTCTCTGAGACGGGTCTTGCGCATCAAAGTGCGGAAATCCCGATTGGCAATCAGTTCCAGATGCTCACGGATAAGTAACCGGGCATGGTCGATATGGGGCGTATCTGCGGCAAACTGACTGAGTTGGATCAGCAAACATTCGCTCAAATCCCGGGCTGCAACGCCGACAGGATCAAAGTGCTGGATACGCTTGAGTACCGCTTCGACCTCTTCCTGTTCAATTCCATCATCACCCAGAGCCTCGAAGATCTCCTGGGTACTTTGAGTCAGGTATCCACGCTCATCAATCGCTTCAATGATAGCAGTGGCGATGGCATAATCATTTTCTGAAAAGGGCGTCAGGTTTTTCTGCCACTCTAGATGCTCATACAGGCCTTCGCTGGTTTCACCCTGGAATGGCATATCATCATCGCGTACCGCCGGCCCAGCGGCCACAGGTGCAGCAGTGAAGACTTCATCCCAGGTAGTGTCCATGGGGAGTTCATCTGGCATGGCTTCCTGAGTGACAGCGTCTGAGGTTTCGACACTCGAGCTGTCCTGCACCTGAGCGGAATAGTCAGGTTCATCAAATTCAGTGGTGTTGTCACTCTCGTTGTCATTCCGCTCTGAGTCATATTGTTCTTCGTCTATCTCCAGCAAAGGATTGGATTCAAGCGCCTGCTGGATCTCCTGCTGGAGTTCCAGCGAAGACAGTTGCAACAGGCGGATGGCCTGCTGCAATTGAGGCGTCATGGTTAACTGCTGACCCAGTTTAAGCTGGAGAGACGCTTTCATCTTTACCGCAAGTTCCTGTTTAGAGTGGTTTTAATTGAAGTTCTCGAGAGCCGGTATTTCCATCGGTCTGAGGAAAGTGCGTATCCTTGCAGCCCTGGCTGGCTTGCTGCGTCGGTGCCGGGACACATGCATTAACTATAGCCTGAATTGTTCGCCCAAGTACACAGCACGCACCTGCTGGTTATCCAGGATCTCCGCCGGCGTACCTTCTGCAATCAGGTTGCCGTGGCTGACGATATAGGCATGTTCACAGACATCCAGGGTTTCGCGTACATTGTGATCGGTAATCAGTACGCCCAGACCACGGCCCTTGAGTTGTTCGATGATCTTCTTTATGTCGATAACCGAGATGGGGTCTACCCCGGCAAAGGGTTCATCTAACAGAATGAACTTGGGGTTGGCTGCCAGAGCACGGGCAATTTCCACCCGCCGGCGTTCACCACCGGACAGCGCCATCCCCATGGAGTCGCGGATATGGGTAATGTTAAATTCTTCCAGTAGATGTTCCAGCTGCTCTTCCCGCTGTTCATTGGTCAGAGCCTTGCGGGTCTGCAGAACAGCCATGATATTGTCTCTGACCGACAACTTACGGAAGATACTGGCTTCCTGGGGCAGGTAGCCGATACCCTTGCGGGCACGCATATGCATGGGATCCAGCGTCAGATCTTCATCATTGATGTAGATGGAGCCCTTGTCGCTTTTGACCAGCCCAACCACCATATAGAAAGTTGTGGTTTTACCGGCGCCATTGGGACCGAGCAGCCCCACAATCTGGCCAGTTTTGACTTCCAGACTGACGTCCCTAACCACCTGACGTTTCTTGTAGCTTTTGGCAAGATGCTCTGCCTTCAGCGTCAGTTCACTCATGAATCCGGCTGCCCTTGATTATTCACTTTTGGTTTGTTGTGTTTGCTGGATGACTTGTTGTCTTCCAGGGGCTTGATGTCACCCTCGAAGTTTTCAGGCTTAATCACAGTGTGCACCCGAGCATTAGGATCCTGATTGCCCTGGGCTGTCATCTGCTGCAATTCGATGTCGTAGATGATTTTCGGTGCGCTGACTTTACTGCCATCCTGCTCAATTTCGGCGCGGCCCATCAGGGTCAGTACCCGCTTGCTGATGTTGTAGCGGATCTCATTGGCGCTGGCGGTGGCAAGGTGGTTATTGTCCAGCATCTGGGTGTAGGTGGCCGGTTTGCCGGTGGCGATAAGAATGGTTTCACCATCACCCTGACTGGCGCTGAGTTCATCGGCCTGAATTTTGATGCTGCCCTGAGTCACAATGACTGGGCCTGCGTACACCACCCGCTTGTTCTTGATGTCGGCAAACTGGCTGGGTGCCTGGATATGCACTTCCTTGGTGAGATCGTCCGTGGCTGCCAGCGCGCCCCAGCTCAGGGTGTACAAGAG
>JAJNAU010000094.1 GCA_021462625.1 Shewanella sp.
CTGGCCCTGCTGGCGCTGGAAGAAGAGATCCGTGATATCAAGGCGTTGAACTTTCTGCTGCCGATTGTGAATGCCTTTAAAGGTATCCGTCGCGGGGCTGAGATGCTGACCCTGGTGCTGGCACTGTCTGTGTGCGCTTACACCGGCTTTCTGATCTCTGCACTGATCCGCTTCCCGCTGATCAACACCTCAGTACTGCCTGCGTTGTTTGTGGCCTCGGGTCTGTCTGCCGGTGGTGCAGCAGCCAAGATGGTGGCTGTGGGCATGTTTAAGGAAGATCTGCACTCAAGCGAGATGAAGCTGCTGCACGGGGCTGAGTGGCCAATCATGTTCTTCGAAGCCCTGTTCATCTTCATGATCGCGGTATCTCTGATGACAGGTAACGCCGGTGCTCAGTACGCCTTTGCTGCGTTCCACGAAGGTACCTGGGCAACACTGTTCTGGATGGGGGTGGTCGGTATCGGTTTTGCCGGTCCGTTGCTGCTGAACTTTGCCACCGGCAAACACTTCAGCCACTCGGCTCAGGCGTTCTATCTGTCCGGCGTGTGCGCCGTGACCGGTATGATGTGTCTGCGTATGTTTATTCTGTACGCAGGTCAGCATTACGCCATCTGAAAAATTGGCGGCGGACTTCGTTCCATCATCTCCAAAGTTCGCTGTCAGCTGATTTCAGGCAAGGGAGTGGGGGGTATGTCATGCCTGTACCCTTCACTCGCCACCCACCGGTTTTTCCCTGTTATCGGCTGGGGTGGTGCTTGCCATTTGCTGCTTGTCAACTAAAGTGACGCCGCTTGTTTGCTTTTCTTTGCTTACTGTCCGGCGTTGTTATTTAAACTCAATAGGTTCTGTAACGCCCATGAGAAAGCTGTTAACTCTGGCAATATTCCCCCTGCTGTTTGCCTGCAATGAGGGCGATGCCGCCAATGCTCCGGCAGCGCCTGTAGCTATTGATGACCATGACCGCTGCCATATCTGTGGCATGATGATCACCAAATACCCCGATCCCAAAGGTCAGGTATTTCTGAAGTATTCCGACAATATTCCCAAGTTCTGCTCTTCGCGGGACATGTTTAACTTTGCGCTGCAGACAGAAAACCAGCGACAGATCAGCGCCTTGTATGTACATGACGCAGCAGCAACCGACTGGGAACATCCTGCGGATTTCGCCTTTATTGATGCCAAAACAGCTTACTATGTTTATGGCACCAGCAAAAAGGCGGTAATGGGGCCGGCAGTGGCACCGTTCAGCTCAAAAGCGGCGGCGGAAAAGTTTGCGGCCGAATACGGCGGCCGGGTACTGGATTTTGAATCCATCACTCTTGATCTGCTGGCTGGTTCGGAGTAAGTATCTGGGACAGGTAAACATAAGGCCATCAGTGATGGCCTTTTTGTTGTCTTTAATTGTTATTGCCTGTCAGTAGTTAAGTAAGGGCTTGATTACATTTTGCCGAAGGTCAAATTTCGGGGACGGGAAGCAGGCCATTACTTTGAAAGGCATGGTAGTGGGAGTAAAATTGTTAGGTTATTTACCCCCATTTATCAGTCAATGGCGCCTTTTCAAAGCGCGCTGAATTAGACTCCGGACAGGCAATAAGTTGAAAGTCACTTCTTTTCTCGTCCTTGACGAGGCTGAAAATCTGCTGCTGGATCTGCGAAACCAGGAGCAAATCGCGCTGACCTTTTCTGAGGCGGCTGTGTTGGCGACACTGCTTGGACACCACGAGCAGGTGTTGGATAAAGACACGCTGCTGGCCGCCGGTTGGCCTGATAGAGTGGTTGCGCCGACCTCCCTGACCCAGTGTATTTCCACGCTGCGCAAGAAGTTGTCTGTTTATCCTGAGATCAAACTGCATACTCTGGCGCGGGTGGGGTATCAGCTGCAGATTGAAGAGGAGGACGCTGAGCCTGATGCGCTGGTTGTTCAGGAGCCTCTCCGGAAAAAGCGTTTGCCATGGTTGCTGCTGATCCTGCTATTGTGTCTGAGCGCGGCAGTGCTGTGGTAATATCAGCATAAGGGCATTGGCTGGAAGCATGAAGACGAGATCCCGCTGAACATAGGTGGTGTGCAGGGACAGGCGGCGTTGTTTTTCCCCAAAGGCGCCGACAGGCCCGCCCCCTGGCGCTGGCAAAAACATATAGCTCCCGAGAGCAATCTTATTCCTAATCTCAAGTACTTCAGTGCATTTGCGCTGGCTGATGACAGTGCCTATTCAATGGCTATCTGTCCATCTGAAGATTATCGCAACTGTGATGGCAAGGGGCTGATGAACATAGTTGCGGTGGACGACAAGCCTGCCGGCATTAGGATGACCGAGTTTATACCGCTGATGCACAAGATGGAGCAGCGGGTGCGCTATAACCGCATCATCATTCCCGAGGGGATGTGTAAGAAATCCGATTTCAACGAACACAACTATCAGGCCGATGTGTATTTTCCGGTGGCCAATAGGCTGCTGGAGCGCTATGACCTGAATATGTCACTGATGTATGACACCGAGGATTCGGGCAGTTTTTATTTTTCATCCTGTCTGACGGATCAGGACTGTCTGACAGCTCCTATCAAGTACACCTTTCGCGGTGATTTTATTCAGGACAGCGCACAAATCGGTGACCGGAATGTGGATGTGTTTACTATTAAGGTTAAATACAAGGATCTGTACAACCCGGAGGAGATAATACTTCAGCGGCGTATTTTTTCCGCAATATCCGTAAAGACGATATTCAGGATGATGAACTGACCTTCTATCGACTGTACCAGAACAACGCCAGTGCCATCTGGATTGTGCCGCGTATGGGTAACATAGTGGTGTGGACCCGCTACAAGAAGGTTGGGCTATAGAGCATTCTGATGTGAGCTTCGAGACCGCATCATCCTGGGGTAATCGCAATCGGCACAGTAAGCTGAGTGACTTGCGAGATTGAAGAGTCGTAAGGCTCTTTTGGAACAAAATAAAAAGGCGGTGATTGCTGTTACCGCCTGTTGTGTATCTGTCATCCGCTATCTTCCGGGGACCTCTTCCAGCACTTGGGGGAGATTGGTCAGCCCTTTCATCTGCAGGATTCACCGCTCAGGGAGTTCATTGAAGCTGACAGTTGTTGGGCTGAAGGCTTGGTGCCCTGAACCGCAATGACGTCTTGAATATCCAGCATACCAGGTTGGCTGCCATTACAGGAAAGGTGCTTGCGTTCAGGGTTCCGAGAACTGTTTTCGAAACATAAGGTGCAATCTGACTATGTAAATTCCCGTGAGTGTATAGAGATGGAAAGAGGGATGTAGCTGTAAATTTGGGCTTTTTTGGGTTGATCACAGTCAGACTGCCTTAAGATCCGGAAAACTTATAAAGTAACAGAGCGATATGAACAAATTGTCTAGGGTCTGGGCCCAGGTAAGCTCAGATAGACAGAGTGGCCCGGTGTCTGTCTTCAAGTGGGAAAGATTTGGAAAAACTGTGATGCTACGCAGGCGTTGCCGCAGCAGCACAGGTCCGCATAGGATGGCGCCGGCGCAATTCCTTGGGTGTCTGCAGCTACGTGGATTTGCTGAAGATGTTGCGCTGGCTAAGGGATAATAGCCTGTGATATTTTCAGCGCCAAAGTTACTTTCAGGGCAAACCCACTATGACTTCCCCTTTATTCCCCAATTGGCTGACTTCTCAGCGGTTGAAAGAGCAGGTCACTCATCCCAATATTAAGGTTGGTGATTACAGCTATTACTCAGGTTTTTATCATGGTAAATCCTTCGAAGATCAGTGTGTTCGCTATTTGCTGGGTGATAAGGTTACGGCTGATGTGTGGCAGGCGGGTATCTGGGGCGAGGTGGATAAACTGATTATCGGTAAGTTTTGCTCCATTGCATCCGGTGCCACTTTTATGTTGGGGGGCAACCAGGGACACAGACTGGACTGGATCTCCACCTTTCCGTTCAATCCGGCAGAGTTTGGTGACAAGGTGAAGTCAGGCTTCCAGCGCGCAGGGGATACCGTTATAGGCAACGATGTCTGGATTGGTTCTGAGGCCATGATTATGCCGGGAGTAACTATAGGCGACGGTGCGGTCATTGGCTCCAGAGCGGTGATCAGCAAAGATGTGGAGCCCTATTCCATCGTTGTTGCCAACAACAGAGTGCTGAGAAAGCGATTCACTGATGCTCAGGTTGCGGACCTGTTGGCGCTGCGCTGGTGGGACTGGTCAGAGGAGAAATTAAAGGCTCATATGGATATTATGTGCAGTGGTGATGTGCAGGCGCTGATTGATGCCGGCACTGAGAGCTGAATTTGCACAGACGCAGAATCACTGACGGTAACCGGCGCCGCTGAACCCTATGGGCAGCGTTTGTGGCTCCTTCTTTAACGGCGTTCAGGCTTTGACTTCGACAGCGACCATAACATCAGAGGTGCCCTGAGCTTCTTTAAGCAGGGCAATTTTGTCGCTGAATTCCAGTTCTTTCATCTTTTGCTGCAGCTTTTTTTGAAAGATGGTAAAAGTTGAAATTGGGTATAGGCTTTTAGAAAAGGTACCAACCTGTTGCACGCCTGTATACAGGTCACAAAACTGCCGGAGAGTTGGTCGTTGCCGCCTGTTGGCGCTTATGCTCCTGTGATGAGATTGAATTGAGGTCGACATGGCTTCAGCTGATACCAGTACTGATGTACTGCGATTTGCTACCATCAACTTGTTGAATTTTATAGAGCCTCCACTGGCCTGCTATGAGTCGGACAATATCTATTTCCACGCCCAGTGGCAGTCCAAGTGCGACTGGCTTACCTGTTATATCCAGCGCCAGCAACCTGATGTCATCGCCTTTCAGGAGGTTTTCAGCCCCGCAGCATTAATTCAGCTGCTGGCTCCCATGGGATTTTCTCTGGTGGCGGTGGAGGAGCCGGGGCTGGCGGAGGGATATATCTATAACCGGCCAATCAATATGATCGCCAGTCGCTTCCCTGTGCTGGAGCAGGGTGAGGTGACTGTTGAACCTCAGGTTTGCCAGGCCATGGGCCTGGAGATTGGCTTCAGTTTCAGTCGTCGCCCTGTGTGGTGCCGGGTGCAATTGCCTTTGATTGGGCAATGCGATCTGTACGCTGTGCATCTCAAGTCGAAGCGGCCGTCACTGGATCTGGGGAGTATCGGGGCAATTACCGTCCCTGACGCTGTCCAGACTATGTCCCGTCAGTTGGGACGCGCTTCTGCGGACTTGCTGCGTGGTGCCGAGGCGGCCATGTTGATGTATAGCATCATCGCCCGTCGCAGTCAGGATAGACTGCCGATCGCGCTGATGGGCGATTTTAACGATGGCTTGGGATCAACCGTGCTGGATGTGCTGCACATAGATAATCAGATTGACGCCTGGCTGGCCGCTTCACCGGATAGGCGTGAGGCCGGGGTGGATTTTTATGGCTTACGCGACAGTTTCCATCTGCATTGTCTTCATGTCGGGGCTATTGACCGTACCCCAACCCATTATTGGGGCGGGCACGGCAACGTACTGGATTATATTCTGCTCTCCTGTGAGTTTGATCCCCGCAGCAGCATGAGTACCATGGATGTGACTGACTTTCGGGTATGCGATCGTCACCTGTTCGGGCCTGAGAGTCTACATGAGCGAGAGTCCAGTGATCATGCTCCGGTACTGGTTGAGCTGGCACCTAGGTACTGAAAGCAGCAAACCTGCAGCGCGCGGGTTTGTCGTCGCTTTCTACTGCATTAACGCTCATTTATGTAGAACAACTACAGCACAATCGCGTTGCTTTGTATAAAACAACGACAAAGAGCTGCAAAAACCATCTTCAAAGGTCAACAGACCCTAGTAAGCCTCACGATAGTACAGCCACATCATGGTTATGGCGCGGCCCTACAACACCGATTTAGCGGGCTTTGGCAGATATTGCTTACAGCTCGCTAATCTTGGCACTCTCATCAGGCTTGGGTATGTTGGCGGCGCCGTGGCTGGTGAGGGGGGTTATTGCTGGACGCGGCAGACCGCTGAGCCTGACTGTCTCCAAGACGGTTGCCCTGATATTTACCCTTGCTTGCAGCGGTTTTTTGCCCTTGCGCAATTTGATGCTGAGGCTTGGCTGTTACCTTGCCGTTGCCGGTTTTTTCCAGCCTGGATTGCTGATGGGATGCCCTCTGGCTTTTTGAACGGGAGTCGCCCTGTGACTTACCGGCTTTGTGCTGCTGGTTCCGGTTTGGTCTGGCTTTGTCTTGTTCAGCTTTGGCTTTGGGCTGTTTTACGGGGGGCTTGTCATTTTGCAGCTGACTCAGTACCCGCTCATCGGCCTTGCGATTCTGTCGGCGACGATTGTGGTTGCCATTGCCGGCATTGGTCACTGATTTATCCGATTTTTGCTGGCTCTGGCTCTGGCTTTGACTCAGCTGAGTTTGTGGCAGCGGTTGGGCAGGTGCAAATCCGGCGATTTTGCCGCGCTCAATATGGCGACCAATCAGTTTCTCAATATCCCGTAGCTGTTTAACCTCTTCACCGCACACTAGTGACACTGCCTGACCGAAAGCGCCGGCTCGCCCGGTACGGCCAATGCGGTGCACATAATCTTCCGGCACATTGGGCAGATCGAAGTTAACAACCTGGGGCAACTGATCGATATCCAGCCCGCGGGCAGCAATATCGGTGGCTACCATTACCCTGACGGCGCCGGATTTGAAGTTGGCCAGTGCCGCTGTGCGGGCATTCTGGCTTTTATTGCCATGGATGGCGACTGCTGAAATCTCTTTACTGTCAAGATACTTGGCCAGTCGGTTGGCACCGTGTTTGGTACGGGAGAATACCAGTACCTGACGCCAGTCGTTGGACTTGATTAGCTCGTTCAGCAGTGCCGGTTTTTGATTCTTGTCCACCGGATAGATCCACTGCTCAACGGTCTGGGCTGTAGTATTGCGGGGAGTAACGGAAATTTCCACCGGATTGTTAATCAGGCCTTTGGCCAGTGCGCGGATCTCGTCACTGAAGGTGGCGGAGAACATTAGGTTCTGACGCTTTGCCGGCAGCACCTTGAGGATGCGACGGATATCATGGATGAATCCCATATCCAGCATGCGGTCAGCTTCATCCAGTACCAAGATTTCGAGCGCATCGAACGTCACAGCCTGCTGGGCATGTAAATCCAGCAGACGGCCGGGCGTGGCCACTAGAATATCCACCCCCCGCTTCAGCGCCGCAATCTGAGGATTAATGGAAACCCCACCAAATACCACGGTATTACGGGATTTAAGATACTTGCCATAGGCAGTCACATTGTTGTCAATCTGTGCCGCCAGCTCCCGGGTCGGGGTGATGATCAGGGCGCGCACCTGTAAGGCTGCCGGGCGCTTGCCTTTGCTCAGGTGCTCAAGCAGCGGCAGAGTGAAGCCTGCGGTTTTGCCGGTTCCGGTCTGAGCGGCGGCCATCACATCCCGACCGGTTAATACCGCGGGAATTGCCTGAGCCTGAATGGGGGAGGGGTTTTCGTAGCCCTGTTCGGCTACAGCTTTCAAAATTGGGGCTGACAGCCCCAGGGAAGAAAAACTCATGCTATTCCAGTATTGTCGTTGGCGGCGGCCCTGACAGTTGCCACATTCTGGTGGCGGGCGGCCTGGCGGGGCGCAGCTTACCGTATCCGGGCCGATTTGGCTATGAAATACCCGGCGGAAGACCGATTAATTGGGATTTAATTCCCCCGCATACAAGCGTGTGGAATGAATTGACAGACTTTGATCCAGGTCAATTTCTGTGAATTATCTTGCAAATTCAAAGTCGCAGGTTTATTCCGGTGATAAGTGCTGCGATACTGCCTACCGATGTTAAAGATGTGATGCGGATCCCAATGGATAAGTCGCTGGAAAAACAATTAATAACCTGGCTGAGAAAGCAAAAATCGGCCTGCGGCATCTTTTTGCACCTTTCTGTGCTTTTAGGTGTACTCAATGGTATGGCGCTGGTGGCCCAGGCTTGGCTAGTGGCCAGTGTGCTGCAGGGCGTCATTATGGAAAATCTCCCGGCAGCTGGGTTCAGTGAACAATATCTACTGCTGGCAGGGCTTATTCTGTTGCGGGCGGCTCTGGCCTGGGGACGCGAACGCGTGAGTTTTCAGGCGGGGCTGCGTTTGCGGCAAACCATTCGCGCGGCGGTATTGAGTAAGCTTGAACGGCTGGGGCCGGCCTTTATCAAAGGCAAGCCTGCAGGCAGTTGGGCCAGCATAGTGCTGGAGCAGGTTGAAGATCTACAGGACTTCTATGCCCGTTATTTGCCGCAGATGAGTCTGGCGGCCTTTATTCCACTGATTATTCTGGCCGTGATATTTCCGCAGAACTGGGCCGGTGGCGTAATCCTGCTGGCGACGGCGCCGCTTATTCCGCTGTTTATGATCCTCGTGGGCAAGGGCGCAGCCGATGCCAACCGTAAAAACTTCGCTGCGCTGTCCCGACTGTCAGGCCACTTTATGGACAGACTCAAAGGCCTGCCAACCCTCAAGCTGTTTTTCCGGCAAGCCCAGGAGCTGCGGCAGATTGAGCAGGTATCGGAAGAGTTTCGCAGCCGCACCATGGCGGTGCTGCGCATGGCCTTTCTAAGCTCAGCGGTACTGGAGTTTTTTGCTGCTGTGTCTATTGCGGTGCTGGCGGTTTATTTTGGCTTCAGCTATCTGGGACACCTGAACTTTGGGCACTATGGAGTGCCGATCTCCTTGTTTACCGGCATGTTTGTGTTAATCCTGGCACCTGAGTTCTACCAGCCGCTGCGGGATATGGGGACTCATTATCATGCTAAAGCCCAGGCCATTGGTGCGGCCGAAGCATTGATGGAGTTACTTGAATATCCCGAGCCTGAAGGCGAAGGCAGCCAGACTGTCAGCGGGCCGCTGACCATAGAAGCGCGGGATCTTCGGGTCATGAGTATGGATGGCAAGTGTCTTTTGGGGCCGGTGAGTTTCAGTATTAAATCCGGTCAGCATCTGGCACTGGTGGGCCCAAGTGGTGCCGGTAAAACCTCGCTGATGAATGCGCTGCTGGGCTTTTTACCCCTTAGCGGTGAGCTTACCGTCAATGGCATCAGTCTGGCACAACTGGATAAAGCCGCCCTTAGAAAGCAACTGGCCTGGCTTGGACAGGATCCGCAGCTGTTTCACGCCAGTATCAGAGATAATGTGACACTGGGAAATCCACAGCTGGGTGACGCGCAGATCCTGGCACTGCTTGAGCGTGCCTGTGTCCGGGAGCTGGTTGATGGCCAGAATCAGGGTTTGGATTATATGATGGGTGAGCAGGGACAGGGGCTCTCTGTGGGGCAGGCACAGCGTATCGCACTGGCAAGGGCGTTGGCACAAAATGCCAGTCTGTTCCTGTTGGATGAGCCCACCGCCAGCCTGGATAGCCTGAGCGAACAGCTGGTGCAGAAGGCGCTGACCGAAGCCACGGCAGGCAAAAGCAGTTTGATGATTACCCACAGATTGGAAGAGCTGCAGCGCAGTGATGAAATTCTGGTGATGGACGAAGGGGTTATCGTGCAGCGAGGGGATTATGAGACGCTGGCCAACACACAGGGGTTGTTTGCCGAGATGTTGTTAGAGTCACGTGACAAGGGGATTGAGATCCCGGGAGCACAGTCATGAAAGCACTGCTGCCTTTTATTCTTCTGTTCCGCCGCCAATGGCTGATGATGTTGGTGGGGGTGCTGCTGACTATTACTACTCTGATGGCGGGTATCGGTCTGCTGTCTTTGTCGGGCTGGTTTCTGTCAGCAACTGCGGTGGCCGGCCTTACTGTGGCCACGGCTCAGGCATTTAACTACTTTACCCCGGCGGGAGGCGTACGCTTTCTGTCGATAATGCGTACCGCCAGCCGTTATGGGGAGCGTTTGGCAACCCATGAAGCGACCTTCAGGTTGCTGACAGATCTCCGTATCTGGGTATGGCGCAAATTGATGCCTTTGTCGGAGAAAAATCTGGCCGGTGTTCGCCGAGGCGATCTGCTTAACCGTTTAGTGGCCGACATAGATACCCTGGATCATATCTACCTGAGATTGCTGACTCCCCTGGGCGGCTCTCTGGTGATGATTGGTCTGCTGTATCTGTTTTTAAGCCTGTTTGACGGGGCGTTGGCAGTGACCTTATGTGGCGCTTTACTGTTGATCTGGTTGACATTGCCACTGGTGTTTTATGTGCTGGGGAGAAGCCCGGGTCGCCGCTTGGTCGCCAGTAAACGTACTTATCGTATCGAACTGCTGGAGTACTTACAGGGACAGGGAGAGTTAACCCTGTTTGGTGCTAGAGAAGCCTATCGCTCACGGCTGGATCATACGGAGCAGTCTCTGCTTGATGCGCAAAAGTCCATGGCCGGTGTGACAGCACTGAGTCAAAGCGCACTGGTTCTGGCCAGCGGTGGTGTTGTGTTGTTGATGTTGCTGCTCGCCGCCAATGGTGTGGGTGAGCATGTGCCTCCCGGGCCGCTGTTTGCCACCATGGTGTTTGCAGCTATGGCCTGTGTTGAGCTGCTGATGCCATTGGCAGGTTCTTTCCAGCACTTGTCTGCCTGCATTATGGCAGCGCAAAGGGTGACTGAGATCACTTCTCAGCAGCCGGACATTGAATTTCCAACTGATTCAAACGCGCAGATCCGCCATGGTGCGCTGCAGCTTAACGATGTCAGCTTTGGTTATGTTCCTGAGCAGCCCGTTCTGCAGCGGGTCAATCTGACACTGGCTAGTGGGCAGAAAGTGGCACTGCTGGGCCAAACCGGTTGCGGTAAATCGACCTTGCTGTCGCTGATCACCCGTCAGTGGCAGCCTGACAGCGGCACTATCAGCATTGACGGTCAGGCTCTGACAGACTTCACTCAGGCGCAGTTGTGTGCCGGCGTTTCTGTGATGAGTCAGCGGGTGTATCTGTTTGCCGGTACCCTGAGGGAAAACCTGAGCATCGCGCTGATGCCCGATGAGCAGGGTAAAGCGCCCAGGGCGGATGATGCCAGCTTACTGGCAGTGCTTGAGCGCGTTGGCCTGCAGACCTTGAGCCAGGGCGACAGGCCGCTGGACACCTGGCTTGGTGAAGGCGGACGTCAATTGTCCGGTGGAGAGCTTCGCCGTATCGGCATCGCCCGGGTGTTGCTGCGCGATGCGCCGCTGTTGCTGCTCGATGAACCCACAGAAGGGCTGGATAAGCGCACCGAACGGGAGATATTGTCTGTGCTGTTTGATTTTGCCAGGGACAAGACAGTACTGATGATTTCTCACCGTTTGACCGCAATGGCGCAGATGGATCAGATCCATCTGCTGGAGGCGGGGCAGATTACCGCCAGCGGCACCCATGAGAGTTTGCTGGCATCCAACGCCTATTATCAGAGCCTTTACCACAGGCTTTGAAATCCAGTTCCAGTGCATGCGAAAACGGCCTGCGGGTCGTTTTTTGTTTGCATTTTGCTTATTTTTTAATTTTTGGGGCTCGATCACTGATTTATGGGCTCAGGTTTTGCACAATGATTTCTGGCATATGCCAAAAACCATTGAATCGATGAGGCCGGTATGGCAAGACCCAAAAAATGCCGATATCTCAGTGCCCATGTGCCCTGTAACCTGTTCAAGCCCAATGGTATTCGGGGGTGTGAACTGGAGCAGTTGATACTCGACGCCGATGAATTTGAGGCGCTGCACCTGGCCGATGTGCTCAAACTGCAGCAGCTGCAGGCCGCCGGGCAGATGGGAATATCCCGCCAGACCTTTGGCAATCTGATCAGCAGCGCCAGACACAAGGTTGCCCGGGCCATTATTGAAGGTAAAGCCCTGGTGTTGCCTCAACCAATAAAGGAATGAAATCCATGATTATTGCAGTACCCCTGAGCCGGGGAAAACTGGCCAAACACTTTACCAAATCACCCCAGATTGCGTTTTACAACCAGGCCCATGAATTGCTAGAAACCCTCGACAATCCGGCGATGAAAGGGGGCTGCGCTGCCAAGAAAGCAATGCTTAATCTGATCAAATCCCGGGGCAGTACCATGGTGCTGGTGGACCAGATTGGCGAGCGTATGCTGGGTAAACTGTTGGCGACCGGTGCGGTGATAAGCCGCGGAGACAGCGCCTTGCCACTTGAACAGGTGTTGGCGGTCAGTCATGACAATACGCGTTTTCTGACCGATGCAGCGCAGGGCCGGGCATCTTTGAATCACGCCAAAAAAGGTGGCTGTGGGGGGGGCTGCGGTTGTGGCGGCCACAGCAAGGCTAGTGCTCAGTCCAGCCTACTGGCAAAGACAGACACAGTTTCATCACTGAACTTCAGTGGCTTTAAAAAGCTGTAATTTTCGGGCGAAAGAAGCCCAGCCGGATCTGTACATTCGGTCGGTCGTTTGCTGAAGCTACTGAACTGATGGCGGCTTTTACCGCCATCTCTGTATTGCCAACGCCATTTCCGCGAGCAAGAAAACCCATCCCCAAGGGCAATCTAATTTGCCTTGTCATGCTTCTCCCTTCTGTTTAGACAGCGAAACCAGATAAGGTGTTGGGTTGCTGATTATTGGAGATTTGAGAAACTTCGCGGCTCCAAAGCCAGAGCTTCTGGCAGTGATAGAGGACTGATATCAGGTGAGTAGCACCATCAATGCGAGTCAGTTCCCGGTTGAAAGTTGGCACGAAATGATCAACACCCCAAGGATAGCGGATGCGTTACTGGATCGTTTGATTTGTAATTACTAGGGTCTGTTGACCTTTGAAGATGGTTTTTGCAGCACTTTGTCGTTGTTTTATACAAAGCAACGCGATTGTGCTGTAGTTGTTCTACATAAATGAGCGTTAATGCAGTAGAAAGCGACGACAAACGCTGCCCGAATGGCTCGGCTATACGCGCTTTACTCTTTG
>JAJNAU010000095.1 GCA_021462625.1 Shewanella sp.
ATCAATCACCAGACAATTATCAGACTGTGGCTCAGGCTGCTGTCATCGATATTGGCCGGGAAGAGTTTCACTGCGATGACAATAACGCCGCCGTAATCCAGTCATCTCCAATACTCTGCTTTTTACTTGCTCTTTTAGACAGGCCCTGGTCCCTGTACAGCATTTCGGAGAGAAATGACTCCTCTAGTCAGCGATCTTAGGTGGGCTTGTTGTCGTCGCTCCGTTGTTTCAAGTATCAAGCGCATTTTTAGGCTCCAGTCCTTCTTAACGATAAACCATTCGTTATACCAGGGGTCACAAATCACAGCGTTTTCGGGCCAGTCTGGTGCTTGAATAAGGCGGTAGTATCCTTCCACCTCGTCCTTACCGGCACCGAGAACAAGGAAGACGTGATCAAGGCCTACCGAGGCTAAAGTGAATACTTTGCATTGGGTACAGTTGCATAGGTACCTAAACCCCACACAAGCCTGTTCAGTGCAATTACCGATCCCAGATTGTTCCGCAAAAAAAGCTTGTGCGATAACCCAGTTAAAAAGGTTTGATGACCAATGTTTGTCTTTGATGCGTTGTTTCAAAAGCAAGCTTAGGCTCAAATCGGGTTTGGGGCTCCATAGCCAAGCCATCGGTTTCCAGTAGAAGGGAAGGTTATCGTAATATACCTTGAAATCCCGCTTCTGGGATTGATACCGCATCCAGGAGTGCGCCAAATCTATCGGTTTGTTAGGTGCCCCCTTGGTCATCTTCTGCCCAACATAATCACATACGCGCTCTGCAATAATAAGATGCTGTAAGGCGTTATAGGTCGGTGTCGGCATTGTTGAACTCCCCCCTGCTCCAAACTGCACGCAACGATTGTGCAGACTTTTCACCTTCCTTAGAAGTTGGCAGAGCGGGGGGCGCGTGGGAAAGCAATCACATCACGGATGTTGTTCACGCCGGTTACGTAAGACACCAGGCGCTCGAAGCCCAGACCGAAGCCTGAGTGAGGTACGGTACCGTAACGGCGCAGGTCGCGATACCACCAGTAGTCTTCTTTAGACAGGTCCATTTCTTCCAGACGACCATCCAGTACATCCAGACGTTCTTCACGCTGGGAGCCACCGATGATTTCACCAATGCCCGGGGCCAGTACGTCCATCGCCGCTACTGTCTTGCCATCGTCGTTAAGACGCATGTAGAAGGCTTTGATATCTTTTGGATAGTTCTTCACCACCACCGGGGCTTTGAAGTGTTCTTCGGCCAGGTAGCGCTCGTGCTCAGACTGCAGATCGATACCCCACTCAACCGGGAATTCGAAAGCTTTGCCACAGGTCTTGAGGATTTCGACGGCGTCGGTGTAATCCACCTGAGCAAAGTCGCTGCTGACAAAGTTTTCAAGACGGTCGATAACCGTTTTGTCCACGCGTTGGGCAAAGAATTCCAGATCGTCACGGCGTTCAGCCAGTACTGCTCTAAAGGCGTATTTCAGCATGTCTTCGGCCAGCTTGGCTACATCGTCCAGCTCAGCGAAAGCCACTTCAGGTTCCACCATCCAGAACTCAGCCAGGTGACGGCTGGTGTTGGAGTTTTCGGCGCGGAAAGTCGGGCCGAAGGTGTAAACCTTGGACAGGGCGCAGGCGTAGGTTTCCGCGTTCAGCTGACCCGATACGGTCAGGAAGGCTTCTTTACCGAAGAAATCCTTGTCATAGTCCACAGTGCCTTTGTCAGTACGTGGTAGGTTTTCCATATCCAGGGTGGACACCCGGAACATCTCACCGGCACCTTCACAGTCTGAAGCGGTGATCAGCGGAGTCGAAACCCAGATAAAGCCCTGCTCGTGGTAGAAGCGGTGAATTGCCTGAGACAGACAGTTACGCACCCGGGCCACAGCACCAATGATGTTGGTACGAGGACGCAGGTGAGCCAGCTCGCGCAGGTGCTCGATAGAGTGACGCTTGGCCGCCATTGGGTAAGTGTCTGGATCGTCAACCCAACCGGCGACTTTCACTGCAGTAACCTGCAGCTCAAATGCCTGACCAGAACCGGGAGATTCAACCACTTCACCTGTCATCTCAACAGAGCAACCGGCAGTCAGTTTGAGCACTTCGTTCTGATAATTTTCCAGATTATTGGGTACAACACCTTGAATGGCATCAAAACAGGAACCGTCATACACGGACAGGAAGGAAATACCCGCCTTGGAATCGCGACGGGTACGAACCCAGCCGCGCACGGTGACTTGCGAACCAACCGCAAACTCACCTTTGAATACAGAAGCGACAGATGCAATGCTCATTGTTGCTCAGTTCTCCAACGAAATGTCTTAGCGAAAAATTTGGAAGCTTATATTACCTTGCCGGTGGCTTTTCTCAAGCGTAAAAAGCCGCTGCTCCATGCTAATTGCGGCGATATCCAAAGAAAATGCAAAAATTACTGCGAATATACTGAATGAATTGATATTTGGTAAAAAAGTGCGGCTCAGTCTACAGCCATCTGCCGGCAAAGTTGCACGATCATGGCGGCGGTCGCTCCCCAGATGAATTTATCCTGCCAGGGAATGAAACACAGCTCCATCGAATGGCCTTTGCGTTTAAAGGTTTTCAAATGTCTATTGCTGGGGCTTAGCAGAAATCGCCAGGGAACAGTAAAGCATTCGGCCACCTCTCTGGTATCGATCACCGGGTTGAAAGGCCCTGTGACTAAGGCTATCACAGGGGTAATGGCAAAGCCGGTGATGGTATGGTGCACCGGCAGTTTCCCGAGCACTTCGACCTGCCGGGCGGGCAGGGCGATCTCTTCAGTGGCTTCCCGCAGCGCGGTTGCGATCAGGGAATCATCCTGATGATCCCGCTTGCCACCGGGAAAGCTGATTTGACCAGGATGGGCTTTGAGGTGGCGGGCTCGCTGGATCAGGATAAGCTCCAGTTCCCCTGTATTAGCCTGTGATTGGGCCCGGGCCGGCTGCCATAGAGGAATAAGAACTGCGGCCTGTCTTTCATGCTCAGCCCCGGCCAGACCTTGGTGTCTGGCCGGGCGTTGCAGCATAAATCGGGTTCTGAATTCCTGTGCGTTCACCTGCGGCTTACCTGATTGAAGGTTATTGTTTCAGTATGGGCAGGATCCGGCTGACTTTGTCAAAAGATTCCTGATATTCCGCTTCTGCCACAGAGTCGGCGACTATGCCACCCCCTGCCCAACAGTAAAGCTTGTTCTGCTCAGCCATCAAGGTGCGGATTAAGATGCTGGTGTCCATCTTGCCATCCTGGCTGATATATCCCATGGAGCCGCAGTACAGATTACGGCGGGAAGGCTCCAGCTCTTCGATGATCTCCATGGCACGAATTTTCGGTGCGCCGGTAATGGAGCCGCCGGGAAATGCGGCTCTGAGCAGATCGGTAGCCTTGGCGCCGGTATCCAGAGTTGCTCTCACTGTGCTGACCAAATGGTGCACCGCCGGAAAACTTTCCACTTCAAATAACTTGGGGACGTGCACCGAACCGGGTGCGGCGACTTTTCCTATGTCATTACGCAGCAGATCCACAATCATCAGGTTTTCCGCTCTGTCTTTGGGGGAGTTGGCGAGCGTATCAGCAGCATCGGCATCCAACTGCGGATCCCTGTGTCTGGGCAGGGTACCCTTGATGGGCTTGGACTCGATTTGACCTTCCTCCAGCTTGATAAACCGCTCCGGAGAGATAGACAAAATCGCCTGATCAGGCAAACGCATAAAGGCGGAAAACGGCGCACGGTTGGCGCGGCTCAGCTGGCAATAAGCCTGCCATTCATCGCCACGGTAGCAACACTCAAAGCGCTGGGTCAGGTTTACCTGATAACAATCACCGCTGTGCAGGTACTCCTGAATTTGGGCAAAGCGGCTGAGGTAGTCCTGTTTGCTTATCTGCTGCCGCCATGCGCTACTGAGTTTGAATGGAGACTTTGTTGGTGGCGGGGTTTGTAGCTGCGCCTCCAAACTGGCCAGCGTTCGTTCCAGCGCCTCAGTGCCTCTGGCATGCACCAGAAGCCAATGGTTGCTGGCTTGCTTGCGGATAAGTGCCCACTCGTAAAATCCCAGGTTCAAATCCGGTAGCTGGATATCGGCATTAGCAATGGTGGGCAGGCTTTCGGTGCAGCGGCCAAGATCATAACCAAAGGCACCCAGTACGCCACCTGAAAAGGGCAACGGGCAGGGCGCACTTTCAGGAAACCATCTGCGCAACAGGGAATTTATTAACTTGAATGGATCTTCATTATTGGATTCAACAAGTTGCCCCTTAGTAATTTCCAGTTTATTAATGCCATTGATATGGGTCAGAGTGGCCATTGGCGCTGCACAGATAATGTCATAGCAGGCGTCAGCATGAGCCGCATCGGCGCTATCGAGCAGCACCGCCCAGGGCTGATGGGCGAAATATGAGAACAGGGTCTCGGTGTCAATTGACCAGTCCAGCTGACGCCAGACGGGGATAGAAGATACGACAGGGCTCATTGTTTTTCGTGATTCTGGTTCTGGAACGTGCAAAATAGTATCATATCTCCCGACTACAGATCTTAGGGTTCATTGATTTACAAGCAGTTTGAACGCCTTTGTGGCAATCTTGCTGTTCAGACTGTTTTTGAATCGGCCCTGACACGGTTGCGATGACTGCCGTGTGGAGTATAACTATATGGATAAGTAACGATAAAGCCAATCATGGCAAATGGAGCGCCCCCGACATGTCTCATACCTCACCCGATGCAGTGATCAAGCAAGCTGACTTTATTGAAAGTATCGCCGATGCGCTGCAGTACATCTCCTACTACCATCCGAAAGACTTTGTTGATGCCATGACTGAGGCCTATGGAAAAGAGCAAAGTCCGGCCGCCAAAGATGCGATCGCCCAGATCCTGATCAACTCCCGCATGTCCGCCGAGGGTAAACGCCCTCTGTGTCAGGATACCGGCATTGTTACCTGCTTTGTAAAAGTGGGCATGGCGGTGCAGTGGGACAAGACGGACATGACAGTGCAGCAGATGGTGGATGAAGGGGTGCGCCGCGCCTACACCAATCCGGATAACCCGCTGCGCGCCTCTATTGTGGCCGACCCGGCCGGTGAGCGTAAGAATACCAAAGACAATGCACCTGCTGTGGTGCACATTGACATGGTGCCCGGCGCCAGTGTTGATGTCGCCATCGCCGCCAAAGGCGGTGGCAGTGAAAATAAGTCCAAGATGGTGATGCTCAATCCATCCGATGATATTGCAGCCTGGGTGGAGAAGACGTTGCCGACCATGGGTGCAGGCTGGTGTCCTCCGGGCATGCTGGGTATCGGTATCGGCGGCACTGCCGAGAAGGCGGCAGTGCTTGCCAAAGAATCCCTGATGGATCCTGTGGATATTCACGAACTGATGGAAAAGGGGGCCAGCACCACTGAAGAGAAACTGCGTTTGGATATCTATGAACGCTGCAATAAGCTGGGTATCGGCGCTCAGGGGCTTGGCGGTTTGACCACAGTACTGGATATCAAAATCAAATCGGCCCCCACCCACGCGGCTTCCAAGCCTGTGGTGATGATCCCCAACTGCGCTGCCACCCGTCATGTGCACTTCCATCTGGATGGCTCAGGTCCTGCCGAGCTCACGCCTCCTTCACTGGAAGACTGGCCGGAAGTGACCTGGGAGCTGGGTGACAATGTCAAGCGGGTGGATCTGGATACTGTGACTCAGGCGGAAGTGGAAACCTGGAAGAGCGGTGACACTCTGCTGCTGTCCGGCAAGATGCTGACCGGCCGCGATGCCGCTCACAAGCGTATCCAGAGCCTGATTGAAAGTGGTCAGGGGCTGCCTGAGGGGGTGGACTTTACCGGCAAGTTTATTTACTACGTGGGCCCAGTTGATCCGGTGCGCGATGAAGTGGTGGGCCCTGCTGGTCCAACTACTGCCACCCGCATGGACAAGTTTACCGATCTTATGCTGGATAAGACCGGTCTGCTGGGCATGATAGGAAAGGCAGAGCGTGGTCCGGCTACCGTTGAGTCCATCAAACAGCACAAAGCCTGTTATTTGATGGCCGTGGGCGGCGCGGCTTATCTGGTGTCCAAGGCGATCAAAAAGGCCCGTGTAGTCGCCTTTGAAGATCTGGGAATGGAAGCCATTTACGAATTTGATGTGAAAGATATGCCAGTCACTGTGGCGGTGGATAGTCAGGGTGTCAATGTCCATGAAACCGGTCCGGCAATCTGGAAAATCAATATTGAGAATGCCACCAAGGCGTAACTGAAAGTGACAGCGGTATAAATCCGTTTCAGGGGCAGCGTCAGAGCTGCCCCTTGGGTATTGGCTTATCGCTGAAATTGGCTTGCAACAACAAAAGTGAAAATAACAATGAAAAAAACGACCCTTATTCTGGCCATGGGATTGGCTGGTGCCAGCAGCTTTGCGCTGGCAGACAGCAAACCGGGATTCACCGTGCAGGATCTGGTTAAGCTGAATAAGCAACATTCCGCTGCAGTCTCCAATGATGGCAACACCCTAGTCTATGGTTTGACGGTAAAAGATGAGGACGGAAAGTCCGAATCAGAACTCTATATACAGGATCTCACCCGCAACGATGCCAAACCGGTGCAGCTGACCGGCGTCAAAGGCACTGAACATTCGGTGGCCTTTGCCCCGGATGACAGTGCTATTTACTTTATCGCTGCCCGGGATGGCTCCAGCCAGTTGTACCGCATGCCGCTCAGTGGTGGTGAGGCAGTGCAACTGAGCAAATTGCCTGTGGATGTTGATGGTTTCAAACTGTCGGCAGATGGCAAACAGGTGGCGTTGCAACTGAGGGTATTCCCGCAGTGCGATACCCTGCAGTGCTCTGCCGACAAATTTGAGGCTCAGACTAACCAACCCAATCAGGGCCGCGAATATGAGCAGTTGATGGTGCGCCACTGGGATACCTGGCATGACCATGCCCGCAACCATATTTTTGTCGCCCCGATTGAGGGCAATCAATTGGGTAACCCTGTGGATGTGACCGCAGGGCTGGATACCGAAGTGCCGCCCAAGCCATTCTCAGGTATGGAAGAAGTCACCTTTACCCCTGATGGCAAGTCTGTAGTGTATACCGCCAAGGCGCCTTCCAGAGATCAAGCCTGGACCACCAACTACGACCTCTGGCAGGTGCCGGTAACGGGCGGGAAGGCCAAGAACCTGACCCCGACCAATCAGGCCTGGGATGCGCAGCCGGTGTTTTCACCTGATGGCCGTTATCTGGCCTATCTGGCCATGAAGCGCCCCGGATTTGAGGCTGACAGGTTCAGTATCATGCTGCGTGACAATGTCACCGGGCAGGAGCGGGAAATTGTGCCTTTGTGGGACAGAAGTCCGTCATCGCTGCAGTTTGGTGCTGATGGCAAGGCTCTGTATGTCACGGCTCAGGACCTTGGGCAGGTGAGTATCTTTGAAATCAATCCACAATTCGGCGATGTGAAAACTGTTTACAACGATGGCAGCAACTCAGTTGTGGCTGTGACCGGAGATAGGGTCATTTTCAGCCACAAATCGCTGGTTGAACCCGGTGATATTTACTCAGTGGATAAAGAGGGCAACAACCTCAAACGCCTGACCGATACCAATAAAGAAAAACTAGCTAGGGTGAAGTTTGGTGAGTTTGAGCAGTTCAGCTTTAAAGGCTGGAACAATGAAACTGTTTACGGCTACTGGCTTAAACCGGCCAATTATCAGCCGGGCAAGAAATATCCTGTGGCCTACCTGGTACACGGCGGCCCCCAGGGATCCTTTGGCAATAATTTCAGTCACCGCTGGAATCCCCAATTGTGGGCCGGTGCTGGTTATGGCGTGGTGATGGTGGATTTTCACGGCTCTACCGGTTATGGCCAGGCCTTTACTGATTCCATTACCCAGGATTGGGGCGGTAAGCCGCTGAAGGATCTGCAAAAAGGTCTGGAAGCCGTTGGCGAGCAACAGAAATGGCTGGATGTGAATAATGCCTGCGCGCTGGGCGGTTCATATGGCGGCTATATGATGAACTGGATCCAGGGCAACTGGAATGATGGTTTTAAGTGTCTGGTGAACCACGCCGGTCTGTTTGATATGCGCTCTATGTACTATGTCACTGAAGAGCTGTGGTTCCCCGAGTTCGAGTTTGGCGGACAGTACAAAGACAACAAAGATCTCTACGAGAAGTTCAATCCAGTGAACTATGTTGAGAATTGGCAAACACCAATGCTGGTGATCCACGGCGAGAAGGATTTCCGTGTGCCTTATGGTCAGGGGTTGGCGGCCTTTACTTATATGCAGCGCAACAATATTCCCAGCAAACTGCTGATGTTCCCTACTGAGAATCACTGGATCCTGACTGGCGCCAATCTGGAGCTGTGGTACGCCAATGTGCTGGGCTGGTTAGATTCCTGGACCAAGAACCAGTAATCAACCTCAGCTTGGGATAACAGAACGCCTTTCTAGTGGCGGTTTTTGCAGTTAACTGTGTTGAATTTACTTGCAATAGCCCCGCTATTGAGGCCAATACCGTTCAGTTAAGGCGAATATACAAAGAGCTCTGCTAAAGCAGGGCTGTTTTTGTTTTTGAAAAGCAGTTCACCACGGAGCGCTCACTTCGCTCGCTACACAGAGGACACGAAGGGATAGCAAAGAAAAGCTTTTCTTCGTGGTCTTCGTGGTTCAATCTTTCTCTTTCAAACGTAACGGAAACATACTAAGTGAACAGCATTGCGCTATTGAGGCGCAAATTCGCCTTGCGATCAACAAAAACTTCCGACTAGCAAGAGAGTTAAATACAGATTTTCGTTTAATCAATAAGTTACGCTGTTTTTTATCCAGAGTTGAGGTTAATCACAAAAACCGGTGCTAAGGTGCCGGTTTTTTTGTCACTGGATGACAATGACATAGGTCAGTTTTACCTAAAACTTGCTAAGGAAGGTGCGAACAAGTCCTCGCACCGCTCTGGCCTACGGCAAATTCGAGTTCAAGGTATTCAGATAAAGGAAGGCTGGTTGCCTTTCAAGGCGGAATACCACAGCAATCGGGTTTGCCCGCAAGCCTCGAAGGGCGAGGTTGGCAGCTCTATCTGCTTTGTTGCAGCTCTCGCTAGGGACTAGGGCCATTAACTTCAAACTACGCTGCGCATCTAGGGGCTGAATCACTCGCAGAGCACGCACGGGACCTGTTCGCATCTTCACTAGCCTGAGCTATTTTTTGGATAAAAATATCAGCATGGTGGTGCTGAAAAGTATTTCATGGCATTAGCGGAATATACCCCGGGCTTTCAGTTTTCGCCATACTGGTGTCAGCAATGAATAGGGCAGTTCAGACTGTAAAAGCCATTGATTCAGTCAGTTGGCAGCACAATGAAAAAGGGCCAATAGGCCCTTTTGGCATTCAATTTAACTGATTGTCAGACCTTATCCCGGTAGGCCTGCCCATAGAAGCTGGCCAGCAAGATGGCTTTAAGTTCAGCAATCAGCGGGTACCTGGGGTTGGCACCTGTGCACTGATCATCAAAGGCCTCTTCCGCCAGTTCATCCAGCTTCTCCAGGAACTTGGCTTCATCCACACCTGCGGCCTGTATCGAGGCGGGAATATTCAGGCGGGCTTTGAGTGCTTCAATGGCCTGGATGAGTGCATCAATTTTTTCATCATCTGTGGTACCTGGCAGACGTAAATAGTCGGCGATTTCTGCATAACGACATTTGGCCTTGGGTCTGTCGTACTGACTGAACGCGGTCTGCTTGGTAGGGTTGTCAGTGGCGTTGAAGCGAATCACATTACAAATTAACAGGGCATTGGCTAAGCCGTGGGGCAGGTGGAACTCGGCGCCCAGCTTATGGGCCATAGAATGACATACGCCTAAAAAAGCGTTGGCAAAGGCGATACCGGCAACGGTGGCGCCATTATGCACTTTTTCCCGCGCCAGCGGCGCCTTGACGCCCAGTTCGTAGGCCTCCGGCAGGTAAGTGAGCAGCAATTTGAGTGCCTGCAACGCCTGACCATCGCTGTATTCATTGGCCATCACGCTGACATAGGCTTCCAGCGAATGGGTGACGGCGTCGATCCCGCCAAAGGCGGTGAGCGATGGCGGCAGTTCCATCACCAGATTGGGATCGATAATGGCCATGTTGGGAGTCAGTTCATAATCGGCAATAGGGTATTTCTGACCGGTTTGCTGATCTGTGACCACGGCAAATGGGGTGACTTCCGAGCCGGTGCCTGAAGTGGTGGGAATCGCCACCAGTTCAGCCTTGATGCCGAGTTTCGGGAAGGTGTAAATACGTTTGCGGATATCCATAAAACGCAATGACAGATCGGCAAAATCCACATCTTTGTATTCATACATCAACCTAATAATCTTGGCGGCATCCATGGGGCTGCCCCCCCCCAGCGCGATGATCACATCGGGCTGGAACCTGTCCGCCATTTGTACACCTTCGCGCACCACATCGAGAGTTGGGTCGGCTTTGACGCCATAAAACACGTCTGTGTCCATACCCAGTGATTCAAGGATGGTAATCGTCTCGTGGCAGTAACCTGATTTATACAGATAGGCATCTGTGATAATAAGCGCGCGGCGTTTACCTTTGAGCTCCTTCAGTGCGATCGGCAAGCTGCCTCTGCGGAAATAAATAGACTTGGGAAGCTTGTGCCATAACATATTTTCAGCCCTCTTGGCGACGGTTTTCTTGTTGAGCAGGTGGCTGGGGCCGACGTTTTCCGAAATGGAGTTACCGCCCCAGGAACCACAGCCCAGGGTCAGAGAAGGTGCCAGTTTGAAGTTATAGAGATCGCCGATGCCGCCTTGGGAGGCAGGGGTGTTAATCAGAATTCGTGCCGTTTTCATGCGCTGGCCAAAGAGTTTGAGCCGCTCAAGCTGAGAGTCCTGATCTGTATACAGGGCAGAGGTATGACCGATACCGCCAAATGCCACCAAAGCTTCAGCTTTGGTCAGGGCATGGTCGAAGTCGGCGGCTCGGTACATCCCAAGTAGTGGCGACAGTTTTTCATGGGCAAAGGGCTCGTCGGCGACAACGTCAGTCACTTCACCAATTAATACCTTGGTGGTGTCCGGTACATTGATGCCAGCCATGTGGGCAATGCTCACGGCACTTTGTCCCACGATATCCGAGTTCAGATGACCGTTTTTAAGGATTATCTCCTTTACCGCCTGAATTTCGGATTCATCGAGTAGATAGCCGCCATGACTGGCAAATCGCCGCCGAACCTGCTCGTAGACGCTATCTACTATGATCACCGCCTGCTCTGAAGCGCAGACCACACCATTGTCAAAGGTTTTGGACATCAGAATGGATGCCACGGCTCTTTTGATATCGGCGGTCTCATCGATAATCACTGGGGTATTGCCTGCACCGACACCGATGGCGGGCTTACCTGAGGAGTAGGCCGCCTTCACCATACCGGGGCCACCGGTTGCCAGAATAAGATTAATTTTATCGTGGGTCATCAGATGGTTGGACAGTTCCACAGAGGGCTTATCTACCCAGCCTATGATGTCTTTGGGCGCGCCGGCGTTGACGGCGGCATCCAGTACCAGTCTGGCCGCATAGACGGTTGCATGTTTGGCTCTGGGGTGAGGGGAAAATACAATGCCGTTGCGGGTTTTGAGGCTGATCAGCGCCTTGAATACGGTGGTGGATGTGGGATTGGTGGTCGGAACGATGCCACAGATGATACCGATGGGTTCTGCGATGGTCATGGTGCCGAAGGTATCGTCTTCGTCTATGATGCCGCAGGTCAGCTCATCTTTGTATTTGTTGTAGATATATTCCGAAGCAAAGTGGTTTTTGATGACCTTGTCTTCCACCAGGCCCATGCAGGTTTCTTCACAGGCCATTTTTGCCAGTTCAATTCTGGCACTGGCAGCGGCAAACGCGGCGGCACGAAAGATACGGTCAGTCTTCTCTTGGGTGAAGGTGGCAAACTCAGCCTGAGCCCTGGCCACTTTATCGAGCAGCAGATCCAGTTCTTGGGTCGAAGTGACTTTCATAACACTCTCCTGAAAAAGATTCAGCAAACCGCCTGTTTGCTCAATCCTCTTATGTCCCTGTGATTTGACATTACACAGGCTGGCCGTTGAGAACTGTGAAGTGGGGCACGGAAGTGCTGCCTGAGGTGATCCAAATAGTCAGAACGACGGCTAATGGCATAAAAAGTGTTCAGTTAAACTGAACGCTGTAAACCACAGGTTGATTGTCGCCTGTTTGTAATCCCCGCACAAGAACGATCTAGTACGCAAGTTAGCCTTTGCCCATAGTCCATGGGACAAGCTATTGATTAAACTTGTGATTGGGATTAAAAAATCTGGTTACATAAGGCGCCCTGATATAGGGTACAGTAGCCTCGTTGTTTCGCTTGCCGCTTTCTCAAGGGATTCTGTGTTGGACGTTACCCTGTACGTAAAGTTTTTTTTGGGCCTTGTTGCCATTATTAACCCGGTCGGCCTGTTGCCTGTTTTTGTCAGTCTGACCAGTCACCAAACTAAGCCAGACCGTAATCATACTGCCAAAGTTGCCAATATTGCCGTGGTAATTATTCTGTTGGTGACCATTTTTGCCGGTCAATCTATTCTCAATATGTTCAGTATCAGTTTGTCGGCGTTCCGAATTGCCGGTGGCACCCTGATTGCCATCATCGCCATGTCGAT
>JAJNAU010000096.1 GCA_021462625.1 Shewanella sp.
CTTTCCCGGCTTGCAAATCCTGTAATGCTTGGTTGAAATCAAATGGCTGAGACATGTGTCATTCCTTTTTTTCTTTTCAATTTACTGAAATTACACAGATTTTTGAACACTACCGCAGAAATGTTAAACATCAATGCACTTCATTCAATGCTCTTATCTTGTTACTGTGTTACGATAATGTTTTTATTTGGCACCTGTACCTTATCTTTGTCAAAGGGTATTACTCCAGTTTGTGCCGTGTTGATTTCACTTACCAAAATAAGGCGGAATTAATGAATACTGCCAATTCTGCGGTGACTCAGACCAAGTCTTTTATGACTGTCTCCCTTATCGAACTCTGGGAGCGATTTGGCTATTACGGCATGCAGGCGCTCATCGTTTACTTTATGGTTCAGCGTCTCGGGTTTCAGGACAGTCGCGCCAATCTGGTGTGGAGTGCCTGCGCTGCGCTGATCTATGTGTCTCCGGCCGTTGGTGGCTGGGTGGGTGACAAGGTGCTGGGCACCAAGCGCACTATGTTGCTGGGTGCAATTGTGTTGGCGCTGGGTTATGCCATGATGACATTCCCGACAGAAAACACCAGGTTCCTGTTTATGGCTCTTGGAGTCATCGTTGTGGGTAATGGTCTGTTCAAGCCCAATGCCGGTAACCTGGTGCGCAAAATCTATGATGGTGATGATGCTAAGCTCGACAGTGCATTTACCATTTACTACATGGCCGTGAACGTCGGCTCGACCTTCTCCATGTTGCTGACCCCCTTGATCAAAGACTATGTAAATACCCACTACGGTGATCAGTTCGGCTGGCATGCGGCATTTGCTGTGTGCTTCATCGGCCTGCTGGTGGGGATGGCCAACTATAGCATGATGCGCTTTACCCTCAATGCCTATGGCTCTGAGCCGGATTTGCATCCGGTAGACAAAACAAAGCTGCTGATGGTGCTTGGCGCCTCTGCGCTGGTGGTGCTGATGTCAACGGTCATTCTGGAATCAGAATTGATTGCCAGACTGTTTGTGTACACCGCTGGTGTGGTCGTGTTGGGGATCTTTGTGCACCTGATCCGTGGCAGTGAACAGAGTGAGCGTGCAGGCTTGATTGCGGCGCTTATTTTAATCGTGCAAACCGTGTTCTTCTTTATCTTCTATCAGCAGATGTCCACGTCATTGGCACTGTTTGCCCTGCGCAACGTAGACTGGAACTTCACCATATTTGGTGTCCATCTGTGGACCTGGTCACCGGCGCAGTTCCAAGCGCTTAATCCTATCTGGATTATGTTACTCAGTCCTGTGCTTGCCTGGGTCTATGCCACTGCCGGGCGCAATAACAACGATATCTCCATCGCCGCTAAATTTGCCCTAGGCTTTGCGGTAGTGGCGGCAGGTTTCTTTATTTATGGTTTTGCCGGCAGCTTTGCAGTGGACGGTAAAACCTCATCCTGGGTGATGATTGCCGGATACGGTGCCTATTCGCTGGGTGAATTGTTGGTCAGTGGTTTGGGTCTTGCGATGATCGCCCGCTACGTACCAGCCAGGATGGGCGGCTTTATGATGGGCGCTTATTTTGTGGCATCGGGTATCTCCCAGTATCTGGGCGGTGTGGTTGCCAACTTCGCCAGTGTGCCAGAGGGGCTGACCAACCCGTTAGAAACTCTGCCTATCTATACCAACCTGTTCACCAACCTGGGTGTGGCGGCGCTGTGTTGTACCTTTATCGCGTTGGCTTTACTGCCATTAATGCGCAGGCTGACGGCTCTCCATCAGGTCCACGCGGCGGCAAAAGGTGAAGATGTGATTGAGCAGCTTTAAGGAAGATGCGAATAGGTTCTGTGTGTGCTCTGCGTAGGCTTACAGTGGCAGCTGTAGGTGCAGTTTGCGGAGAAAGGCCCTCGTCCTTTGCAGGAACAACAACTGGTAGTATCAATAGCTCGCAATATCGCTGATAAAGTAGCAAGCCCTGTAATTGCAGGACTTGTGTGTATCTGAATTCTGAATACTGATGAAAGATGCTGGGCGGTGGGAAGCGCTCTAAAGTTTTAGCTTACGCTCGACATCCAGTCACTGCTCCGGTCCGGTGGTTTGACGGGGATGTCTGGCGTTATGTGTTTTCGGCGAGACGACAGACCTTGGATAATTGCCCGGCGACGCAGGTCATCAGCCCCTGCCAACTGACTATCTTATCGATATGGAGACAGCATCCGATGCAATAGTGCTGCTCGTTGAGCTTGCATCTGGCAACAGGGGGAGGGCACCCGCATTCTTTCTTTTTAGCTTCCTTGTTATACCAATCCGCATAGGAGGTTAGTCACTCAGCGAGAATTTAAAGGTGTGAAGACAATCAGAGCAATCGAAGGTCTATCGGGATAAATCAAGAGGGCTCTGGGCAGTATGCACGCCTTTAAAAGTCGCCCTACGGGAGCCTGTCAGCCACAGGATTACGGCACCAAATTGTTTAGCCAGAGAACCACTATGCCGTCACCAATTTCGCTTGTACTCGAATGGCTGACATGGCTCTGATGAGATCAATCTTCTATTCGGATTGGTATTATGAGCTCTCCTGGCTGTGAGCTGACTCACCTTTTTTATGTATGCTCAGGGGCAAAAGTTGGCATAATGCTAGAATCCCCGGCTCTTTGAAATTGTCTGTGTTGGTGGCATTTCTATGCGTAATTTATCCACTTTGGGTCTGGTTCTGTGTCTGTCATTGCTGGCTTCAGGTTGTTCGTTGCTTGAGGTGAAACTGGAAAGCGGGATTGAGCCGCTGCCGCAGGAGCAGTTGAGCATGCGGGTGTTCACCCGGGAATATGCCAGCACCTTTTTCGCCGGGGTCGAGCAAAGCGCCAATGTGATACTGCATTCTGAGGATCTGCAGACCAAATCCAATGCGCTGATGTGGAAAATCAATGCCGAGCAGACATTGGGACAAACTATTTTTCAGGTTTCGCCGGTTGCCGCCATGATTGACACCTGGGCCTTCACCGCTCAGATGGCGCAGTTTTTTGAAACCGGCAATGGCAAGGCGCTGTTCGGTGAGCAGACGCAATTGGCTGCCCACACCAGCCAGCAACTGCTGGCCGATTACGAGCGCCGCATGCAGGGGCTGATGAGCAAATCCGACTTTGCGACCAATCAGCAATTTATCCGCGAATATGCAAACGCCCATCCGCTGTTTGATATCACTTTCCCCCGCATATCAGCCTTTAATGATTGGCTGATATTCCGCAATATCGGGGAGTTTGACGCTGTGACTACCTTCGGCAGCGTGCCTGAGGTGATGAGCGATATGTCCGACCGTATGGCGATGCTGGCGGGTCAGACACCGAAAATTCTGGGCTGGAAGGCTGAGCTGCTTGCCCTGCATTCCAACATCCATTCCGAAGAGGTGCAGCAAACCCTTAAGGATATCAGTGAAACTTCGGCTAAATTCCAGAAGCTGATGGCCCAGAGCCCGCAGATGATGTCTGAGCTGGCAGTGGATTTGCGCCGCGAGATGACCCCTTTGCTGGCTCAGTTGGATGCCAGTGCCGAGCGCAATCTGGCGCAACTGTCGGTTGAACGTCAGGCGCTGGAAAAAATGGTGGAACGTGAGCGCATCGCCCTCGAGCAGATGGTGAACAGAGAGCGTCAGGCAGTGGCCAAAGAGGCCGATGCTTTGGTGCAGCGCACTGTGGCCCAGGTATTTGAAGAGATCACAGCTGTGATTAAAAGCCTGATCCTCTACATAGTGCTGTTGCTGCTGGTGGTTTTCTTCGCGCCTCTGGGGTTGGGTGTTTGGCTGGGTAAACGCATCGGCATGAAACAGGCGGGTAAACCCCCGCAATAATCACCTTGCCCCGGGCTTTACCGGCGATAGAATACGGGCGTTTTGCACAGTAAATTGCCCTGCTTATTATGGTTCACTGAGTTATTACTGTTTATCGGAAGCTAAATACCGTGCTGTCTGCCAAGGCCTATTCACACTACTCCCATGCACAACTGTTATCACGCCTTGCCCGGGTGCTGCTGGAGCTCAGTTCTTTGTGGCGATTGCGCACTTTCGATTGCCGGACGCTTATCTGGCAGAGCGAATTTCCAAGGCTTGCCCAACGTGTACTGGCACTTGCCGATGACCAGCTGGATAGCACAGACACTGACACAGAACAGCTGCTGGCGACTTTGCTGCCCCCCTTGACACTGGATTTGGCCGCGCAGGGCTGGGATGAGGCAAAACTGTCAGAGCTTGAAATGCTGCTGGCAATACGCCTGCCACAGGGGGAAATGCAGCGCGAGCTGGCGCTTTCCAATGTCGAGCTGCCTCATTTCAGTACCCATATCAAGGGACGCAAGTGGCAGCAGATCACCGCTTTTGTGCGCTCGCTGCCAGCACCTCAGGGACCTTCTGATGTGCTGGAGTGGTGTGCCGGTAAGGGGCATCTTGGCAGGCTTATCAGTAAAACGGCTGGGCAGAGGGTAGTCAGTCTCGAGTGGCAACAGGCGCTGTGTGACACCGGCGAGCAGTTTGCTAGACACTGGCAATTGCCCCAGCGTTTTATCTGTGCCGATGCGTTCAATGTACCCGGGAGTCTGTTTCAAGGAATTAACCAAGCGGTGGCGCTGCACGCCTGTGGCGATCTGCACGTTACCCTGCTTAAGCAGAGCGCTGCAGCCGGGGTTGCGGTAATCAGCATTTCGCCCTGCTGCTATCACCTGATCCGGGATACACACTATCAGTTTTTATCGACAGCCGGGCGTGACACCGGACTTAAGCTTACCCGTCATGAGCTGCAGTTGCCGCTGCGGCACAGCGTCATTGCCTCAAGCAGTGCCCGCGTTGGACGGCTGAAAGAACTGGCCTGGCGGCTGGGCTTTGACAGTCTGCAACGTCAGGTGCGCCGTGAGGATGCCTACCTGCCGCTGCCGACGTTGCGCCAGTCTCAGCTCAGCGGAGATTTCGTGGAGTTTGTTCGTTGGGGGGCGCAGATCAAGGGGCTGACGTTGCCCCGGGAACTTGATATTGCATCCTTTGAAGAGACAGGGATGCAGCGAGTGGACTTGGTTCGGCGCTTGGATCTGGTGGCTCATCTGCTGCGCTTGCCGATGGAGCATCTGTTGCTGCTTGACAGGGTGTGTTTTCTTGAGGAGCAGGAGTATCAAGTTGTACTGCAGGCGTTTTGTCCTGTGTCCGTGACTCCGCGAAATGCACTTATCCACGCTGCTAAAAATTCGCTCTGATATTGAATTTACGACGTTTTCTTGCTCAAATGTTACCCAGTTAATAATAAGCGTGCAATGGGATTGCCGCCGGAGACACTGGGTTCATGAATTATTCCCGGGTATTTGTCAGTGGGTTGGGATATGAGTTGGCCCCTGACGTTATCAGCAGTACTCAATTGGAGCAGAGATTGCTCCCACTTTACCAAAAGTTTCGTATTCCCCACGGCCAGTTGGCGGCTCTGACAGGTATCAAAGAGCGGCGTTGGTGGCCAGCCGGTTTTAAGGTCGCCGATGGTGCTGTCAGTGCTGCACGTAAGGCGTTGGCCACATCTGGCATTGCGCTGAATGATATCGGGGCACTTATCTATACCGGGGTATGCCGCGAGCAACATGAGCCTGCGACTGCCTGCCGGGTTGCTTCGCAGCTTGGTACCTCCTCTCAAACCGTGATTTACGATATCAGTAATGCCTGTCTGGGTGTGCTGTCCGGTATGCTGGATGTGGCCAATCGCATTGAGCTTGGGCAGATCCGCGCCGGCATGGTGGTGGCCTGTGAATCTGCCCGCGAGATAGTGGAAGCCAGCATTAAACGATTGTTGCAGGCACCGTCAATGCAGGGGTTTGCCGGGTCGCTGGCGACCCTGACCGGAGGCTCCGGCGCAGTGGCAGTCGTGCTTAGCGATGCACAGTTGGCTCCGGCGGATGCTCATCGGCTGCGGGGCGCAACTGTGCTCAGTGCGCCCAAGCATCATGACCTGTGCCATTGGGGCATGAGTCTGGCAGGAGAGGGTTTGTACCGCGATGAGATGCGTACCGATGCCGTGTCGCTGCTTAAACATGGCGTGGTTCTGGCCCAGGATACCTGGCAGCAGTTTTTGCACCAGCAGGGTTGGCATGTCGGCAAGGTGGACAAGGTGATCTGCCATCAGGTCGGCCAAGCCAATCGTCGTCAGGTACTGACGGCACTGGACATCGCTCCCGAGCGTGAGTATCCCACTTTTGCCTCTCTGGGCAATATGGGCAGTGTGTCTTTACCGGCCAGTGCCGCCATCGCCGCCGAACAGGGCTTTTTGCTGCCCGGCGACAGGGTGGGCTGGCTGGGTATAGGCAGTGGCCTGAACTGCATGATGCTGGCATTGGAGTGGTAATGAATTCTGTAATTACATCCCTAGAGCCAGAGCTCAAGCTGACTGAATACCCTTATGAGTCCAGATACTTTTATACCGCTGGCCATAGATTGCACTATCTGGATGAAGGTCAAGGCGACCCTGTAGTGATGCTCCACGGCAACCCGAGCTGGAGCTATTACTACCGCAATCTGGTGTCTGAGCTATCGCCCTTTTTCCGCTGTATTGCACCGGATCATATAGGTTGTGGTTTGTCCGACAAGCCGGATGATAAAGACTATGACTATCATTTGGCGCAGCGCATTGATGATCTGGATGCGCTGCTGACCCATCTTGGTGTAACAGACAGGATTACTCTGGTGCTGCATGACTGGGGTGGCATGATAGGTATGGGCTATGCGGCCAGATACCCGCAGCGAATCAATCGCCTGGTGCTGCTCAATACAGCGGCGTTTCATCTGCCTGCCAGTAAGTCGTTGCCGGTGGTGCTTAAAATCTGCCGCAGTTGGCCGGGAACCCTGCTTATCCGTGGGCTGAATGCGTTTTCATCAGCCGCTTCAATCGTGGGAGTGAAACGTCATTCTATGTCCACCAATGTGCGGCGTAGCTATGTGGCTCCTTACAACTCCTGGAAAAATCGCATCGCCACTCTGAGGTTTGTGCAGGATATTCCCCTGAAGCCAACAGACAGAGGTTATGAATTGGTATCGACTATTGAGGCCAGTCTCAGTCAATTTGAGCACACGCCGACTTTGGTGTGTTGGGGATTGAAGGACTTTGTGTTTGATCGGCATTTCCTCAAAGGCTGGAAACAGCGGTTGCCCCATGCAAGATACCGGGAATTTTCGGATTGTGGTCACTACATTCTGGAGGATGCCAGTGAGGAAGTGATCGCCGCCATCCGGGGCTTTTTGAGTCGACCGATCAAGCCGGGAGAGACATCTGCATGATGCCGGTGGACAAAGAGTGTGGCAGTAATCTGTGCAGGCACCTGCAGCGAGCGGCAGTGAATCGGCCGACAGATATCGCTGTCGCCCGCCAACGGCGCGATGGCGGGTTTGATGAGCTGACGCTGGCGCAGCTGGACCGACTGAGCGACCGTATTGCCCAGGCACTTGAGCAGTATGGCATAGTCGCCGGCATGAAAACCGTGCTCATGGTAACGCCTGGGCCTGAGTTTTTTGCCCTGACCTTTGCGCTGTTCAAGGCCGGTATCATTCCGGTTATGGTGGACCCCGGCATGGGGATTGCCAATCTCAAAGCATGCCTAGGCAAAGCGGCTCCCGATGCCTTTATCGGCATCCCCAAGGCCCAGCTTGCCAGAAGACTGCTGGGATGGGGCAAGACCAGTATTTGTCGGACGATTACTGTTAATGGCAGTAGGCTGTGGGGGGGGCGGTCGCTGGAATCCTTGCTGGCAGATATTCCTTCGAATGTGCGTTATTCCGCCAGATTGCTCCCTGCCGATGCACTTTGCGCCATTTTGTTTACCAGTGGCTCGACCGGTGAGCCCAAGGGCGTATGTTACAACCATCGCATGTTTGAAGCGCAGTTCCGGGCTCTGCGAAAAGATTACGGCATTCAGCCCGGTGAGTCTGACCTTGCGACTTTTCCTTTGTTTGCTCTGTTCGGTCCGGCGCTGGGGATGACCTCAGTCATCCCGGATATGGATGCCTCACGCCCTATCAAGGCTAATCTTGGCAAGCTGCTGAATGCCGTTGCCCGTTATGGCTGTACCAATCTGTTTCTCAACCCAGCGCTGCTGGCCAAATTCGCTGATTATCCGCAAACGCCGGAGCAGCTGGCGTCAGTGCAAAGCCAACTGAAGACCGTCAGGCGGGTGATCTCTGCCGGCGCCCCTGCCGATGTGAAACAAATGGCCAGATTCTGCCAGTTGCTCGGGCAGGGCGTGCAGGTGCTGAACTCCTATGGCGCCACCGAGGCATTACCTGTGAGCATGCTGGGCTCCGATGAGCTGTTAACCACAGCAACCCAGACGGACAATGGTGCTGGCATTTGTGTGGGCTTTGCTGTAGGCGTTGATATTCGCATTGTGCGGATAGGTCAGGGAAACGTCGACGATAGCACGCAGCTGAGTGACTGCGAGCCGGAAGAGATTGGGGAAATTCTGGTCTGTGGCCCAGTGGTCAGCCCAGCGTATTACGATAATCCAGCGGCAACCGCCCGCGCAAAAGTCGCTGATGGTGAGCGATTCTGGCATCGCATGGGAGATGTCGGCTATCTGGATAATGCCGGGCGCCTTTGGATGTGCGGCCGCCTGGGGCACAAGGTCGAGGTTGATGGCAAAACCTGGTTCAGTCTGCCCTGTGAGCGGGTACTTAATACCCACCCCGGGGTGAAACGTACTGCCCTGGTCGGTATTGACCCGGGTAGTGGAATTCAGCCTGTCATCTGTGTGGAATTGATGCCCGGGGCTGACAGGCCGGAGGTCTTCGGTGGCCTTGCCAGTCTGGCTGAGCAGTATGAGCACACCCGGGGACTGACCCACTTTATTGCTCATCCGGGCTTTCCCATGGATGTCAGGCACAATGCAAAAATTTTCAGGGAGAAACTGGCGCTGTGGGTGCACAAACAATGGAGGTTAGTGTGGCACAGTTAACTCTGGATCCCCGTGAGTTACCGGTACTTGACGCCATCGCAGATAAGGTGAGCCGGGTGCTTGTTACCGGTGGGGGCGGTTTTCTGGGGCAGGCTATTTGCGCCAGACTGCGGGCCGTGAATATTGAGGTCGTGAGTATTTCCCGCAGTCGTTATCCGGCGCTGGATGATTTGGGTGTCACTCAAATTCAGGCCAGTCTGATGGATATGAATGGGCTGCTCAGCGCCTGTGAAGGCTGCCAGCTGGTGTTCCATGTGGCCGCCAAAGCCGGGGTGTGGGGGCCAGCCCAGAGTTACTTCGATACCAATGTTGACGGTACCGCCAATGTGATAGCCGCCTGTCAGCGACAGGGAATTGCTTCGCTGGTGTACACCAGTACCCCGAGCGTTACCTTTGATGGCCGTGACGAAGAGGGCATAGATGAGAGCACGCCATATGCCAGCCGGTTTCTTAATGCCTATGGCCGCAGCAAGTCGCTGGCAGAGAACATGGTATTGGCGGCTCAGGGCGTGCAGGTGGCCGGGGATAAGCGGCTTAATGTGGTGGCACTGCGGCCACACCTGATCTGGGGGCCGGGCGATCCCCATCTGGTGCCCAGAGTGCTGGAGCGGGGTCGTCAGGGGCGACTGCGATTAGTGGGAACCACGGACAAACTGGTGGATACCACTTATATCGATAACGCGGTCTGGGCTCATCTGCTGGCGGCGAGGACTCTGTTGACTTCACCGGAAAGAGCCGCGGGCAAGGCATACTTTCTGTCAAACGATGAGCCGGTCACCATGGCGCAGATGCTCAGTCGTATTCTGGCCTGCGATAAGCTGCCTCCCGTTGAAAAACGGGTCAATCGTCACCTCGCTTTTGCGCTGGGTGCTGTGTTGGAGTGTGGGTATCGTTTGCTGGGGATTAAAGCTGAACCCCCGATGACACGTTTTGTTGCCCGCCAACTCAGCTGCAGTCATTTCTATGATTTATCAGCCGTCAAACGGGACTTGGAGTATGTGCCTTTGGTCAATATGAATGAAGGCATGATCCAGCTTAAGAATTGGCTTGAAAAATAACCCCCCAAAAAAACTGCACCTCACATATTGTTGCAAACATGTTAAGTATGTTAAAATCTCACGCAGTGAATAGGGAAATGCTCACATGCTGAACCGCTTTTGGATATAAATCTGCCGCTGTTAGCCAACACAAGGCATGAGTATCTTTCAGTCAAATCAGCAGCCTGAACGGACCAAAAAGTTGCGTAGTCAGTACAGACAAAGGAGCAGATCATGAGATTAAGATGGATTGCAGGTTTTGTTGCAATTAACACTTTGGTGTTGATTACTTTGAACATTATCCGCAGCGAAACCGATAAAATAGCTGCCGCTCATTACTCCCTGGCCGCAGAAGTCGACCGTTTTTCGGATAAACCGGATCCAGTCACTGTCGTGACCAATGACAAACAAAACACAGGTGCGCCACTGCTGGTAACAAAAGTTTCTAGCGGATCACAGTATTGATTTGTTTTTAGACATCCAGATAAGCGCCCCGGTTGGGGCGATTTTTTATGGAGAAAAGAAATATACCTGTCACAGATTGCCTGATACGACGCAGTGAATTTGCCGACATAGAGCACCTTTACGCTATCTAGGCACTCTGTTTCAGCGGGAGTTCAATCCACTTGTAACAAGGTCATTAATCGTTCTCCCGGCAACCGCTTCTGCGTTGCATTGCTTAAAGGGGATTATTATTCAATCGATGCGCCTTGAATTGGAATCCCAGACGTAAGCATGTGGCTAATCCGGGATTGGTGGTGTGGATCTGCCCGAAGGGTTCGGCTAAAAGCGTTTTACTCTTTGTTGAGGAGTGTTTTGCTTAGGGAAGTTGCGAATAACTCCGGTACGTGCTTTGCCAGTGATGACAGCCGCTAGATGCGCGACGCAGCTCGACGTTAATGGCTGAGTCCTTAGCGAGAGCTGCAACCAAGCAGATAGGGCTGTCAGCCTCGCCCTTCGGGGGCTTTCGGGTAAACACGATGGCTGTGGTATTGCGCTTTGAAAGGCAACCCGCCTTGCTGCAGCTAAATACCTTGAACTCGAATTTGCCCGTAAGCCAGAGCGGTGTGAGAACTTGTTCGCACCTTCCTTAGCATGGCTAGGCAGCAAACCTCTCGCCGCGATTATTAAAATGCGCGACTAAGAACGCTTTTGTCTCGAACAAAATTTAACCGCAAAAGGTCAGCGGACCCTGGTTATTCTGAGCCCTTTAATTTGTTGGAGAAATACTTGTCTGTTCAAACTGATGTGTATGGCGAGTGGGTGAAATATCTGCTGCTGCCCAGCCAGGCATTCGCCCTGCTGATAGGACTCATCGAATGGGGTCAGGTCGATCTGCTGCTGTCAGACTGGTTATACCGGCTGCAATCGGCGACCCATGGTTGGCCGCTCAGAAACAGTTACCTGACTAATACTGTGATACACAAGGGCGGCCGTGGTTTTGTGGTGCTGCTGGCGGTGGGGCTGTCGATTACTGTTGGCGTCGGTTACAAGCGTCAGGGAGTGCAGGATATTTACCCCGGGCTTTTGTATCTGCTGTGCTGTTTTGTCTTGACTGTGTTGATTGTCGGGGGGCTTAAGATCGTCACTCATGTCAACTGCCCTTGGGATCTGTTGCGATATGGTGGCAGCCAGCCCTATGTGCCTACCTTCCAGGCTTTGCCGGACAACGTAAAGCCCGGGCGATGTTTCCCAGCAGGTCATGCGGCAGGCGGGTATGCCTGGGTTGCCTTGTTTTTCTTTGCCAAGGTTTATCGGCCTGAACTTCGCTGGTGGGGACTGGGTGCTGCACTGCTGCTGGGCATGATTTTTGATGTGGCACAGCAGCTGCGTGGTGCCCACTTTGTCAGTCATGGACTGTGGAGTCTGATGATCGCCTGGTGGGTAGCATCCCTTGGCTATCTGGTTTGGCTCAAACGCCGGGTGACTCGAATACGCGCTGAACCTAGGGTCTGTTGACCTTTGAAGATGGTTTTTGCAGCACTTTGTCGTTGTTTTTACAAAGCAACGCGATTGTGGTGTAGTTGTTCTACATAAATGAGCGTTAATGCAGTAGAAAGCGACGACAAACGCTGCCCGAAGGGCTCGG
>JAJNAU010000097.1 GCA_021462625.1 Shewanella sp.
AACTGCCAGCCGTTGACCTGACCGTTTCTGACGGCTCACTCGAAGGCCAGGATGATGATACGCCGACCATCAACGCCACCAACGATGCGCCAATTGCACAAAACAACACCTACAACACCAGTGAAGACACTGCGCTGACCGGCAAGAACATCATCACGGATAACGATCCCCAAAATGGGGTCGACAGTGATGAAGAGGGAAGCACTCTGGTTATCGCTACTGTCGAGGGACTTGATTTCAGCGCTAACAGCGATGATGCAGACTATCCCGCTGAAAGTGGCTGGATGAAAGTGGAACTGGACTTCGGCACCCTGTATATCAAGGTCGACGGCAACACTGAGTACAAGCCCTACCCGGATGCCAGCGGTACTGATACTTTCACATACAGGGTCACAGATGGTCAGACTCAGTCCAACACTGCTACCGTTACGATAGGAGTCAATGCTGTCAACGACCCTGTTACCATAGTCGGCCTTGAAGGCACCGAGGGAACCGTTTACGAATCTAACCTCGCTGGCGGTACCAACCCGAATGCTGAGGCTTTGTCTCGACCAGGTAATTTCAGCTTCAGCAGTCCAGATGGGTTGGATACGATTCAAATCGGTAATCAAAGCCTTACGCTTGCAGATCTTCAGGCACTATCGGATACCAGTTCAGTTACGGTCAATACCCCATACGGAACGCTGACACTAACGGGCTTCAGTGGCGATATCAGCGGCGGCACATTGAGCTATACCTATGTGTTAAATAGTACTGTCGATAACGACAGTCAGTTGAACGCTAATGACACCGGTTATCTGGATAGTATCAAGGTGATCATTACTGATGCTGACGGTAGTCCAGCGTCCGGAAGTCTGGATATCAACATCGTAGATGACGGTGTAGTTCTCAATCCAGATGCACTTCCTGATGGAATAAATCAGGTAGGAAGCTATTTTGGTGACCTCAATATTCAAGGGGCTGATGACAACTTCACCGCTAACCTGACAGGCAACATCAATAATTGGTCAGCATCCAATACCTTTGCAGCCTCAGCCTTGACTGCCGGAGGCCTGATAGTCTACTACTTTGTCGATCCCAATAATCCCGACGTGTTGTTGGGCTATACCTCCACCGAAGGCGCAGTAACAGCATTCGATCCAAACAATACAGCTCACGAATTGGTCTTTAAGCTGACTACGGATGCCGCTTCCGACGGATATGAATTTGAGGTTGTCACCCCGATAGATAAGCTCAGTTCAGTGGACATAGGTAAACTTGTCGGTGGTCAGGGCGGGATCAGTGGCACTGTCTACATCACAGGAAATGGTGATCAATATAATATTTATAGCGATCCTAACGACATCCCATCATTAGAAAGCGTTGTCTTTACTCTTTCCGGCAGAGATGCACAGGGTAACTATGCCGAAGTAAATGGAACCGCTAATGGCTTTGGAGTGAGTAATCCCTGGGTATCGGACGGAGAAGTTCTCACCGTTGACTACGCTAACACAGTTGCCAGTGCGAGCTTTAACTTCACCGTGGGTAATGGCGACCCCAATGTAGTTCACTACAAGGCCTTTGACGTTAATGGCAACCTGCTGGCAGAAGGCAGCATTGGTCCAAATCAGGTGATCAGCGGTATTGGTGAAATAGCTTACATTGAACTTTCTGCCAGTTCGCCTGACGCTAAGTTTCAGTTAACCGGCACCACTGCACAAGAGATTGTCAGCTCGTCTGAATCTGTGGATTTGGAATTTGTCGTTGATGTCGCTGACGGTGATCAGGATACCAGTTCTGACAACTTGAACATTCACCTAGGCGCCCCACAATCTGCATTGTCTGCCATTACCAAACTAGGCATTGCCAATTTGGATGAAGCTGGCTTGGCTAATGGCCAACCTGAAAACGAATCCACTTCGTTGATGTTCCAGGCAGGCTCTACCGATATCGAGAGTTTCTCCTTTGGCAATACTAACTCTATTCAGGTCACCGGCATTCAACAGCCCATCACCTGGCGATTGGAAAATGGCAATCTGATTGGCGCAATGCCAAACGGAAAAGATGTCATTAAGCTCAGTCTGGATGGCGACGCGATTGCCAAGGGCGATCAAGGCAGCGTTATCGCCAAGGTCGAGCTGTTGGGCAACATGATGCATAACATCGATGTGTCCATGATTTCGGTATCCGGCATCGAAGTGATCGCAGAAGATGCAGGCGGTAATACTACAAGTGCCAATTTAACAGTCAATGTCTCAGAATTCGTTTCCATGGCCAATGATCAGCAGCAGATCAGTGAAGACGAAATTGCCCGTGGTAATTTGCTGACAAACGATGTGGACCCAGATGTACCGCTTTCCGTAGAAAAATTGATAATCGACGGAGTGGAATATGTGCCTGGTCAGTCAATTCACTTGGTACAAGGGAAACTGACGGTTCACGCAAATGGCGACTACAGTTTCGAGCCAGTTAAAAACTGGAGCGGTAAGCTTCCGCCAGTCACTTATGTGACCAACACAGGTGAACAGGCCGAGCTAACCATTGAAGCGGCCCCCGTTGCCGATAAACCTCTGGTCGATGTGCTTCTGACAGCCAATAGCACAGTCGTTGGTAATTGGGTGGAATATCCAGCCGAAATTCATATATCCCTGTCAGACCGTGACGGCAGTGAACAACTTGGTTCTATTGAACTGAGTGGTTTGCCACAGGGCTCGGAAGTTTACTCTGGCAACCAATTACTGGGTACTGCCGATGCCAACGGCAAGATATTGTTGAGTTATGACGCAGGACCACAAGGTCTTTGGGACAGCGACGACCTTGATGTTTCGTTAAGCAACCTTACCGTCAAGGTGCCCAGAGAGGGATCTGGCCAAGTTGATTTGGTTGTCTCAGCTACATCAGTCGAAAAAGATACCGGGGGAAACAATACCGCAACGGATGCAGACGCAATTCGTCTGGATGACTTCAAGAGCACAGAAGGACGCCCAGGGGATCAGGACGAATCCTTTGGAAGTCAGCACGATATCGTTGTGGGAGATATTGATGGCAGCATTATTACCCCGGGACAAGACTACAACATAGCCTTTATGGTGGACAGCTCAGGCAGTATCGGGAGCACAGATCTCAACAACATCAAAGAACAATTGGAGACAGTATTTGAGTCTCTAATAGCCAGTGCGGGCGCTAACAGCAGTGGCACTGTAAATGTGTTTTTGGTTGATTTTGATGGAAAGTCGAAAGGTACTGTCTCTGTTGATCTGAGCGACCCCAATGCACTTAGCAAACTCATTGGCAGCTCAGATGATGGCATCATCGGTGGGCTGGCAGACATGACATCAGGCGGCAGAACCAACTACGAGGATGTCTTTAAGACTACCGCCAACTGGTTCAGCCAAGTTAGCGGTAACGGCGGAAATAATTTGGCGTACTTCATCACCGATGGTAAAGCCAACGAATATAATACTGACGAAGTCGCAGACCCAGTAGTTTGGGATCTAAAAGGCAACAGCAATGATAAAACCTTGTCAGAGCTGTTTGATATCAGCGGCTATCAATTTGGCCAGGTGTATAAGCACGAAGGAAAAACCATCATTGATGAGAACGGGAGAGTTTACCGTTACCAGGGAGGAAACAGCAAATCAATCGGCTACCTTCGTGCAGATGGGCGAGGGGCCTATGAGGTCGTGAGCTTCGATGATGGAAGATCCAGTGCAACCAACAATGCCAAGCAAGGCTTTGCTCTTCTGCTCGCCCAAGGCGTCACAGTTGAAACAATCGGCATTGGCGGTAGTCTCAACACTGACGATCTGCTTCCATTCGACTCCGATGGCAATGTCCAAACCAATATCAGCAGTGATGCGCTTGCAGAGGCAATTCTTGGAAGTGAAGTCAATATGATTCCCGGTTCTGACCAATTAAATGGCAGCGCCGGGGACGACATCATCTTTGGTGACGCTATCCATATCAATGGCATCAACAGCCAAGGTTATGCCGCCATCAGAGACTATGTCGCAAGAGAATTGGGATTAACTGACGTCAGCGATGCCCAAGTTCACCGTTATATCAACGAACATTCTGACTTCTTTGATCAATCCGGTGCCAATGGCCAGGCAGACATCCTGCTTGGCGGCTCTGGCAATGACATCCTTTATGGGCAGGAAGGCAACGACCTGCTTGACGGTGGCGAAGGCAACGACAGGATCTACGGTGGAAGCGGCAACGATACGCTGATAGGCGGTGACGGTGATGATGTACTCATCGGCGGCCTTGGGGATGACAAGATGTCTGGCGGCGCCGGCGCTGACACCTTCGTATGGCAACGTGGCGATACCGGAACCGATACCATCTTGGGTTTCGAAAAGGGTGTCGATACTCTGGACATCAGCGACTTGTTGCAAATACCGACAGATAAGTCACTCGATGACCTGCTCTCCATCAAGACCGAGAATGGCTCGACCATTATCGAAATTGACGCCGATGGAAACAGCCAGATTGATCAGGTCATTGTTCTGGATGGTGTTGTTGTCTCCAACGAGGATGTTACCAACGGTCTGCTCCAGAGTACCGCGGAACCACAAACTCTGGTCAGTACCACCGATCCATTACAACACAGTGACATGTCGCCGCTGGATAGTTTAATTGACGAGTTAAATATTAAAGTCATTCCTTAATAATTTACTGACGAGCGTCTGGCCCGAGCCGGCGCTCCAAACACACCACAACGGTCCTTCAGGGAGAAGACCATGAAAACACTCAAGCACCTGGCCAGAGTCACAGGAATTGCCTTGGCGGTCTCAACGGCATTTTCGCCCTTTGGCAGCAATGCCGACACACTGGAACAGGCCGTCGCCAAAACGCTGGATACTCATCCGGAACTCCGTGTCGTATTCAACCGATTCAAAGCCAGAGAAGCCCAGATAGATCAGGCGGTTGCCGGTTATCTGCCGAATGTCGAGATCAGTGCTGGCTGGGGAATAGAAAACACCGACAGCCCCAGCACCCGCCGCAACCCTTTGAATGGAGCGACGATTGACGACCGTGATACTGAACTCAAGCGTGGTGAAGCCGGTATCAGCATTCGTCAGATGCTGTTTGATGGTTTCTTGACCAGCAGTGAAGTCGACCGGGCTACTTTCGAAGCCACGGCGGAGCAATGGACCCTGGCCGCAGCGGCGGAAGATATGGCACTGGAAGTCGCCCGAGTCTACTTAGCCTATATCCAGGCGGAGCAGGTGTTAACCCTGGCGAAAAAGAACCTGCAGACCCATAAAGGCATCTATGGCCAAATAAAGCAACGTACTGATTCAGGGTTGGGATCGTCAGCCGATTTGTCACATATCTCGGGACGTTTGGCCAGAGCCAATGCCAATGTCATTGCCGCACACAATAATCTGTATGACACCATCTCTGAATACAAGAATGTCACAGGACAAGCACCAAAAGAGGTGATTATTCCGGTGGCTGATGAGGATATGCTGCCATCAACGCTGGCCCAAACCCTGCTGCTTGCCCAGGAGAACCACCCGGTTCTCAAATCTGCCAGTCAGGATATTGAGGCGGCACAGAGTGAGCAAACAGCGGCGAAATCGTCCTTCTATCCTACGATCAACATCGAGCTTTCAGGCAACTGGAACAACGACCTGAATGGCGAGAATGGCCGTAGTTTTAATAGCGACGTGGGCGGTCACAGCAACGATCTGCAGGCCATGATACGGATGCGTTATAACCTGTTCAGCGGCGGCGGTGATGCTGCCAAACACAGGGAAACCTCATACAGGATTGCTGAGGCCAAAGAGATCCGGGAGAGAGCCCACAGGCAAATCAACGAAGGTGCCAATCTGGCCTGGAATGCCTATGAACTGTTGCCTGAACAAAAACTATTCATACGTGAACATGTTGTTGCAGCCAAAGAAACCCAGCTAGCCTATGCCCAGCAATTCAATCTGGGACAGCGATCGCTGCTGGATCTGCTGGACACTGAAAATGAGTTGTTTGAAGCCAGAAAGGATTATCTGAGAGCTGAGTTCGATGAACTGCTGGCGCAATATCGTGTTCTGAATGCCACCGGCCAACTGCTTAACTCACTGCGGGTCAGCCGTCCGGAAGCATGGAGCGGCGAAACTGAATATGAAGGAGGGGCATTTAAATGAAACCATTGAGCATTGCCTTCGCGGCACTGTTACTGAGCGCTTGTTCGAGCCATATTGTCACTATGGATGGCACAACTCATCAGGCCAACGATCTGCGGGATCTGGATCAGGATGGAGTAATTGAGGCCCGCGAGCGTTGTGATGAAACCCTGAAAGGCGCCAGCATTGACAATTATGGCTGCGGCCAGATTAAATCCATCAATGAACGCCGTGAACTGAACGTGCTGTTCGCCAATGATTCCTACTATCTTGACCCGCAATACTACGGTCAGCTGGAGGAGCTGGCAGAGTTTATGCGTCAGTATCCTAACACCCGGGTCACTATTGAAGGCCACTGCAGTAAAGTCGGCTCTTATGCGCACAATCTGGCGCTGTCACAAAATCGCGCCAATGCCATTACTGCATTGCTGACAGAGCGCTATGGGATCAACAGCGATCGGCTCAGAGCCGTTGGCTACAGCTTCGATCGCCCGGTCGATCTGACAGATACTCCGGACGCCCATAAACGCAATCGCCGGGTCATTGCTGCCGTGGTTGGTGAAGACACCACGGCTGACATGAAGTGGCATATTTATACTGTCGATGACTTAAATCGACTTTAATCGAAAAAGGCAGGTTTTAACCTGCCTTTTCTTTTGCCGGCACAGTGTCGCAACCTTCTCACCGAAAAGCATCAACTTTCACATCAAGACCAAGCGGGCTCCAATTGATAACAATGGAGGAATGATTTCCCAAACGAATCAAGGCAAAAGCTTGTAAAAATGCACACCTCTGTCACAATCCAACCATTAAAATAACTTTTGTGTTTTCATTAGCATAAGGGATCGCAAGCGTCGTGGTAGCAACTGTATCCAAATCGCCAGAGCAATGGACTATCTCAGCATCACAGCGGGTTACTGAAGACCCGTTGCTGGATGCTCTGGTGTTGCTGACTCAACACTTTGGCAATCCCTGCTCTGGCGATTCGCTGTCGGCAGGACTTCCGATGTCGGAGGCGGTCCTCACCCCGGATCTGGTACCTCAGGCGGCCTCACGAGGAGGTCTCAGCGCCAAGCTGTTCCGTAAGGGACTGGATCAGATCTCCGATATCATGCTGCCCTGTATCCTGCTGCTGAAGGACAAAAAAGCCTGTCTGTTGATGGAACTTAACCTGCAGGCCGATTCTGCAACGATTCAGCTGCCGGACAGCGGTGGCAAGCAAACCCTGTCCATCAACGAGCTGGAAACCCTGTATGTGGGTTACCTGTTTCTTGTTAAGCAGTTGTACCGTGAAGATAAAGGGATGGATGCCTTTCTCCACAAGACAGATAAACACTGGCTGTGGAATATTATCAAGGATTCGGCCCCAATCTACCGCGACGCCATGGTCGCCTCGATTCTGGTGAACCTGTTTGCCCTGATCTCACCACTGTTTGTGATGAACGTCTACGACAAGATCCTGCCCAATCTGGCATTCGAGTCACTCTGGGTATTGTCTATCGGTGCCGGGCTGGCCTACCTGTTCGACTTCATCATGCGCCAACTGAGAAGCTACTTAATTGATGTCGCGGGTAAGAAGGTCGATATCATCGTCTCATCCAAACTGTTTGCCAAAGCCATGGGCGTCCCGTTGGCCAAGCGCAGTCCCAGTGTCGGTGCCATGGCAAAACAGCTGGGGGAATTTGACAGCATTCGCGAATTTATGGCCTCAGCCACAGTAACAACGCTGGTAGATCTGCCTTTTGCTCTGCTGTTTTTCACCATTATTTATTTTGTGTCAGGTGACCTTGTCCTTATTCCCATACTTTGTGGCGCAATCATTATAGGTTACACCCTGTATATCCAGCCTAAGCTCAAGGATGCCGTTGAAGAGAGCAGTAAATTCTCCAGTGTCAAACATGGCCACCTGATTGAAAGCCTGGCCTCCCTGGAGTCTATCAAGGCCTATGGCGCAGAGGGGCTGGTACAGAAGAGTTGGCAGCAAATGACAGGCCACTCGGCAAACTGGCAGCTGAAAGCCAAGAAGTTGACCAACAGTGTATCCAACGTGGCCAACTTTGTTGTCCAGCTCTGCGTGGTCTGCGTGGTGGTGCTCGGGGTATACCGTATCTCCGATGGCGACATTTCAATGGGTGGCATCATCGCCGCCGTGATGCTCGGCAGTCGGGCTATCTCTCCCCTCGCCCAACTTGCCAACCTGATGACCCGCGGCAATCACACCATGAGCGCGCTGAAACAGCTGGATCAAATCATGACACAGGAAGATGAGTTCGATGACAAGGGCCATCTGATCAGTATCGAGCGACTCAACGGCAAGATCGAGTTGGATCATGTCAACTTTGCCTACCCTGAAACCGAAAACACAGTGCTGAATAATATTTCACTATCCATTCAGCCCGGCGAGCGCATCGCCATTATCGGACGCAACGGTTCTGGCAAGAGTACGCTGGCCAAATTGCTCATTGGTCTGTTACAGCCCACCAGCGGCAACATACGTTACGACGGGCTGGACTCCCAGCAAATACATCCGGCCGATTTACGCCGCAACTTTGGTTATTTGCCCCAGGACGTCACCCTGTTTCACGGCTCCATTCGGGACAACATACTGTTCGGTACCCGTCAGGTGACAGAGCATCAACTCATCCGTGCAGTGCAATTATCTGGTGTGGGTTTGTTTACCCATCAGGAATCCGAAGGTTTGGAAAAACAGGTGGGTGAAGGCGGCCAGGCACTGTCCAGAGGACAACGTCAGTGCGTGTCTTTGGCCCGGGCAATTTTGAATGACCCGCCCATATTGATGATGGATGAACCCACCGCTAGTCTGGACGCCAGGGCAGAAAAGCAGTTTATCCGGGCAATGCAGAATGTCAGCCAGCAACGTTCACTGCTGCTGATCACTCACAAAATGCACCTGCTCAAGCTGGCCGAACGCATCATAGTGCTCGATAAAGGCCGCATACTCGCCGATGGACCAAGGGATAAGGTTCTGGATCAACTCAGTCAGGGACTGATGGCTGGAGAGGCAAATCATGAGTAAACGCCTCACATCTGAAGACATGGAAATGGTCGATGACATCTATGGTGCCATGCTGACCGATGCGCCAACCGGACACAGACTCATCATCTGGTCACTCACCACCATGGTGCTGTTCTTCCTTATCTGGGCCTACTTTTCCGAGCTGGATCAAGTCACTATAGGTGAAGGCAAAGTTATCCCGTCATCCCAGGTACAGGTTATTCAGAGCCTGGATGGTGGCATTCTGGAAGCACTCTATATCACTGAAGGGAGCCTGGTCACCAAGGGGCAGTCGCTGGCGCGTATCGATGATACCCGTTTCCGCTCTGACTTTGCGCAGCAGGAACAGGAAGCCGATAGCCTGCAAGCCAATGTGATCCGCCTGCAAAGCGAGCTAGACAGTCTAGTAGTGGCGGATATGTCCACCCACTGGAAAGAACAGGTTCAGATCAACAAACAGACACTCAACTTCCCCACTGATTTGTCGCAACGACAGGAGCAGCTGATCAAAAGGCAGATGGATGAGTATAACGGCCGCCTTGATAAGCTCAGCAATCAGCTGGAAATTCTGGCCCGCCAGATTCAGCAGCGACAGCAGGAATCTGCTGAGTTGAACTCAAAAATCAACACTCTGAGCAACAGCTTTCGCCTCGTCAACCGGGAGCTGGAGCTCACTCGCCCACTGGCAGAAAAAGGCATAGTCGCCGAAGTTGAGCTGCTCAAACTGGAACGGACGGTTAACGATATTCAGGGCGAGCTGCAATCATTACGCCTGATGCGCCCCAAGATCAAAGCTTCACTGGATGAAGCCATTCTCAAACGACGGGAAGCCGTATTCAACTTCGGTGCAGAAGCCCGAACCCAGCTTAACGAACTGCAAACCCGCCTGTCACGCATGAACGAAGCTCAGGTTGGGGCGGCGGACAAACTCAATAAAGCTGTGATCACTTCTCCGGTAAACGGTATAGTTAAAACGATACATATCAATACATTAGGCGGTGTAGTCAAGCCAGGCGTAGATATAATTGAAATCGTTCCATCGGAAGATCAGCTGTTGATTGAAACCAAGATCCTGCCAAAGGACATTGCTTTCCTGCATCCCGGCCTTCCGGCTGTGGTCAAAGTCAGCGCTTATGACTTCACGCGTTATGGTGGGTTGCAAGGCACAGTGGAACAGATCAGTGCCGATACCAGTCAAGACGAGGAAGGCAACAGTTATTATCTGATAAAAGTAAGAACCCAGCAGTCGAGTCTGACCAAAAAAGACGGAACGCCCATGCCTATTATCCCCGGTATGCTGACTTCAGTGGATATTATGACCGGTAAGCGTTCTATTCTTGAATACATTCTGAACCCAATCTTGCGGGCCAAAGAAACCGCTCTGCGGGAGCGATAAGGCTTGATATACAAGGGGAGTTCCCCAAGACAATAAGGATGTTTACTTCTGGATAGGCAACGCCGGGAAAGGTTCAACAGCAGCTCTCACTCAGTCATCCAACTGAGTCTGGTACTGTTGCTAACCGTTATCAGTCCTATCTCAGCGGCGCCCACCCACACGTTCAATGCCAACCTTATTGTTACCCAGTTAGAACGAAATTACGGCACCCGCGCAGGGAAACGAGCCACAGCCTGGTTCAACACCATGCAGACTGCACAGGATCTGTCTGAGCGGGACAAGCTGACTGAGGTAAATCGATTCTTCAATCTGTTTACCTTTATCGATGATATCAAACTCTGGGGAGAGTCCAATTACTGGGCCACACCTTTGGAGTTTATTGGTGCCAGCGGTGGAGACTGTGAGGACTTCGCCATCGCCAAATACTTTACCCTGCTGCAAGTCGGGGTCCCTGAAGACAAACTGCGTATCACTATGGTTAAGGCGAAAACGGTGGATCAATACCATATGGTACTGACCTACTATGAAACCCCCGGCTCTGTCCCTTTGGTTCTGGATAATCTGGACCCTCAGATAAAACCGGCAACCCTGCGCCGGGATCTAGTTCCCGTGTATAGCTTTAACGGTAAGCAGCTTTGGCTTAACAAACAAAAAGGACAGGGTGAGCTGGCTGGCTCCGCCAAGCGGCTCAAAAAATGGAATGATCTTACCCACAGACTTGAGGTTGACCGGTTACGGCAACCCAAAATTACACTGGAGTAGCCTCTCATGACACTGTTCCGACAGCTCTATTCGCTACTGTTTGGCCTGTTTCTGTTGGTTGTTACCGGACTTGCTCTGGTGCAATTTACCGAAACCCAGAGCTTTCTCACCAAGCAGATGGAATCAGACCTGAACAATGCCAGCCATTCACTTGGCCTTATGCTTTCGCCAGCCCTGGAAGCCGGAGATAGCGCCACCGTCGACACGCTGGTGAACGTTATCTTTGAAGGAGGTTACTACCAGAGCATCGAGCTGATCTGGTTGGCTGACGGCCATCAACAGGTTTGGAAAAATCCGGAGAAAATCAGCGGGGTACCTCAGTGGTTCATCGATCTTGAGCTGTTTGAGCAGATCAATACCGAAACTACCATTACCTCTGGTTGGCTACAGCTGGCCACACTGAAGATCACCGCCAACCCGGGCATCGGTTACCTCGAACTGTGGCACATTCTGAGCCACACTTTCCTGTTGTTTGCGCTGTTCTTTCTGCTCGCCATTCTCAGCGCCCGGCTCGGGTTAACCTGGATCCTCAAACCGCTGCACCAGCTGTCGGTACATGCCCAGAACATCGCCAACCGTCAATTCGGGCCAGATCTGCCACTGCCCAAAACCACTGAGCTGCAACAGGTGGTATTGGCATTCAACCGCATGGCCAACCAGCTCAAGCAGATATTTCAGTCATTGGATGATGAAGTGACGGCGCTGCGCAAGCAGATCCTGCTCGATCGGGTATCCAATCTCCCCAATCGTCAGTACCT
>JAJNAU010000098.1 GCA_021462625.1 Shewanella sp.
CGCTTCGTGGTGAACTGCTTTTCAAAAACAAAAACAGCCCTGCTTTAGCAGAGCTCTTTTTATATTCGCCTTAACTGAACGGTATTGCGGTCTTTATCCGGGGTTTTTAGCTGTGAGCACAGTTGCTTCTGACAGGGACGTAATGGATTGTGGTTTTTTCTGCTGAAAATGAAAAAATCCACGTAAACAGCAGCCTGGTCGCCATGTTTTGCTCCTGAAATGCTCATATTGTCGAGTTAATAGCCGAACGATACAACTGCAGGGTTTTGTCGCAAAAAACCGGTTGACCTGTCATGGGGGAATAAGCATAATACGCCCCGTTCCTCGCCGAGAGGAAGAGGGGCGCAGGAAGCAAAGTGGCAATGTAGCTCAGCTGGTTAGAGCACCGCACTCATAATGCGGGGGTCGCAGGTTCAAGTCCCGCCATTGCTACCATCCTTCTTGAGGATGTAAAACGCAAGACGCTGCGGGAGTGGTGAAATTGGTAGACACGCCAGATTTAGGTTCTGGTGCCGAAAGGTGTGAGAGTTCAAGTCTCTCCTCCCGTACCATTTAAATCCGTTGCGGCGCAACGGTATGTAAACGCTGATGGGGTATCGCCAAGCGGTAAGGCAGCGGGTTTTGATCCCGCCATTCCCAGGTTCGAATCCTGGTACCCCAGCCATCTTTTGTTTACAGTTAGTTTCCTCACTATTGGGGTATCGCCAAGCGGTAAGGCAGCGGGTTTTGATCCCGCCATTCCCAGGTTCGAATCCTGGTACCCCAGCCATTTTCAGGGCATAGTGGCACGCGTTAAAATCCCAGGTTTTTATCCCGTCATGTCCGGGCTATTCGGTTTTAAGCCGGATGCCTCAAGCCGTTGGCAATGTAGCTCAGCTGGTTAGAGCACCGCACTCATAATGCGGGGGTCGCAGGTTCAAGTCCCGCCATTGCTACCATATTTAAGTCAAGTTGAAGTGTGGTTTCTTCTTGCAAGTTGCAAGCATATTGGGGTATCGCCAAGCGGTAAGGCAGCGGGTTTTGATCCCGCCACTCCCAGGTTCGAATCCTGGTACCCCAGCCATTATGCGGTTATGCCGTTATATAGAGTGTGGTGGAGCCTGCTAGAAGGGTTTTGTTCCCGTCGTTCATATCCACGAATCTTGGTAACACTGCTATACATAAAGCCCGTCAATTGATGGGCTTTATTGTTTTAAGCTTTCGTCAAAATAAACGCCAGATTAAATCCTGCGCACTTGTTAAAGCCAGTGCGCCAAGCCTGCAGCGCATAATGAGTCAGGTGTTATACTTGCCCATCCTGCGGCTAGCTGCGCTTAATCTTCAGATGACTTGTAAAAAAAGGGTTACCCATGAAGCGGATCATCTCTATCCAGTCTCACGTGGTTTTTGGCTGCGCCGGCAACAGCAGCGCAGTATTTCCAATGCGTCGCAGTGGCATGAATGTGCTGCCCATCAACACAGTGCAGTTTTCCAATCATACTCAGTATGCCGAAGGCTGGAAAGGTATGGTGATGCCTGCGGGGCAAATCACTGAGCTTATCCAGGGGTTGGACAACATAGGTGTGTTGAAAACGGTGGATGCGTTGCTCAGCGGTTATCTTGGCAGTGCTGCTCAGGGAGAGGAAATTGTCGCTGCAGTGGAGAAGCTGAAAGCAGTCAACCCCAACGCTATTTATTTCTGTGACCCTGTGATGGGGCATCCGGAAAAGGGGTGTATCGTTGCCCCCGGGGTATCCGAGTTTCTAAGTACCAAGGCGTTGGCGGTGGCTGATGTGGTGGCGCCCAATTTGCTAGAGCTGGAAACCCTGACTGATCGGGTGATCCATAATCTGGACCAAGCCATCGATGCCTGTGAAAGGCTGATTGCCAAAGGCATCAAGATGGTCGTAGTTAAGCATCTGGCCCGCTCGGCTACCTCAACAGAGGAGTTTGAGATTTTGCTGGTTACGACACAGGGAGCCTGGTTGGCTTATCGTCCCCTGTACGAATTTGAAAAGCAGCCAGTGGGAGTAGGTGATCTGATCAGTGGCTTGATGCTGGCCAACCTGATGGCTGGTTTTGAGCCTCTTACGGCGTTTGAGCGCACCAATGCTTCCGTGGATGCCGTGCTGGCCGAAACATTCAGACAGAAATCCTATGAACTGCAGCTTATTCCGGCACAGGATGCGATTGCTAATCCCGTGATAGCTCAAAGTGCCAAACGGGTGAAATAAGTTCGTCTGGTACCGGGCTTAGCTTGCTTGTGCATTGGTGCGCACAAGCTGACGCCAATGCCCCCAGGGGTGCTCAATCCAGGTATTCTGAGGGATGTCGATGACACAGTCATCAACCAGCGGAGCACCGGCAGGCTTGGCGCAGCACCGGTTATCGGGCCAGAGGCGCTGTCGGTAGGGATAGAATTCAGTCCTATCAGGGGCTGCCAGGTTGCCGCGTATTTTGGCTGGTATGCCGGTGGGAAATAAATCCAGTTTTGCGCCTTTACTCACAGTTTTGTTCAGCAGATCTGCAAGCATGTAACGCTGATCTGCAGAAACAAAAAACGCGCTCATGGTGAGCGCGTTTGGGGTAAGCAGACTGGGGACTGTTAGTGTCTGAACATGGCAGAGATAGACTCTTCGTTGCTGACGCGACGAATCGCTTCGGCCAGAATAGCGGACATGGTCAGCTGAGTCACTTTGCCCAGTTTTTCCATTTCAGGAGCCAGAGGCACAGTGTCAGTGATGATCACTTCGTCGATCACTGAATTGGCAATGTTGTCTGCGGCGTTGCCGGAGAACACCGGGTGAGTAGCGTACGCAAATACGAGCCGGGCACCATGCTCTTTTAATGCTTCAGCAGCTTTACACAGGGTACCGCCGGTGTCGATCATGTCATCAACAATGATACAGTCGCGATCTTTTACATCACCGATGATATGCATCACCTGAGCCACGTTGGCCTGTGGACGACGTTTGTCGATGATAGCGAGATCGGAATCATCTAGCAGCTTAGCGATGGCACGGGCACGCACCACACCGCCGATATCCGGAGATATCACGACTGGGTTGTCCAGCTCTTTTGCCACCATATCTTCCAGTAGTACCGGGCTGCCGAATACGTTGTCTACTGGTACATCGAAGAACCCCTGGATCTGTTCGGCATGCAGGTCACAGGTCAGTACGCGGTCAACACCTACGCTGGACAGGAAGTCAGCAACAACTTTCGAAGTGATAGGTACCCGGGCGCTGCGGACGCGGCGGTCTTGGCGGGCATAACCAAAATATGGAATTACGGCAGTGATACGACCGGCAGAAGCTCGGCGCAGCGCATCTACCATCACGATCAGCTCCATCAGGTTATCATTGGTCGGTGCACAGGTAGACTGGATGATGAACACATCAGCACCACGTACGTTTTCGTTGATCTGGACACTGATTTCACCATCGCTGAATCGACCTACCTCGGCGTCGCCAAGTTTGCAAAATAGACGGTCAGCAATCTTCTTCGCAAGACTGGGGGTGGCATTCCCAGCAAAGAGCTTGATGTCGGGCACTGTAAGAACCTCAGGTGTTTGCTTTATTTCTGTTGGCTGGCGGTGAACAAGCGCGCAACTATTCACCGTCCAGATAATTGGTCAGAGCTGGCGCAGGCGCTGCTCCAACGGCGATATATTCATCCCTTTCGCAACAAAAGCATCGAAGTGTGTTGGCATTTTCGCCAGCGCATCAAGGGCGCTTTGCTGCGTGTCGAACGAACCAAACACACAGGCACCTGTGCCGGTCATTCTAGACGGCGCATATTCTATCAGCCACGCCAACGCATTGGCAACTTGGGGGTAACGCAATGCGACCAGTTCCTGACAGTCATTTCGCCAGGGATTGCTCATCAGGTCAGCGGCGTTGAGCTTTGGCGTATTTCGTGGTAAATCAGGATGTTGGAATACAGCTTTGGTGCATACATGCACCTGCGGATGAATCACCAGATACCAGGACTCAGCGGGCTTAACCGCTTGCAATTGCTCCCCCACACCTTCTGCCAATGCCGCCAAACCATTAATAAAAACAGGGACATCGGCGCCCAACTTCAAGCCTATTTCTGTAAGTCGTTGTTTTGAAAAGCCGGTTTGCCACAGGGCATTCAGGGCAACCAGCGTAGTGGCCGCATCTGAGCTACCGCCCCCCAGACCGCCACCCAGGGGGAGTCTCTTGGTTAGCCAGATCTCGGTGCCGCCGGGATAACCGCTTGCTGCTTTGAGAGATTTTGCGGCTTTGAGAATTAAGTTATCGCTGTCGGGGATAACTTCTCCCATGTCTGAGTGCAGGATAAGTTCAGGCGTCGCAGTAATTTTAAAATCAAGGCTGTCGCCATAATCGACAAACTGAAACAGGGTTTGCAGCTCGTGGTAGCCATCAGCACGACGCCCGTTGACGTGCAAAAACAGATTGAGCTTGGCAGGTGCCGGCCAGTGGCGGGAAAGATTGTCTGTCATGACGGATTAACTCTTAATTCTGTTGTTGACTGGCGCATCGGCCAAAGCCAGTGCCTGCCAACGGTTGATTTGAATTTTCAACTCGATACCAGGTCTGGATACCAGCATTAGCCTGGGAATGTTGAGGTTGTTTGCTTGCCGGCTTTGCACCCGGATATGCCAGGGCGCAGGCCCTTTTGACAGCAGTTCGCAGGGCCTGCCATTGGCATCGCGCTTGAGAATATTGGCATCGCCGAACTGGCCTGTGAGCCAATTCGGCAGCTGCGTTACCGGGACCCGCCAGCCGGAAAGACGCTGCAGCAGCGGCTCGGGATCATCATCCCGGTAGGTTTTGCCATCGGCAGTCAGTGAGGTTTGCACCGGTGTGACTGTCATCGACAGCAGACTGGTGCCGAGCATGGAGGTCAGGCGCATGTCATCCCGCATGGGCGCATGTAACCAATACAGACTGGCACTGACTTTGTCATCCGCGGTTTTGACTAAAATCTTGCCCGTGATCTCCCAGGCATAGGCGTTGGCCGGATCCTGGATATCCACGGAGATCAACGGCAATTCAGGTTTGGAGACACAGGCGGCCAGCAAATTGACAAGCAACAGTACTGTCCAGGGCAGGGATTTTGTGAAGCGGTTCAAAATATTCGCCTATAACTGAGTGGCCAAAGTGCCTATGATAGGTCGGCCGTGAGGGATAACCAAGTCCCATTGGCAGCGGGAATGCTCCGTTTGGGGTGCGCTAATAGTTTGGTTTAAAAAATGAATTGGGTTAATAATCTTTATTCGGTTTTGTTAAGCATATTCTATTTTTAGCCCGTCCGTTTCAGTAGAATGAGCTCCCATACCCTCTTTTGAATGCCAGTTTCCATAAATTTAGAGTCAGATGAGTCTTGTAGCAATCGGGATTAACCACAAAACAGCCACAGTAGATCTGCGAGAGAAAGTGGCTTTCTCTCCGGACAAGATCCACGACGCGATGAAGAGTCTGGCTTGTACCAGCAAAAGCGGTGAGGCGGTGATCGTATCCACCTGTAACCGAACCGAGCTCTACTGTAATAATGCCTCAAGGGAAGACGTGGTGGCCTGGCTGGAGCACTATCACGGACTGAGTCATGCCGATATTGCCCCTTGCCTGTACCAATATGAAGGCCAGATGGCGGTTAAGCATTTGATGCGTGTTGCTTGCGGGCTGGATTCGCTGGTGCTTGGTGAGCCGCAGATCCTGGGACAGGTCAAGCAATCCTTTGCTAAAGCCAAAGAGGCCGGCACTATTGCTGTGACCCTGGATCGGCTGTTCCAGAACTCCTTCTCGGTGGCCAAAAAGGTGCGTACGGAAACTGAAATCGGTGCCGCTGCCGTATCCGTGGCATTCGCTGCGGTTTCCATGGCCAAGCATATTTTCTCTAGTCTGAGTCACACCAAGGTGCTGTTGATTGGTGCCGGTGAAACCATCGAACTGGTTGCCCGTCACCTCAAGGAAAACGGCGTCAGTGAAATGGTGGTGGCTAACCGCACGCTTGAGCGTGCTCAGGGCATGTGCGAAGAGTTCCACGCCAGAGCCATTACGCTGTCGGAAATTCCGGATTTTCTCCCCATGGCCGATATCGTGATATCCTCTACCGCCAGCCCTCTGCCTATTTTGGGGAAAGGCCTGGTAGAAAAAGCGCTCAAGCAGCGTCGCCATCAGCCTATGTTATTGGTTGATATCGCTGTTCCACGGGATATTGAAGCAGAAGTTGCCGAACTGGACGATGCCTTCCTGTACACAGTGGACGATCTGCAGAGCATCATTGAACAGAATATGGCCTCCCGTAAGGAGGCTGCCGAGCAAGCGGAACTCATTGTCGATGAACAGGCTCACCTGTTTATGGACTGGATCCGTTCGCTGGAGTCGGTGGACAGTATTCGTGATTATCGGACTCAGAGCATGGTCATCAAAGATGAAATGGTGGCCCGGGCACTCAACAAACTGGCTCAGGGCGGCGACGCCGAGCAGGTAGTGCTGGAGTTGGCGAACAAGCTGACCAACCGATTGATCCATGCGCCGACTCAGGCACTGACAGCGGCCAGTCGTCAGGGGGATCTCAATACCCTGGGACAACTGCGCACCGCCCTCGGCTTGGAAAAAAGTAAGGTTAGCCAGACAAAATGAAGGATTCTGTAATCCGCAAGCTTGAAGGTTTGATTGAGCGTCATGAAGAGCTGCAGGCGCTGCTCAGTGATGCAGGGATCATCGCCGATCAGGAGCGTTTTCGCGCCCTCTCCAAAGAGTATTCCCAGCTGGAAGATGTGGTTGCCGGTTTCAAGGCGTATCAACAGGCCCAGGCTGATCTCGCTTCGGCCAAAGAAATGCTGGCTGAAGATGATGAAGAGATGAAGTCCATGGCGGAAGAAGAGATTACTGCTGCCAACGCCACCCTCGAACGTCTGGAAGACGAATTGCAAATCCTGCTGTTGCCCAAAGACCCCAACGATGACCGCAGCGCCTTTGTGGAGATCCGCGCCGGTGCCGGTGGCGATGAAGCGGCGATTTTCGCCGGTGATCTGTTCCGTATGTACAGCCGCTATGCAGAAAGCAAGCGCTGGCAGGTAGAGATCATGAGCGCCAACGAAGGCGAGCACGGTGGTTACAAAGAGATGATTGCCAAATTCAGTGGCGATGGCGTGTACGGCAAGCTGAAGTTTGAATCCGGTGGTCACCGGGTACAACGGGTGCCGGAAACCGAATCCCAGGGCCGGGTGCATACCTCAGCCTGCACTGTGGTGGTTATGCCAGAAGTGCCTGAAGCCGAAGCGATCCAGATAAACCCTGCGGATCTGCGGGTCGATACTTTCCGTTCATCCGGTGCCGGTGGTCAGCACGTAAACACCACAGACTCGGCGATTCGTATTACCCACATTCCATCCGGTATTGTGGTGGAGTGTCAGGATGAGCGTTCCCAACACAAAAACCGCGCCAAGGCGATGAGCGTACTGTCTGCCCGTATTCAGGCGGCGGAAGATGAGAAGCGTCGTCTGGAAGAGGAAAGCACCCGTCGCTCTCTGGTGGCCAGTGGTGATCGCTCCGAGCGGATCCGTACCTATAACTACCCGCAAAGCCGGGTGAGTGACCATCGCATCAACCTCACCCTGTATCGCCTTGGCGAAGTGATGGAAGGGGATTTAGACTCGGTACTCGACCCAATTATTCAAGAACATATGGCCGATATGCTGGCGGCTCTGGCGGACGAGAACTGATGTCTGGCATCAGCATCGATGAGGCGCTGAAGTGGGCCAGCGTCCAGCTTGAACGGGTGTCTGAGTCTGCGACTCTGGATGCTGAGGTCATGCTGCAGCATGTACTGGGTAAATCGCGCACTTATCTTTACACCTGGCCGGACAAGTCCTTGAGCAGCGAGCATTGGCAGGCCTTTATGGTCATGGTTAATGAGCGTGCCAAGGGGCATCCTGTGGCGCATATTACCGGGGAGCGGGAGTTCTGGTCTTTGCCCTTGCTGGTGAACAAAACCACGCTTATCCCAAGACCGGATACCGAGATCCTGGTGGAGACCGCCCTGAATCTCAGTCTGCCGGAATCATCCCGGGTGCTGGATTTGGGCACAGGCACAGGCGCCATCGCGCTGGCGTTGGCCAGTGAACGTGCCGGCTGGCAGGTGACTGGTGTCGATAGGGTGGCTGATGCAGTGACATTGGCCAAAATGAATCGCGACCGGCTCAAGCTGGAGCAGGTTGAAATTCTGCAAAGTGATTGGTTCTTTGCGGTGGCTGAGAGACAGTTTGAACTGGTGGTATCCAACCCGCCTTATATCGATGAGCAGGATGAACATCTGGCGCAGGGCGATGTCAGATTCGAGCCACTCAGCGCGCTGACGGCAGCGGATGAAGGTTTTGCTGATCTGTTCTACATTGCCACCGAGGCCAGAATCCACCTGTTGCCCGGCGGTTATCTGCTGATGGAGCATGGCTATCAACAGGCCAAGTTGCTGCGCCAGAAGATGATAGAACTGGGGTATCAGGATGTGGCCACAGTGCGTGATTTTGGCAGTAACGACAGGTGCACTCTTGGCCGCTGGCCCGGTTAACCTGGGATTTGCATGATTAACTGCCTCTTTTCAGAGGCGTTTTTTATTGCTGTTACGTCAGATTTAGCGCCGTTTGGCATGCCGGTGTCACTGGGGTACACTACTGCTCCTGTTTTGCATAACCCAGAACAACATGGACACTTTTTATTCGCTTTACCCGGCAGTGAAACACACTCACCTGTTGCTTATTGGCATCAGTGTGACTCTGCTGCTGGTTCGTTTTTTCCTCAAGGAGCGTCAGTCTCCGCTGATGACACGCAAGTGGCTGAAGATCACGCCGCATGTCATTGATACCTTCCTGCTGCTGTCGGGATTGTTACTGTGCGTGTTAATCAAGCAATATCCTTTAATGGATCCTTGGCTGACGGAGAAGATTATGGCGGTTTTTGCCTATATTTTGCTGGCCTTTATGGCTATGCGCAGTGACCGCAACAGACCGTTCCGGGGGTTTGCCCTGATCGGCGCCCTGGGCTGGATTGTGTATGCGGGCAAGTTAGCTCATTTTAAACAAGCGGTATTGATTGGCTAATGTCTGAATTGTTACCTTCTGAACATTCGTTTTGTGTGGACTCCTCGCTGAAAACTCTGGCGGTTTCATTGCCTGAGACGGCGCTGGAAATTGCTGCTCATCTGGGACTGTCGGATCTGAAGCGGGCCACCTGGGCCTGGTTAGAGTTATCCGGCGCTGTGCTGAGCCACTATCTGGTGGATCAGGAAGCCAGGTTGCAGCGTTTGATCCGCTGGTATTACCAGGAGTTGGGTTTTAAGCCCAAGGAAAATTACTTTGGCGCAGATGCAGCTGATCTGGGGTACTGCCTGCTGCACCGGGAGGGGAACTCCACCACACTGGCGGTGGTACTTATGCTGCTGGGCAAGCAGCTGGATCTGGCTTTGGAGCCTGTTCTTCTGCCGGGGCATACGCTGCTGCTGCATCGTCGCGGCAAAGAGCGTCGATATCTGGACCCTTTGTCCGGCAAATTTGTCAGTCACCATTATATCCATGCACTGGTACGGGGTGAAATGGGCAACAGTGCCCGCCTTAAGCCTGCGCATATTAAGCCGGTGAAGCTGAAGCGGTTGTTGACCCGGATGTTGCATGAATTAAAATCAGGTTGTATTGTGTCCAACCGGTTTGAAAGTGCGCTGGAGTGCTGTAACCTGCTGTTGCAGTGGCACCCGGATGATATACACATTCACCGGGAGCGGGCGTTTATCGCCCAGCAGTTGGGGTGTATTACCCTGGCCGCATCGGATTTGCAGTATTTTGTTGAGCAAAACCCCCATGATCCCATGATCGAGTTGGTGAAGATGCAGCTAAGGGATCTCAGCGAACATGCGGAGACTTACCACTGATCCCCTGATGATATAACCAAAGCGCACCTTCTCGGTGCGCTTTGGCTGTCAGGGGGGGAATACCGTTCCGTCACTGGGTGACCTGATGCTGATTGCGGCAGTGGGCTCCCGTGTCATCGGGCTTGCTCATCCGGCGCTGGCCCCGGTTGGGGTATTGCTGTCAGTGCTCATCATGACCTTTCTGATGTTTGTTATTTATGGTCTCGCTGGTAACCGTTTTGATGATGCCGGTCCTGCGGTGACTGCCAATCCTTTCTCCTGGCAATATAACCCGCCGCCCAGCACCCAGCAGGAGACCCACACCGGCTGCGGCGTGGATATCTTTACCTTTGGTACGCCGCAGCGGCCGATAGCACAAAGGCAGCAGACACAGTGACGCCAGTGTGAAGCGCAGGCCGATAAAACCAAAAGGTGGCAGGTCGACAATGGTTTCTTTGGAGATGATCCAGCCAAGGGCGGCGATCATGCTGGTCAACACCAGTCGCAGGGTCACTTTGTGTTCTTGATTAAGCATAGTGACTCACAGTAGTGTCTTATCTCAGTCAGGTCGGCGAAAGAGCTGTCCTAAGATCCGCAGAGTATGAGGTAAAGCACCTTGGCAGGCGATGTTTTTCAAACGCTTGTAGCATATCCGGGGATGTAATTGCTGCTGCAGCAATTATTTTGCCGGTGATCACACCCCGGATGATTCGGTATAACACGGGTACACTGGCTTGCATAGCGGCGCTGTCATGATTCAGGGTATACTCTGGCTCCAAATTTGATTCAGTACCGATGCCGTCGGCGTCGGCCTACAAGAGAGACAGTGTGATGACCAACAAAACCATCCAACTGGGCGCCATTGACATCGCCAATGACAAACCTTTTGTGCTGTTTGGCGGCATGAACGTACTGGAGTCCCGCGATCTGGCCTTGCGCATTGCGGAAAAGTACGTTGAAGTGACCCAGAAGCTGGGCATCCCTTACGTATTCAAGGCGTCCTTTGACAAGGCCAACCGTTCTTCCATTAACTCTTACCGGGGGCCGGGCATGGAAGAAGGTCTGAAGATTTTCGAAGAGATCAAATCCACCTTCAACGTGCCGCTGATCACCGATGTGCACGAGCCACACCAGTGTACGCCGATTGCCGAGGTGGTGGATGTAATCCAACTGCCGGCTTTCCTGGCTCGCCAGACAGATCTGGTGATCGCCATGGCCAAAACCGGCGCCATCATTAACGTGAAGAAGCCGCAGTTCCTGGCTCCACACGAGATGCGTCATATCATCAAGAAGTTCAACGAAGCCGGCAACGACGAAATCATCCTGTGTGAGCGTGGCAGCTGCTTTGGTTACAACAACCTGGTGGTGGACATGCTGGGTATGGATGAGATGAAGCAAACCGGTTATCCGGTGATCTTCGATGCTACCCACGCGCTGCAGCGTCCGGGGGGCCGTGAAGACAGTGCCGGTGGTCGTCGTGCCCAGGCGACTGAGCTGGCCCGCAGCGGTATGGCGCTGGGTCTGGCAGGTCTGTTTATCGAAGCTCACCCGGATCCGGATAACGCCAAGTGCGACGGTCCATGTGCATTGCCACTGCACCAGCTGGAAGCCTATTTGAGTCAGATGAAGGCGGTGGATGAGCTGGTGAAGTCATTCGACCCAATCAATACCAGCAAGTAATTTTCGTTGCAGGCCCGATTCCCTGGGCCTTCAGAGTGATGAAAAACCCCGCTGTTTCCAGGTGGGGTTTTTATTTTATTTCGAATATCCTTAGCTTCTGTTTAGCTTTTGTTGCCAGAATTTGTTCTGGCGAAATACATTTTAGGGCGACGAGGTGTGCGGCGCATAGTTATTCTAAGGAAGGTGCGAATAAGTCCTGTGCCTGCTCTGTAAGTGATTACAGCCCCGAGATGCCCGATGCAGCTCGACCTTAATGGCCTGAGTCCTTAGCGAGAGCGGCAACCAAGCAGATAGGGCTGTCAGCCTTGCCCTTTGGGGCTTTCGGGCAAACACGATTGCTATGGTATTGCGCTTTGAAAGGCAACCCGCCTTGCTGCACCTGAATACCTTGAACTCGAATTTGCCCGTA
>JAJNAU010000099.1 GCA_021462625.1 Shewanella sp.
GTCGCGCCGATGGTAGTGTGGGGTTTCCCCATGTGAGAGTAGGTCATTGCCAAGCGCCCAATTCTGGTTTCCACTTTTTGTAAAAAAGTGAAACCAAAAACGAGTTGGAGCGGTAGTTCAGTTGGTTAGAATACCGGCCTGTCACGCCGGGGGTCGCGGGTTCGAGTCCCGTCCGCTCCGCCACTTACAAAAAAGCCTCGTCAGAAATGACGAGGCTTTTTTGTTTTATCCCTTCAAAAAGCCACCTCTCACTCCGACACCTCCTTTCTTTTGACGAACTTGTCCTCTTTACAGTCAACTTGATGTAGATGTATTCATACGCTATTGCCATCTGTTGCCGCCTCTCTTACCTTAATCACAACCGTATGATTCAGGGACTGACGATGAAGCTCGAAATGATCTGTACCGGAGAGGAGGTTCTGTCCGGACAAATAGTGGATACCAATGCAGCCTGGTTTGCTGACACTATGATGGAAGAGGGAATTGAAGTAGCGAGGCGGATTACCGTGGGTGACAGGTTGGAAGATCTGGTTGAAGTCTTTCGTGAACGCAGCCTGCATGCTGATGTCATTTTAGTGAACGGCGGGTTGGGGCCGACCTCAGATGACCTGTCTGCAGAGGCGATGGCGCTTGCCAAAAGGGAACCATTGGTGGAAAGCCCGGAATGGCGCCAACGCCTGGAGGAGTGGTTTACCAAAAATAATCGGGGGATGCCCAGGAGTAACCTTAAGCAGGCTTTATTACCTGCATCTGCCGTGTTGGTCGATAATCCGGTCGGCACGGCCTGTGGTTTTCGGGTGAAATTTAATCGTGCTTGGCTGTTTTTTACGCCAGGCGTGCCATTTGAACTAAAGCGTATGGTTCATGAACAGTTTATTCCTTTTATCAAACAGGAGCTTAAGCTGGATATGCCCACCCGGGTTAAGAAATTGCTGACGCTGGGGCAGGGAGAATCCATGCTGCAGGATAAGCTTGCCCAGCTGTTGTTACCTGAAGGTATCACGCTCGGTTATCGCTCTAGCATGCCTTATATCGAGGTTAAACTTTTCGCCCGCGATGCGCCCGCGATAGCCGCGCTGGATAAGTTGCTTACAGATGTTCGTGCCATTTTGGGTAATGCTATAGTCGCGGATGATAAGTCTTCACTGGCGATGGAGATACATGACTTGTTGCTGGCGAAAGGGAAAACCCTGAGTGCAGCTGAATCCTGCACCGGCGGCATGCTGACTAGTCAGTTGGTGGATTTTCCGGGAAGCAGCGCTTACCTGATGCAGGGATTGGTGACATACAGCAACCAAGCCAAGGTGCGGATCCTTGGGGTAAGCCCGCAGACTCTGGATAATTTTGGTGCTGTATCAATTGAAACTGTCAAAGAGATGGCAACAGGAGCTCGGGAATTGCTCGACAGCGACTATGCCCTCTCAACCAGTGGTATTGCCGGGCCTGATGGCGGCACTGAGTCCAAGCCTGTAGGGACTGTAGCAATCGCGCTCGCCACCCGGTATGGCGTGCACAGCCAAATGATCAAGTTGCCCCGCAGATCCCGCGATCTGGTGCGGCAACTGAGCTGCGCTGTGGCTTACGATATGTTGCGGCGGGAGTTAAACGGCGAGGCACCTATCGTGAATTATGAATCGATAGGACGTTTCCCCTAGTGTCGATATGCAAGCGGAATAAAAAAGCACAGCCTGAGCTGTGCTTTTCTTTGGTTATTTGAATACCAGTACCAGCTTGCCCGGTTTCACTTTAATTTCTTCAGTCACATTCGCCAGCATGGCCTGCCTGGACTCCTCGCAGTTGAGAACATAGACCGGCTGGGTTTCCAGAAAGCTGCGGATATAGCGCATCAACTCTGGTGCAACACCTTTGATGGCAACTTCCAGATCTTTGGGGCTGGAACTCACTTTACTCAGCTGCAGATCTTTCAGATAAATCCCCTGATTGTGTTTGTCATACCAGGGCTTGGCGTCAAACTCAGCAGTCAAGGTCGCCCGCAAAGGCAATAATGGACTGTTGATGATGACACTGGAGTTGACCAGAACTGTCATGGTATCCGGTTTTTCACCGAGTCTGACTTCCATCTGATTCAGTTTCAGGTTGGCCGATACCAGGCCCGCGCCTTGCTTCACATCGAAGCTGATCTCTTTGTTCAGATAGTCGGTCAGCTCCTGCTGACTGATACTGTACTGAGTTGCACAGCCGGACAACATCATCAATCCTGCTGCCATTATTGGCATTAAAACGTGTTTCATCCTGTGTTTCTCATTCCTGCTGCAACACCTGCAATGGTCAGCATCAGTGCCAATTGTACATTGGCTGACGCATTTCCTTTACGGGTCCGGGCCAATAATTCAGTTTGCAGGAAGTTTAAGGGATCGATATAAGGATTTCTCAGTTTCACCGACTCCCGGTTCCAGGGAGTGTGAGACATCAGCTCGTTGGATTCTGTCAGCGTCAGTACTACATCTATACCCAGTTGCAAACGCTCTCTAAGGGTGGCACCGAGATGATGCAATGACTCAGGCACCAGCACAGTTTCGTAGTAGCGCGCGAGATTGGGCTCTGCTTTGGCGTAAACCATCTCCAGCATGGAAATGCGGGTATCAAAGAACGGCCAGGCCGACATCTCTTTAAGTAATTGGGTGTCGCCCCTGTCCATGGCGCTCTGCAGTGCTTCACCGGCGCCCAACCAGGCCGGCAGCATCAAGCGGTTCTGCGACCAGGCAAAGATCCAAGGAATTGCGCGAAGGCTTTCTATGCCGCCATCCACTTTACGTTTTGCCGGACGACTGCCCAGTGGTAATTTGCCCAGCTCTACTTCGGGTGTCGCGGCTCTGAAATAGGGCACAAAATCAGGCTCTTCACGCACCACTTTACGATAGGCCAGAACTGATTCATCGGCGATGCGCTGCATACATTCCCGCCACTGTGGCCTGGGTTCCGGTGGGGGCAATAGGGTCGCCTCCATGACCGCGGAGGTATAGAGCGCCAGTGATTGTACTGCCAGCTTGGGCAGCCCGAATTTAAAGCGGATCATTTCGCCCTGCTCGGTTACCCGGATACGACCATCCACTGAGCCGGGGGGCTGAGACAGAATCGCGCGGTGTGCCGGCCCACCGCCCCGGCCAATGGTGCCGCCCCGGCCATGGAATAGGCTGAGTTTGACACCGGCATCCCGGCATACCTTTACCAATTGCTCCTGCGCCCGGTATTGGGCCCAGGCGGCAGCCATGACCCCTGAGTCTTTTGCAGAGTCGGAGTAACCAATCATCACTTCCTGCATGCTTTTGGTATATTCGCGGTACCAGTCTATCGCCAGCAACTCCCGAATACAGTCAGCGGCATTGTTAAGGTCATCCAGAGTCTCAAACAAAGGCACCACCCGGATAGCATGACGACAGCCGGTTTCTTTGAGCAGTAAAAGGACTGCCAGTACATCTGAAGGCGAGCTGGCCATGGAGATCACATAGGAACCCAGCGCACTGGCAGGTTGCGCGGCGACTTCACGACAGGTTGCCAGCACTTCGGCAACGTCTGCCGAGGGGCTCCAGTTGGTCGGCAGCAGCGGTCGTTTGTTGGTCAGTTCCCGCAGCAGGAATGCTTGCTTCTCGGTTTCAGGCCAGTGGAGATAGTCACCCATGCCCAGATAGCAGGTCAGCTCAGCGATGGCATTGCTGTGATGTTCTGCATCCTGGCGGATATCCAGTCTGAGCATATGAATACCAAAGCAGGCAAGACGACGCAACATGTCGAGCAACAGGCCATTGGCGATAAGGCTCATGCCGCAGTCACACAGGCTTTGATAGATCTGTTTGAGCGGCGTTTTGAGATCATCCTCATGCCAGATGATGCTGCTCATATCTATTTCAGGCTTGTGACCCTCTATGCGCAGATTCAGGTAATCGATGGTGTTGTGCAGCTTTTGCCTTAACTCCCTGAGCATATCACGGTAGGGTTCGTGGCTGTTGTTGGTCAGTGCCTTCAGTTCCGCATTGGCCTCTTCCATGGAGAGTTCATTGGCCAGCAGCACTACGTCCTTGAGATACTGGCAGGCGGCGGCATGGCGATTGCGAACCAGCACTTCGGCAGTGACCTTGGCTGTCACAAAGGGGTTGCCGTCGCGATCGCCTCCCATCCAGCTGGAGAATCTGACCGGTGCGATGTCGATGGGGATTTTTTTGCCGGTACGTTCCTCGATTTGATTGTTCAGTTGGCGCAAAAAATCGGGCACTGCCTGCCACAGGGAGTGTTCGACCGTCGACAGTCCCCACTTGGCTTCATCCACCGGAGTGGGACGTTCATTACGGATCTCATTGGTATGCCAGATCTGCGCGATCAACTGACGTAGCCGCAGGTGTTGGGCTTTGCGCTCACGTTCGCTGAGCTGATCATTTTCCAAGGCACTCAGGCAGTCGACAATGGCAGAGTATTTCTGGATAAGTGTACGCCGGGAGACTTCGGTTGGGTGAGCGGTGAGTACCAGATCAATATCCATATTCTCCAGGCACTCGAGCATCTTGTCTGCATCGATGCGGCCATTGAGCATGCGTCCAAGCAGCAGTTCTACCGGATCGTGCACGCAGATCAGTTCATCACAGTTGCGGCTGATGGTGTGGAATTTCTCGGCAATATTGGCCAGATTGAGGAACTGGTTGAAGGCTTTGGCAAAAGGCACCAGCTCATTGTCTGGCATGGTGGTCAACAGGGCGAGCATCTGTTCCCGGGCGTCTTCATTGCCCTGACGGGATTGTTTCGCCAGCTGCCGGATCTGCTCAACCTTTTCCAGAAAGGCATCTCCCAGATCATCTTTCATGGTATCACCCAGGATCTGCCCCAACAGGCTGACGTTGGCGCGCAGCGAGGCGTACATATCTGTCATATTTACTCCGGAAATATCATATGGACTGCTATCAGGCCGGATTAATCCTGCCTAAGGATACAAATGGCAACCCGTTATCATTGTCTGTTTATCATACCCGGCTGCGCCTCCCTGTACAGGGGGGAAAGGGCTGCAAATTTATTTCATGCAGGCGTTATAAATTAGTTCCTTAAGTAGGCTGATCGTGGGCTTGATATAAGCGGTATCCAGATACTCGTCCGGTTGATGGGCCTGCTCAATGCTGCCCGGCCCCAGTACCAGAGTCTGGCAGCCCAGATGCCTGAAGTAAGGTGCCTCGGTGGCATAGTTCACCACTTCGGGTTGATGTCCGCTCAGCTGAGTCACTTCGGCTACCCAGGGGGTATCGCAGCGCCCGTGAAACGCTTCCGAGCCCGGGTACAGGGAGAAGATATCCAGAGTGCCGGGATACTCATCCTGCACGGGTGACAGATACTGACGCAGCAGGAGCTCCAGATCTTCCAGGGGAATACCGGGGATTGGGCGGATATCCAGGTGCAGCTCACAGCAACCACAGATACGGTTGGCGGCGTCGCCACCATGTATATGGCCCAGATTTAGGGTGGGATAAGGCACGCTGAATACGGACTCGTTGTAATTGGCCTTCAGGTGCTCTCTGAGTTTCAGTAATTGAGTGATCGCCAGATTCATTACTTCGATGGCATTCAGGCCCTTGGCAGGATCTGATGAGTGGCCGCTGCGGCCTGTGATGCGAATTCCCTTCGCCAGATGGCCTTTATGCATATACACCGGCCTGAGGCCAGTGGGCTCACCAATAATGGCGTATTCTGGCTTGATGTGGGTTTCTGCAACGAAGGCTTTAGCACCGTTCATGGTGGTCTCTTCATCGGCGCTGGCGAGGATATAAAGTGGCTGGCTCAGTTTCTCCAGCGGCAATTGCTGCAGAGCTGCAATAATCAGCGCGAAGAAGCCTTTCATATCGCAGGTACCAAGGCCGTACCAGCGGCCTTCTTTCTCGGTCAGCTGAAAAGGATCGCTCGACCAACGGGACTCATCGCAGGGAACAGTATCTGTGTGACCACTGAGCAGTAATCCGCCGCGGCTGTGTCCCAGCGGGACGATGCTGGCCAACAGATTTTGTTTACCACGGCTGTTGAATACGCTCTGGATCTGGCATTGAAAACCGAGATCAGTCAGCCAGTTATGCAATAGCTCTATCAAGGGGCGATTGGATTGGTCCTGCTCGTCCTCCAGTGCACTGATGGTTGGCGTCGCGATGAGGGATTGAAAGCAGCGGGTTAGATCCGGAACCTTGGGCATAGGGTTAGTCTCAATATGTTTGTACAATAGTTATTCATTTGTGTTGAATGATTAGTTTTCTGTGTTAGTCTGTCAATCAGTTTGAATATTTATTGCTTTTCTGAGGTTGTGACGTGAACACGGAATTGTATTGTGCTCTGGAGTCTGGTACTGCAACAACCGCGCAAGCGGATATCAACACAGCTTCTTCCTTCATGCGACGATAATCCTTGTCATCGGCTTGTTGCCGTGGGCGTTTTGTACCCACTGTTTTTCCTCTCTCGACCTTAACAATAAACAGAACATCTAAAATGAAAAAAATCGCCATTATCGGCGCCAGCGGCTATACGGGTGGGCAACTGGCAGCCTTACTGGATCAGGGAGCCGGATACCAAATTCAGGGCCTCTATGTTTCTGAGCAAAGTCAGGTTCAGGGCAAAGCACTGAAGGATTTGTACCCGGCATATCAGTCTCTGACTCAGGTGCTCAAGCCTCTGAACAGTCAAAATAAAGCCGATATTCTGGCGCAGGCCGATGCCGTCGCACTGGCCACAGATCACCATGTCAGCGTGGAGCTGGCGGCCTGGTGTGTTGAACACAAACTACCGGTGTTTGATTTAAGTGGCGCCTATCGTTTTGCCGATAAAACCCAATATCCCGCCTGGTATGGCTTTGAACACCCTTACCCGAAACTCTTGCAGCAGGCGGTTTACGGCCTGGCAGAGTGGAATGCCGACAAAATCGCCGGCGCGGCTCTGGTGGCTGTTCCTGGCTGTTATCCCACAGCATCGCTGCTGGCACTCAAGCCGGTTGCTGCCTTGCTGGACCCATCAGTACGGCCGGTGATCAATGCCGTCAGTGGTGTAACCGGCGCCGGGCGTAAGGCGCTGCCTCATACTAGTTTTTGCGAAGTGAGCCTGACGCCATATGGCGTGCTGGGCCACAGACATCAGCCGGAAATCGCCACTCAGCTGGGAGCTGAAGTCATCTTCACGCCGCATCTGGGCAACTTTAAGCGGGGCATTCTTGCCACTATTACTGTCAAGCTGTTGCCGGGCATCACTCAGGCCGACTTGCGCAAGGCATTCAGCTGTTATGACCAGGCTCAGTGCGTACATGTGCTGCCTGAGGGATTTCCGAAAGTGGATGACGTGGCGTGTTCAAGTCAGTGTCTGATCGGTTGGATGTACGATGAAACCAGTCAATATCTGGTGATTGGCAGCGCCATCGATAACCTGATGAAGGGGGCTGCGAGTCAGGCCCTTCAGTGCATAAAAATTCATTTTGAGAACAGTTGAACCGTACTCAGGGCAATTGCCTGTTATGAGGGATAGGAAATGTCATCCGTAAAGCAAAAAACACTGGTGTTGAAGGTTGGTGGCGCACTGCTGGAATGTGAAATGGGCATTGCCCGTTTGATGCAAACGGCAGCCAGCGTGCTTGAGCAGGGCAAGTCGTTGGTGATAGTGCATGGCGGTGGCTGTCTGGTCGACAAGCAACTTCAGCTTAACAATATGGTGACTGAGAAGAAGGATGGCCTGCGGATCACGCCTCCTGAGCAGATGCCTATTATTGTCGGCGCGTTGGCCGGCAGCGCCAATAAGTTGCTGCAGTCAGCAGCCAAGGCGGCGGGCATTCAGAGTGTCGGCCTGTGTTTGGGAGACGGTGGACTGCTAGATGCACAGATCAAGGATGAGGCTTTGGGTGCTGTCGGTCAGGTTAGTGGAGGTAATCCTGCTTATCTGACCTCTATTCTGTCCCAGGGGTGGCTGCCGATCATCAGCTCGATTGCCCTTGATATCAATGGACAACTACTCAACGTCAATGCCGATCAGGCGGCGACAGCGGTGGCCAAGTTGGTGGATGGTCAACTGGTGTTGCTCTCTGATGTCTCCGGTGTACTGGATGGTAAAGGTAAATTGATCCCCACTCTGAATGCCGAAGGCATTGCCGGTTTGATCAAGCTTGGGGTGATAGATAAAGGCATGAAGGTCAAGGTGGAAGCGGCACTGGAAGTGGCGCAGTGGATGGGCGAGCCGGTACAGGTTGCGTCCTGGCGGGATGCCGAACAGATGCTGGCGTTGACTCGGGGTAAGCAGATAGGCACCCAAATCCGGCCTTAAGATAAGGCCAACATATGACATAAAGAATCTGGTGTAGAAGGAGAAGAGGATGCAAGATTTACTGACATTAAAAACGCTGACACAGGAGCAATTCAAAAGCTTGCTGGCGCTGGCCAAACAGATAAAAGCCAATCCGCAGGACTATGCTCAGGCACTGACGGGTAAAAGTGTGGTCATGTTGTTTGAGAAGCCTTCCCTGCGCACCCGTGTCAGCTTTGATATAGGGATAAACAAATTGGGTGGCCATAGTCTGTATCTGGATCAGCAAAATGGTGCGATGGGCAAGCGTGAATCGGTGGTCGACTTTGCCAGCAATATCTCCTGCTGGGCAGATGCCATAGTCGCCCGTACCTTCAGCCAGCAAACCATCGAGGAACTGGCGCAGCATGCGACTGTACCTGTGGTCAATGCCCTATCGGATCTGTATCACCCCTGTCAGGCGCTGGCTGATTACCTTAGCCTGGCTGAACAGCTGGATGATTTGAGTCAGCTGAAACTCGCCTATGTGGGTGATGGCAACAATGTGACCCATTCCCTCATGTTCGGTGCCGCATTGCTGGGCGCAAAAATAACAGTGATCTGTCCAGAAGGTCATTTCCCGGACGGATTAATGGTGGCTCAGGCTCAGGAGCTGGCGGCTCAATATGGCGGTGAGGTAGTGCTGACTTCTGAGATTGACCAGATAGAAGGCCATGATGCCATTTATACCGATACCTGGATCTCCATGGGCGACCACACCAAGCTGGACGATATCAAAAACAAGTTTGCGCCCTATCAGGTGAATGCCGCGCTGATGACAAAGGCCGGAGCGAGCTTCTTTATGCATTGTCTGCCAGCTCACCGCGGAGTTGAGGTCACTGATGAGGTGATGGATGGCAAAGGCTCGCTGATCCTCGCCCAGGCGGAAAATCGCATGCACGCCCAGAATGCTCTGCTGGTGACTCTGCTGGCAAAATAACCTGTTTCGGCGTCGCTGTGCGACCCATGTAAATCTGAAGGATTGAAATAAAAATGAGCGACATGGTGCAAGTCAAAAAGGTGGTGCTCGCCTATTCCGGTGGCTTGGATACTTCGGCCATCATTCCCTGGCTGAAAGAAAACTATGACAACTGTGAGATCGTGGCTTTCTGTGCAGATGTGGGCCAGGGCGCGGCAGAGCTTGAAGGACTGGAGGCCAAGGCGCTGGCTTCCGGGGCTTCAGAGTGTTATATCGTGGATCTGAAAGAAGCCTTCGTGAAGCAATACATTTACCCGACTATCGCCACCGGCGCGATTTATGAGGGGACTTATCTGCTTGGCACTTCAATGGCACGCCCCATTATTGCTAAGGCGCAGGTGGAAGTGGCCCGTAAAGTCGGGGCAGATGCCCTGTGTCATGGCTGTACCGGCAAAGGCAATGATCAGGTTCGCTTTGAGGGTTGCTTCGCCGCGCTGGCGCCGGATCTGAAAGTGATCGCCCCCTGGCGTGAATGGGACATGGTCAGCCGGGAAGACCTGCTGTCATACCTGGCTGAGCGTAACATTCCCACCTCAGCTTCGGCCACCAAGATCTACAGCCGTGATGCCAATGCCTGGCATATTTCCCACGAGGGTGGCGAGTTGGAAGATCCCTGGAATGAGCCATCCAAGCAGGTATGGACCATGACGGCAGATCCTGAAGATGCGCCAAATGAGCCAGCCTATGTCACCCTGAAAGTGGCAGACTGTCGGGTGACACAAGTGAACGGCGTTGCCATGAGTCCCTATCAGGCGCTGATGACGCTCAATGAAATTGCTGCTCCCCATGGTGTGGGGCGTATCGATATTACCGAGAACCGGCTAGTGGGCATGAAGTCTCGAGGCTGCTATGAAACCCCCGGTGGTACAGTGATGTATGCCGGTTTGCGTGCCATTGAGGAGTTGGTACTGGACAAACCCAGCCGTGAGTGGCGCGAACAGATCGCCGCCCGTATGGCACATCTGGTGTATGACGGTCGTTGGTTTACGCCTCTGTGTGCCTCGCTGCTGGCTGCTTCCGAGTCGCTGGCAACCTTGGTTAACGGCGAAGTGGTGGTCAAGCTCTATAAAGGACAGGCTACTGCCGTCAAGAAGCGCTCGCCCAACAGCCTGTATTCAGAAGCCTTTGCTACCTTTGGCAAGGACGATGTCTATAACCAGAAACATGCTGAAGGCTTTATCCGTTTGTACTCCCTGGCCAGCCGCATCCGTGCACTGAGCGAAAAGTAATGATAAGCGGTAACTGACAACAGAGTAATAAGGAGATGGTGATGGCCTTGTGGGGTGGCAGATTCAGTGGCGAAAGCAGCGCCCTGTTCAAACAGTTCAATGATTCCCTGCCGGTGGATTACCGGCTGGTGGAGCAGGACATTCAGGGCTCAGTCGCCTGGACGGCGGCACTGGTGAAAGTTGGGGTGTTGACCGAGTCCGAAGATCAGGCACTTAAACAGGCTTTGGATGCTTTACTGACCGAGGTGGCACAGCAGCCTGAGCAGATCATCGAGAGCGGCGCCGAGGATATCCATAGTTTTGTGGAGCAGAAGCTGATCGACAAGGTGGGGGATCTGGGCAAGAAGCTGCACACAGGCCGCTCCCGTAACGATCAGGTGGCGACCGATCTCAAGCTCTGGTGCAAGGCCGAAGGAGAGCAGATAGTCACCAGACTGCAGGCTGTGAAAGCGGCACTGCTTGAGCTGGCAAGCCGTGAGCAGCAGGCAGTAATACCGGGCTACACTCACCTTCAGCGAGCTCAGCCGGTGACCTTCGCCCATTGGACAATGGCCTATGTGGAGATGCTGGAGCGGGATCTCAGTCGCCTTGCCGATGCCCTCAAGCGTTTGAATACCTGTCCACTTGGCAGTGGCGCACTGGCTGGTACTGCCTACCCTATTGACAGGCATGCGCTGGCTGTCAGTCTGGGATTTGCCGGGCCAACGTTCAACAGCCTGGATGCAGTATCGGACAGAGACCATGTGATAGAGCTGTGCTCGGCCGGCTCCATCAGCCTGATGCACTTAAGCCGGATGGCCGAAGATTTGATCTTCTTTAACTCCGGCGAGGCCGGCTTTATCGAGTTATCTGATGAGGTGACCTCAGGCTCATCCCTGATGCCCCAGAAGAAAAATCCGGATTCACTTGAGCTTATCCGGGGAAAGACGGGGCGGGTGTATGGCAGCCTGATGGGCATTCTGACGACCATGAAAGCCCTGCCATTGGCCTACAACAAAGATATGCAGGAAGACAAAGAAGGCCTGTTCGATGTGATGGACACCTGGAGTATCTGTCTGGAGATGTTGATCCCTGTGCTGACTGGCCTTAAGGTCAAGCGGACCAATACCCTGGCGGCGGCTCAGGGGGGGTATGCCAATGCCACAGAGCTGGCGGATTATCTGGTGGCCAAAGGTATGCCGTTTCGTCAGGCACATCATGTGGTGGGCGAAGTGGTGGTCAAAGCCATTGCTGAGGGTAAGCCTATTGAAGCTATGTCACTGGCCTCGCTTCAGGCATTCGCAGCTGTGATTGAGCAGGATGTTTATGATGTGCTTACCATAGACTCCTGCCTCAACAAGCGGGATGTACTGGGTG